>NZ_JACUUA010000243.1 GCF_014859565.1 Marinospirillum sp. | reverse complement strand
TGGTCGGGGTAGAGGGATTCGAACCCCCGACATCCTGCTCCCAAAGCAGGCGCGCTACCAGACTGCGCTATACCCCGAACGTTTCTTGCTACGTCAGCAGCTCCGTGAAGAAGTGTCTGCCAACGAGGAGCGCATTATAGGCAGTTTATTTTCAGCGTCAACCCCTGATTCAAAAAATATTCCTGACCATTAAAAAAAACCGGTCAACACCCCCAGCAAGAACCTGTCGTCACTTTAACTGAGCACCCATGTAAAGGTGTTATTTCACTTACAGACAAGTCATGCGACAATGCACAACTCCAGATTACTGATATACACAGAGTTTACATGAGCGCCCAACTGATTGATGGCAAACAGATTGCCCTGACCCTTCGTACAGCTCTAACAGAAAAAATCAACACCCGCCTGCAGGAAGGTAAATCTGCTCCGGCACTGGCCGTTATTCTGGTTGGCAGTGATCCTGCTTCACAGGTGTATGTTCGCAACAAACATCTTGCCTGTGAAAAAGCCGGTATTGTTTCTCACTCCTTCAGCCTGGACAGCAATACCAGCCAGCAGGATCTTGAACAGTTGATTGATCAACTGAATGCCGACCCGGCCACTCATGGCATTCTGCTGCAACTGCCCCTGCCCTCACACCTGGATGCCGGCCCACTGCTTGAGCGTATTCGCCCTGATAAAGACGTGGATGGCTTTCACCCCTACAACCTTGGCCGACTGGCGCAGCGTCAGCCACTGTTGCGCCCTTGCACCCCTAAGGGTGTGATGACATTGCTGCAACAACTGGACATCAATCTGAAAGGCCTGAAAGCCACCATAGTGGGTGCTTCCAATATTGTTGGCCGCCCCATGGCACTGGAGTTGCTACTGGCTGGCTGCACCGTGACTGTGACCCATCGTTTCACTAAAGATCTGGCTGCTGAAGTGGCGCAGGCCGATATTCTGGTGGTGGGTGTTGGTAAGCCCGGCCTGGTGCGTGGTGAATGGGTCAAACCCGGCGCCATCGTGATTGATGTTGGCATCAATCGCTTGGATGACGGCACTCTGGTGGGGGATGTTGAATACCCAGCTGCCAGTCAACGTGCGGCATGGATTACACCTGTACCCGGTGGTGTTGGCCCAATGACCGTTGCATCATTGATTGAAAATACCCTGCAGGCATGTGAACTTCAGGAACAGGCAAACCTGCGCTGAAACTGGACACCCCGACTCGCAGGAAATACAATCAATTACTAATGTTTCAGTTGCTCACAATTAGGTGATAAGGCATGTCCGAGGATTCAAACACCCCCTGCCGCATACTGCTGGTTGATGACAGCCGTGTAGCTCGCTTGACCCTGCAACATTTACTGTCCAAGGCCACGGACCGAGAACTGGCTATACAAGAAGCTGCCAATGGTGACGAGGCGCTCACCCTGTTTACTCCAGCGAGCTTTGATCTGGTGTTGATTGACTTCAATATGCCCGGTATAGATGGCCTGGAACTGGCGACAATCCTCAATGGGTTGCAACCTGACCTGCGCATGGCACTCATCACAGCCAATATTCAGGACAGTATTGTAGAACGCGCCACCAAGTTGGGTATGGTGTTCCTAGGCAAGCCAGTGACCCTTGAACAGTTATCCACCCTGATCAGGGGATAGATCATGAGCAAACTTTTTAATGCAGATCAGCAGGAAACCGTTGTTGAGCTGATGAACATTGGTGTCGGAAAAGCTGCCTTAGCCTTGTCTCGACTGGTGCAGGACGAAGTTCTTTTGTCGGTGCCAAAAGTTGATTTTGTGGATATGCAAATCGCTGAATCCACATTCAACAAACTATTACCCATTGCTCTGGCCGGTGTCACTCAGGCTTTTGATGGTTTTATCAATGGCAAAGCGGCACTGATCTTTCCAGAAGAACGCAGCCTTGAGCTGGTGCGCATTCTGGTGGGGCATGAGCTCAGTGCCAGCGAAATTTCCGAGTTGGAGCAGGACACCCTGGCGGAACTGGGCAATATTCTGCTGAACTCCTGCCTGGCAACCCTGGCCAATATCCTACATCGTGAAATTCACACTGCCCTGCCAGAAGCTTACAGCGGCAACTGCCAAAAAATGCTGCAAATCCTGTGTGACCAGGAAGACTCACTGATCATGCTGGTACAAATCGATTTCTCGCTGCGCCAACGCGCCCTGCAGGGTTACCTTGCTTTTATTATTGATCTGCACAGTGCAGAAGGATTTTATGATGCCCTTGATGAGTATCTGCAAAACCTATTGGGTCAATAACTGCACAACACCGGACAAACCCTAATACCATGGCGCTGACTCAGAGTGATTTAAAATCGCTGATAGACCTTCTGGAAACTGGTCTGATCCTGGTGGATACCGAGCTGAATATCCTGCTGTGGAATCCGTGGATTGCACGTATCACCGATATCAGCGAGCAACAGGCACTAAACAACAAACTGAATCAGGTGTTCAGTGAGACAGTTGACCCTGCCCTGCTGGATGCACTGGATCAAACCCGTGAGTTCAGATTATCACGCCGCTTGTCCCATCAACTGCATCCGCCACTGCTGCCGCTTTATCAGAAAAATACCGGTCAACGGCTGCACCATTCCATCCTCTTGCAACCTGTAACCCACAACGGTCAAACCGCCTGCCTGCTGCAGATTTCCGATGTATCCAGCACGGTTCGCAGAGAACAACACCTGCGCAGTGCCATGGAGCAGGTGCAACATCTGGCTCATCACGATGTATTAACCGGACTGTGCAACCGTAGTTTGCTGAATATCCGCCTGGAAGACGCCTGTTCAAAAGCCGCTGTTGCCAGTCAACCATTTGCGCTGTTTTTTATTGATCTGGATGGTTTTAAGAACATCAATGATGTTTACGGTCATGATGCCGGTGATGCACTACTACAGAAACTGGCAACAAGATTACAACAAGCCATGAATCCTCAGGATACTGCTGCACGCCTGGGTGGTGATGAGCTAATTGCACTGATGCCGTCCGTCACCTCTGCCGAGCAGGCCATCATTGTCGCTGAGCAGCTCTGCAATCTGCTGGCACAACCGCTCAGTTGGCAGAAGCATCAATTACAAGCCGGTGCCAGCATCGGTGTGGCACTCTGGCCAGAACAGGGCACCAGCCCTAATGCCCTGCTAACCAGTGCCGACAACGCCATGTATCTGGCCAAGTCACGCGGTAAGGGTCAGGCTGTTATTTCTACTGCCATCAAAAAAGAAAGCACACACCAGTAATGCACATTTAATTGCTTCGCGCGGTTGGGTACAATGCTGCAAATTCACCCCAGCCTCCTGAAGGAAATAACATGTTCGGACAAGTGGAACTTCTGCCTGCAGATCCTATACTCGGCCTGATTGAGGCCTTTAACCGTGACACCAACCCCGCCAAAATTGATCTGGGTGTTGGTGTGTACCGGGATGCGCAGGGTAACACCCCTATTCTACAAGCCGTCAGAGAAGCTGAAGCCCTGCTGCTAACTAGAGAAACCACCAAAAGTTACATCGGTTCCCACGGTGACCCCCTCTTTTCCGAACTGATGCTGCCATTGGTTTTTGGTAACAACTCCAGTGTACTGGCAAATAAACGTGCCAGCCTGACCCAATCTCCCGGTGGCACCGGTGCCCTGCGGCTGGCAGCTGACTTTATCAAGCGCTGCGCTCCACAGAAAAAAGTTTGGATTTCTGATCCCACCTGGCCGAACCACTACGCTATTTTTAATGCTGCCGGAGTGGAATATGGCAGTTATGCCTATGTGGATACCAACACCAACCGGCTGGATTTTCCTGCCATGCTGGCTAGCTTGAAACAAATCCCCCAGGGTGATGTTGTGCTGCTGCATGCCTGCTGCCATAACCCCACGGGTTTTGATCTTTCTGCCGAACAATGGCAAGAGGTTCTTGTTATTCTGCAGGAGCGGGAACTGCTACCCCTGATTGACTTTGCCTACCAGGGCTTTGGTGCAGGACTGGAAGAAGATGCCTTTGCTGTTCGCCTGCTGTCTGAACAACTACCCGAAGTGATGATCACCGCTTCCTGTTCAAAAAACTTTGGCCTCTACCGTGAGCGTATCGGTGCATTTATTGCCGTGGCAAAAAATGCTGACGAAATGCAGAAAGTTCGTAGCCAGCTGGCTCTGGTGGCTCGTTCCAACTACTCCAACCCACCGGCACATGGCAGCGCCATCGTTGCCACCGTACTCGGCAGCAGTGAGTTAAACAGCCTGTGGCGCAGTGAAGTGGATGAAATGCGCGGGCGTATCAATTCCTTGCGTAAGCAATTTGTAGCAGCGCTACAGCCTTATGGACTGGCAGAAAAATTTGCTTGCGTGGCTGAACAACGCGGCATGTTTTCTTATTCTGGCTTAAAGCCGGATGAAGTCACACGCCTGCAACAAGAATTTGGTATTTATATGGTCAAGACTGGTCGCATGAATATTGCCGGTTACAGTGACCACAACCTTAAATACCTCTGTGATGCGATAGCAAAAGTCTGTAACAATCGCTGAATAATCAAT
>NZ_JACUUA010000242.1 GCF_014859565.1 Marinospirillum sp. | reverse complement strand
ATCATCCCTGATCCGAAGGAACTGGCCCAGAAACTCAAGCGCGTCACCGTGGAACTCCCCACCAATCCTGATCAACCCACAAGCTGGGAAACGCTGGCTAAAGAAATTGCTACTGAGCCCTGCTGTCTGGTGATTGTGAATAAGCGTCAGGATGCCCGAACCCTTTATGAATTATTGCCGGATGATGGTAATGCTTACCACTTGTCGGCAAATATGTGTGCGGAACATCGTTCAACAGCGCTTAAAGCTATTCGCCAGAAGTTGGCTGAGCGACACAAGGGCGACACAACGCCCCTGCGAGTCATCAGCACTCAGTTGATTGAAGCCGGCGTTGATGTGGATTTCCCCGTTGTGTATAGAGCCATGGCAGGATTGGACTCCATTGCTCAGGCCGCTGGTCGCTGCAACCGAGAAGGTAAAATGCCGGAACCAGGACGAGTGATGGTATTTCAGCCTGAAAGCCTGCCACCACCCGGATTTTTACGCCAGGCGGCACAAACGACACTGGAATTATTAAAAAGTGGTCAACTGGCTGACCCCTTGAGTCCGCAAGCTATGCAGGCGTTTTTTACTAAACTAAATGGGCAGGGTAGTCGTGATAAGCAAGACATTTGTCAGTTGCTGCAAGCCAAAAGCTCGCCCGATGCGCCCCTGGAAATTCAATTCAGGGAAGCAGCCAGTAAATTTCGTTTAATTGATGACCCTGGAGTTAGTGTGGTGGTAGCCTTTTGTCCGCATGGTAAAGAAGAAAGCCCTGTTTATGCTTGGCTGAGAGCCTTGGAAAAGGATGCTTCTCAGAAATGGGCGTATCGAAAGCTGCAACGCTACAGCGTAACTCTGCCGGATAGCTTGGCTAAAAAGCTATTCAATCTGGGAGCGATAGAGCAAAAAGCGGGGCAGATGGTGGTTCTGTCGAGTCATTACCATTCCATTTGGGGCGTGCAACCACCCGATAGCTTGCTACCCGTTGAGGACACCGTTATTTAGGAGGATTTATGGGTTTTTGTTTAGAGGTCAGCGGAGAATTTGCCTGCTTTACCCGCCCGGAAATGAAGGTGGAGAGGGTCAGTTATGATGTCATTACCCCTTCAGCGGCCAGAGCCATTTTTGAAGCCATTCTCTGGAAACCCGCCATACAGTGGCAGGTAACTCAGATTGATGTACTCAGCCCCATCAAATGGATGAATCTGCGGCGCAATGAAGTGGCGTCCATTATTTCTGCCAGCACTGCAAAAACAGCGATGAAAGAAGGCTCTGGTCATCTGGGACTCTATGCTGATGATCAGCGACAAAGACAACAAAGAGCCAGTTTATTACTCAAGGATGTACGCTACCGTATTCATGCCCAGTTCAGCATGACAGATAAAGCTGGATCTGAGGATTCTGCCGCCAAGTTTGCTGACATGTTTCGTCGTCGTGCTGAAAAAGGGCAATGTTTTAACCAGCCCTACCTGGGATGTCGCGAATTCACCTGTGATTTTGCTCTGGCAAATGAAGATACAGACTCCATTACGCCCATTGCAGAAACGCGTGATCTGGGCTTTATGCTTTATGACCTCGACTATTCCAATCCCTCAGCACCCAACCCTTTGTTTTTTCGTGCCCAGATGGAAAACGGCATTATCACTGTTCCCTCCAGAAACAGTCAGGAGGTACGAGGATGATTCTGCAAGCCTTGTGCGAATACTACGACCGGAAAGAAGCTGCTGGTCAGGGGCTGCCACCAATTGGTTTTGAGGAAAAAGGCATTCCTTTTGTCATTGTGCTCTCGCCAGAGGGCCAATTTGTGCAGCTTCGTGATACACGGGAATCTCAAGAAAAGGGCAAGCCAGCACCTCAAACTTTTCTGGTGCCCCAGGGACAAAAACGCACAGTCGGTGTTAAGGCTTATTGCCTCTGGGATCATTTCGGTTATGTGCTCAATCACCCCAAAGTCAGTAAGCCGGGCGCAGAGCCAAATGAAAAAGAAGTCGAAATGGCTGCCAACCAGCACCAGGCCTTTGTTGGCCTAGTCGATCAGCTCCACCAGGAAATTCCAGATGATCCTGGTGTTCAGGCGGTTCATGCGTTCTTGCACAGCGAATTGGAAAAAGAAAAGGTCCGGCAAGCCTCAGAGTTTCAGGATTGCCTGAAAATTTCCGGTTGCAACCTGACTTTTCAGTTAAGTAGTGAAAATCATCTGGTGTGCCAGTCTGCTCAGGTTCAGCAATGGATCAGACAACAACCTCTGGATAATGAAAATCAAGAGGGTACTTGTCTGGTTACCGGCGAAACAACCAAGATTGCCCGTTTGCACCCACAGATTAAAGGACTTTGGGGACCTGCCAAGGCAGCTACAGATATTGTTTCTTTTAACAAAAACTCATTCAGTTCGTGGGGAAAAGAGCAGGGAGCTAATGCACCTGTGGGTGAAGTTGCTGCAATCAAGTACACCACAGCATTAAGCCAACTGATCCGAAGTAACAGTTCACAATACCTACGAATGAATGAGACATATGTGGTCTGGTGGTCAACGGGGGAAAACCCATTGGAAACCAACTTTCAGTCTTTCTTTAACGATACACCCAAGGATGACCCGGAACAGGGTACTCGTGCCGTTCAGCAGCTTTTTGACAGTCTTCACACCGGGGCTTTTCTTAAAGGTGAAGGCAGAGAGAGGTTCTACTTGCTCGGCCTGTCACCCAATGCGGCCCGCATTGCCGTGCGTTTCTGGCAAGTGGGAACAGTTGCCGAGTTCAGCGAGCGCTTGGCACAGTGGTTCAAGGATATAGAGATCACTGCGTGGGATTTTCATTACCCGCCTCTGAAACCTTTGCTGCGTTCCACCGCACTACTGCACAAGGATGAAAACCTTCCTCCGCATCTGGTCGGGGAAACCATTCGCAGCATTTTAATGGGGTTACCTCTACCAGCCAGTATTCTGCAAGCAGTGACTAAACGCATTAAGGCTGAGCAAGGAAAAATCACTTTCTATCGCGCCAGTTTGATCAAAGGTTACCTCAACCGTTTGTACCGCTATCAGCAAACCAGTAACAAGGAAATCACCATGGCTTACAACCCTGAAGAAAAACGGATTGGTTATCGGCTGGGCTGTCTGTTTGCAGTTCTGGAAAAGCTGCAAACCGATGCCAACCCCGGTCTAAATGCCACCATTCGTGATCGTTATTACAGTAGTGCCAGTTGCACCCCCAAGGCTGTTTTCGGCACGCTGATGCGGCTTCATGCTCACCACCTGAAAAAGCTTCCTCATCAAGGACAGCGTGTGAATTCTGAAAAACGTATTGCCGAAATCATGGCGGATATTAAAGATTTTCCTGCCCACCTGAATCTCGAAAATCAGGGACTTTTCGCCATAGGTTATTACCACCAACGCCAAGCACTTTTTGCTAAAAAAGAAACCGACACTTCCAAGGAAAATACTGAAGGAGCTGAAGCATGAGCCTGAACAATCGCTATGAATTCGTTTATCTGTTTGATGTGAAAGACGGCAACCCCAACGGTGACCCGGATGCGGGCAATCTACCCCGTGTGGATGCCGAAACAGGCCAAGGTCTGGTAACGGATGTTTGCCTCAAGCGCAAGGTGCGTAATTATGTGGGTCTGGTGAAGGAAGAAACGCCGCCCTATGAAATCTACATTAAAGAAAAGGCAGTTCTGAATCGGAACAACCAGCGAGCTTATGAAGCACTGGACTTAAAGCCCGAGTCGAAAAAGCTGCCTAAAAAAGAAGAAGATGCCAGAAACGTAACCCAGTGGATGTGCAAAAACTTTTTTGATATCCGTACCTTTGGTGCTGTCATGTCCACCGAGATCAATACCGGTCAGGTGCGCGGCCCGATTCAGATCAACTTTGCCCGCAGTATTGATCCAGTAGTCAGTGCTGAACACAGCATCACCCGTATGGCCGTTACCACCGAAAAGGAAGCCGAGCAGCAGAGTGGTGACAACCGAACCATGGGACGCAAATTCACCATTCCCTATGGCCTTTATCGCTGCCACGGTTTTGTTTCTGCCAATCTGGCTAAACAAACAGGCTTTAGTGAAGATGACCTGAAACTGTTCTGGGATGCGCTGGTCAACATGCTGGATCATGACCGTTCTGCCAGCCGTGGGGAAATGTCCCCTTGCGCACTCTATGTGTTTAAGCACGACTCTGAGTTAGGTAATGCTCCAGCACGTAAACTGTTTGATCTGGTGAAAGTGCAGAGGGTTACTGAAGGACCAGCCAGAGACTTCAGTGATTACCAAGTCTTGATTGATGATGCACATCTGCCCCAGGGTGTGGAGTTGATCAAACTGCTGGACTGAGTGTCCAAGGTGACAGGGATGCCCTACTGTACTTCAATTACTTATACAGGCCACGCCCTCAGACGAATGTTTGAGCGTGGCTTGACAGAGCAGGAAGTGGCAGCAGTGCTTCGAACAGGGGTGATGCTAATTGATTATCCAGATGATCGTCCCTACCCCAGCCAACTACGGCTTGGCTGGGTAAACAGCAAAGCGATACATGTGGTTGTTTCACAGAATCCTGAAACAGGTGCGTGTTATCTCATTACAGTCTATTACC
>NZ_JACUUA010000241.1 GCF_014859565.1 Marinospirillum sp. | reverse complement strand
TTTAGGTTCTGGTGCCGTAAGGTGTGAGAGTTCGAGTCTCTCCGTCCGCACCATCTACAAGCTGGAGTACAAGGCCAAAGAGCAAGGTAAACACCTGATCAAAATTGATCAATGGTTTGCCAGCTCCAAGACCTGCTCTTGCTGCGGACACAAGCTGGAAGAGTTGTCTCTGAAAGTACGCGACTGGCAGTGTCCCGCTTGTTCAGTCAGGCATGATCGAGACATCAATGCTGCGCTCAACATTCGAGCGCAGGGTGTTTTGAAATTAAAGGCCGCAGGACTGTCGGTCTCTGCCAATGGAGGCAAGCGTCAATCTGGTCACGCACCAGTTGCTGCCTGAGAAGTTGGAAGCCTCGCCCATGGCGCTTTAGCGCTTAGGGCGGGGAGCAGTCACCCGGGTCATTACACTTATCGCTGGCAAGGGTTGTTCCAGTCATCAGGCTGGCAGTGATCAGCAGTATTAAAGTTGATTTTTTCATGGTGTATCTCCTCACAAATGGGTGTTCAGTTTTTCAGGCAACAGACAGGGTTTGTCTGATTGCTGGTGTCATCTTAAGGCTCAAACCTGACACCAGCCTGAAGGCTGGTTCAAATTCTTGCACTTGTCATGTGCTGCATACTTTGCATCCATGCCGCCTTGAATGCTGTATCACCGGCAAACAGCTTGTACAGCTCCAGTTCATCTTTACGGCGGCGCAACATCACTTCTTTGAGGATTTTCTCAAATGCCAGCTCCCGGTTGTGGGGGTCAGGATTTTTTTCATATTTCTCTTCAAAGTCAGGATGCTGTTTGATGCTTTCTGCAATGTTGATGAATTTAATCCGCTGCTCTTCAGGGGTGGCACTCCAGCCCTGGAACCAACGCTCATTAAAGGTCTGGATGATTTCATCCAGAGGGTCATGCTGCTTGTCACCACCATGCACACCACGCGGGTTAGGGTTCTGTGGTTCCAGCTCTGACTCAGTCTGATCCAGACTGACGCTATGATTCAGTTTATCCCTTTGCAAACCATAGGAGCTGAGATCAACAGACTCCAGCAGCTCATCAATGGCATCCTGGTCAGGGTCAGCGAGCTTGAGTTTGGGAATCAGGAACTTCAGAAACCAGAAGAGCTTTTCCCAAGCAATAATCTCGTAAGGCATGATTGAAGCCATCTGGCCGTAAATTTTCACAAACTGCTTGGCCTTGATTTTAAAGTCGGCCTTGTCGTCCTCCTCCAGCTCCAGCTCGTGATCAAAACGTGCTGCCGCCACATCAATAATCGGACTCAGGCTCTGGGCATCTTCATTGTTGAAATAACGGGTTACAAAGTCTTCGACCTCATACCACTCATAAACACCTACATCATCCAGTACATCCTTCAGCTCATGCAGCACGTTGATGTCGGTCGCTTCTGACAAGGAGGTGGCCGTATAAAAAGGATCAAAGGCAGCCTTGACCTCATCCACCGAGTTGAAGAAATCCAGAATGAACAAATCTTCGGTCTTTTTACCCAGCTTTGGTGCTGAGCGGTTCAGGCGTGACAAGGTTTGCACACAAAGCACCGATGCCAGTTTTTTATCCACATACATGGCACACAGCTTGGGTTGATCAAAGCCGGTCAGGTACTTGTTTGCCACCACCAGCAGGCGGTATTCATCCGTATCAAACTTGTCTTTGGTATCGGCTTCAGTAAAGCCATTGATACCGGCTTCTGTGTATTCAATACCGTCGACCTCCTTGGCTCCTGAAAAGGCCACTAACGCCTTAAAGGGATAACCCTGAGCTTCCAGCAGGCGGTTGATCGCCTGGTAATAACGGATGGCCGTTTCAATATTCTGAGTCACCACCATGCCTTTGGCTTTGCCCTTGAGCTTTTTGGTATTCACCACCTGCGTGATGAAATGCTCCAGCATGATCTCGGCTTTGGTGTTGATGGTCTGCTGGCTGCGTTCAACATAAGCACGCAGCTTTTTCTGCGCCTTGGAAGTATCAAAAAGCGGGTTGTCAGCAATCGACTTTTCGATTTCGTAATAGCTTTTGTAGGTGGTGTAGTTGGCCAGCACATCCAGAATAAAGCCTTCCTCGATGGCTTGTTTCATGGAGTAGAGATGGAACGGCCTGAAAGATCCATCGACCTGCTTCACCCCAAACTTTTCCAGCGTGGTGTTTTTGGGTGTTGCGGTGAAGGCCAGATAAGAAGCATTGCCACGCATCTTGCGCGACTTCATCGCTTGTAGAATGCGATCCTGATCATCCTCTGCAACATCCTGCCCCATCACCCTGTTCATATTGTCATGTGCCGTACCGGACTGGGAGCTGTGAGCTTCATCAATGATCACCGCAAAGCGCTTGTCGCTCAGGTCATCAATGCCTTCAACAATAAAAGGAAACTTCTGAATGGTGGTGATGATGATTTTCTTGCCCTGTTGCAGTGCCTGTTTCAGATCAGCCGATTTGAAGGCAGGGGCAAGGATATTCTTGACCTCAGAAAAGTCTTTGATGTTGTCGCGCAGCTGTTTGTCCAGCAGTCTGCGGTCGGTGACCACAATCACCGAATCAAACAGCGGTTGATCCCTGCCTTTACCACCAGCCACTGTTTCATTGGCTGGATAGGCTTCGATCAGCTGATAAGCCGCCCAGGTGATGGAGTTGGATTTGCCGGAACCTGCCGAGTGCTGGATCAGATAGGTGTGCCCAACACCCTGTTGTGATGCATGATCAATCAGTTTACGCACCACATCCAACTGGTGATAACGCGGAAAAAACAAGGTGCGTTTGGAAAGCGGATCTTTGCTGCTGCCATCCAGCCGCACAAAGTGCTGGATGATGTTGGCCAGGCTTTCTTTGGTGAAGACCTCTTTCCACAAATAAGCCGTTTTGTGCCCATGCGGGTTTGGAGGATTACCCTTGCCGTGGTGGTCACCCTTGTTGAAAGGCAAAAAGAAGGTCGCTGATCCTGCCAGCCTGGTGGTCATATAAACTTCATCCGTATCCACCGCCAGATGCACCAGACAGCGCCCAAAGTTCAATAAAGGCTGGCTTGTATCCCGATCTTCCCGATACTGCTTCTGCCCATGAAAACGTGCTGTCTGGCCTGTCCAGGCATTTTTCAGCTCCATCGTCACCAGCGGGATGCCGTTGATAAACAGCACCAGATCAATTTCTTGCAGTGGGTTGGCTGATGAATAGCGCACCTGCCGGGTGCAGCTGAACAGGTTGGCAGCAAAGTTCTGTTTAACCTTGTCACTGCTGCTGGCCAGGGGAGCTGGGTACATCAGATGCAGGTGGGCATCATCCACTGGCAGCCCTTTTTTCAGCAGACTCAGGATGCCGTGTTTTTTCACCAGGCGGTCATAACGTTCCAGAATTTTGCGCTGCCAGTCGCCAGGGTTGTGCTTTTGCAGTTTGGTCAGTTCGTCCTGCTGGGTCTGTTTCAGAAAGTGCCAGAAAAACTTTTCATCCAGCGCATACTGAGCATTAAAATCCGAAGGCAACCCCAGCTTAAAACCCTGAGAAGCCACCAAAGCCTCTGCTGGCGTTTCCCTGACCTCACCAGCTGCTTTGTAAGCTTCCGTGGTGGTGCCGGTTAAAGCCTGCTCAATCGCCGCTTCCAGCGCCTGTTCTTTGGTATTGCTGACCATAACGCATCCTTTTTTGGTTTCTTGTATGTCTCTAACAGCGCAGCAATCAAATGATAAAAAAATCTAACAAGTTGATTTAAAAGCACTTAAATTAAAAGCTGCCAGTCTCAGTCAAATGACCGTCAAATGACCCCTGTTCATGCCCAGTAAGGCACATAACGATAGGCTTTCCGGTTAGCATTAGCATCATAAAGCCGGATCAGGCCTGCATCGACAGTTTGCTTAATGATCCGACTGGCCATAGCACTATTGCCCTCTTCTATATTGAATCTCGCTCTCAGTGATGTGTTGTTCATTGGCTCACGATTCACGTATTTCAGGCAACAGTGCTGATAGCAGGCTCTGATGCGATCCTCTGACTCCATCGCCTTGAAGTCTCGATAAGTAAACAGAACAACGCGGGTGTGCTGAGCGGTTTCCTCGAAAATGGGCGCAGGTAGCTGATAAAGCTCAACCTGACCAATAACCTTGTCAACCCCGCTGCCGCGCTCCTCACAAATATTGATTCGGCGCATAAAAGAAGCAACCCCTTCATTGCGACTTCTTGGCGGGCTGTCCAGAAAGCGTTGGGTATCAACCAATGGAACACCGGGGTTGGTGATTTCCAACCGATTTTCGAATAATTCAATCATTGGGCCTGTGCCCGTCAGGCTGAAGTCCTGATGGATCAAAGCATTGGCGATGAGTTCACGCAGTGCCAACTCAGGAAAAACGGGAACCTCTTTTCGAAAGGCTTTGCCAATTTCCTCATTGGATGGCAACAAGGCTTTTAAATAGTCGATCAGCCCTTCAAAACCAACGGCATAACCTTTGTTGCCTTCAATCTCTCGGATGGTTTCGATGCGGCTGTTGCCTCGGTAAAGGATCAAGCGAACCGCTTTGCGACCAAGGTGCTGGAAGCTTTGCAGCTTTCTGGCAAACAGCACTGCACCCAGATTAAAAACACCCCACTGACCACC
>NZ_JACUUA010000240.1 GCF_014859565.1 Marinospirillum sp. | reverse complement strand
AGTGCGGGAACGGTAAGTGGGCATGGGCAACCTCATCTGAATTCTTGTTGGGATCAGCGTATTTTACAGCTATGCAGACTAAACGAAAGTATTTACAGTAGAAACAAAAAGCAAGTTGAAATGCGGTGGGCGGATATGGTTAAGTAGGCGTACCTATTAAGTTAATGCTAATAGGAAAACGGAAACACTCAGAACTTGGATATTGAGGATATTGGAAATGAAAAAATTATTTGCTGCTACTGCCATGGCCGTTGTACTTCCTTTTGCTGCATCTGCACACGCTGTTTCTGATGCTGGTTGTGGTCTGGGCAGTGTGCTGCTGGAAGGTCAGGATGGCTTGGTGATGAACGTACTGGCTGCGACTTTGAACGGCACTTCTGGTAACCAGACTTTTGGTATGACCACCGGTACCTTGAACTGCAGCACCGAGAATTCACTGCTGGCTCTGCAGAGCTTTGTAAACGACAACCTGGACACTCTGGCTGTTGACGCAGCTCGTGGCGAAGGCGAGTCTCTGGATACTCTGGCTACCCTGTGGGGCGTTAAGGCTTCTGACAAGGCTGTTTTCTCCCAGGCCACTCAAGCGCGTTTCAGCGACATCTTCTCTTCTGACAGTGTGACTGCAGAACAGGTTCTGGAAAACATGAACCGCGTAGTTTCTGAAGACCAACAGCTGTCTGCTTACACTCTGGGCTAATTTATAGCTTTTGAGTCATAAAATGCTGTCAGCTTTTTAGCTGGCAGCATTTTTTCATCTGCCATAATGATATTAACTAATCAATCAAGATAACCTCCCTACTATGCAAAACAAGGCAGCTTTAATTGTTGTTGTGCTGCTCTGCTTTTTCTCCGTTACGGTATACGCTGATACAAAAACGGTTGAGTTCAGCCAGATCAGTGCGACTGAAAAAGAACACCTGAGCAGTGAAAATGCCTGGTGGCGACTGATACATTACAAACGCCGTTTACAAGGTGTACGTAGTCAGGTCGATGATGACAAGTTTTTCCTGCACCCTCAGGGCGCACGTAATCCCGCTGCAGAACTGGACGCTACTCTTGCAGCATTAAACAATGCGTTGGTAGATGAACTCAATGAAGCAGACGATGTACGCTGCCGCTTCCCCGCTCGAACGGCCTGGTTGAATACCAAGCTGGATCAGCAGATCCCTGAGCGCCAGTGTGACGCATTGGAAGATTGGCTTGGCCGAATCGACGCGGGCAGCCTGTCGTTGATTTTCCCCGCTGCCTATATGAATAACGCTTCATCCATGTTTGGTCACAGCCTGCTGCGTATTGATGCGCGTGATAAACAACGGAACCCTGATCTGGTGGCCTGGGCCGTTAATTTTGCTGCAGTAGTTGATGAAGGTGATGGTGGTTTGGCCTATGCCATCAAAGGCATGATCGGGCAATATCCAGGCTATTTCAGCTTGATGCCCTACTACGAAAAAGTGAATGAATACAGTTATCTGGAAA
This sequence comes from Marinospirillum sp., assembly GCF_014859565.1. Next base: position 3,113 of record NZ_JACUUA010000240.1, on the reverse strand, counting down.
GCCGAGATATTTGGGAATATCCACTGAGTCTCAGTGAGAAAGGTCTGCGTCGTGTGCTGTTACATATGTGGGAGTTGGATGAGGTACGTTTTGATTACTGGTTTTTTGATGAAAACTGCTCTTATCAATTACTGGCTTTATTATCTGTTGCTGAAGACCACCTTGATCTGACTCGGGGTTTTGATATTAAGGCATTGCCGGTGGATACTGTCAGAGCATTGAGCCAAGCTGGCTTGCTGGAAGATCAGGGACATTTCCGGCCATCATTTGCTACACGGCTTCAGTCCATGAGTGAGCAGGTTACATCAGATGAACTGGAGTTTGCCCGTATTCTGGTATTCGATCAACCTGATCCAGCGGGTTTATATTTACCTGAGTCTGTCCGTGCTGAGCGGGTATATGAGCTGGCTTTCCAGTGGCTCAATTTTCGTTTCCAGCACCAGAAGCTTCCACGTGATCAAGCAGCGCCGCAACTGCATCGTTTGTTGGTTGCTCGCTCAAAAGTACAAAATCGCTCCGGCTTCATACAGCCCGAGATACCTGAAGTTCCCCCGCATCAAGGCCATGATACCGCTCAGTGGTCTATTGGGTTCGGACAGCATGAATCTGAATTATTTATGCAGCTGGCTGCCAAGCCCTCCTACCATAGTCGCTTTGATGCAGTGGAGGGTTATCTACCCAATGCAGAAATCAATCTGTTTGAATTAACACTTCGTTATTACGAAGAAGAGGAGAGACTGGAACCCTGGCATCTTAAGCTGGTGGAGGTAGGAAACTATCTGCCCAGCTCACCCATTTTTCGTATGTCAGCATGGCGCGTACAGGTTGAGGCTGGTCGTGTTAACCCTTTAGCTAAAACAAAAGATGACTGGCGAACCCGTACAGGAGGTGGTTATGGGCGTGCCTGGGGCAGCACTGAAAATCTAATGACTTATCTGATGTTAGCTGCGGAACTTGAAGTCGGTCCACAGGCAGGTGTCAGCAAAAAAACAACTGATCCAGAATGGGCTATCGGGGCGGGGCTGGTTTCAGGATTTGTCTGGGAGCCTATCCGATCTCTGCGAACCGGGCTGGATGTACGCCTGATAAACTTCCCCGCTGGAGCAACAGGCAATGCACTTCATGCTGAAGGAACCGTGCAGTGGAACTATGCCCGTAACCAGTCCATTCGGTTACTAGGTCAGTTGGAAAAGCGCGAAGAAGAAAACCATCAGGTGCATCTGTCATGGCTCAGATTCTTTTAAGGCTGGTGATCAGTTTGTTGTTGCTGCAACTGAGTGGTTGCGGCAGCCTGTTTTACTGGCCGGAGCAAGGCTTGCGAGGCACACCGGATCAAATTGGCCTCACTTATGAGGATGTCCACCTGGTCAGCAAGGATGGTACAAAGCTGCATGGCTGGTTATTACCAACCCGAGATAGCGAACAGCCACTCGGGATGATATTTTTTCTGCATGGCAACGCAGAAAATATCAGTACCCATTTTTTTGCCTTGAACTGGATCACGCGCCATGGATGGGAGGTCTTCATTCTTGATTATCGAGGTTTTGGGCTGTCTGAAGGTCAGCCTGGTATAGCCGGAGTGCATCAGGATGCTTACGCAGGGTTAAAGTGGGCATTACAACGGGCGGAACAACAAAACCTGCCGCTGGTACTGCTTGGGCAGAGTATTGGGGCAACCACTGCAGCAACGCTCATGTCAGTTGCACCGGAGGCCGATCAACTGGCAGGCGTGGTTCTGGATAGTCCTTTTTCTGGTTATCGCCGAATCGCCCGTGAAAAACTTTCAGAAAGCTGGCTCACCTGGGTTTTTCAGTACCCTTTATCCTGGACGATCAGTGATCGACACAGCCCAGAGCGCTACATCCATCAGCGACCTGCTGTACCTTTGCTGATTATGCACAGTTGTGGTGATCAGGTTATTCCTTGCCAACATGGACAACGTTTGTACCAATTGGCTGCAGAACCTCGTTTTTATTTGCAGGATGAAGATGCCGCTCATATCAGAATGCTGGCACAGTTGAACTGGCGGCATGAACTACTGCAATGGTTGCAACAGTTGTAAAAATCTTGCCATTTTTTATCAGTCGTCCCCGCTACCAAGCCTGTCCGACAGGTAGGCTGGTTTAGGGGGCTTTTATCGACTGAAAATTTGCTCTACCGTTTTCATGGGTAAAAACATACGGATGCGCCCATTATGCTCGCATAAAGCTTCAAAACCATATTTTGCGTAAAATGACTGAGCCTGATCAGTAAGGCAGTCAACAATGATGGCGTAGGCTCTCATGTAGTGATTGACATCCCATAAGTATTTTAAAGCACGAATGAGACTGATCTTGCCTAAGCCAGAGCCATGAAATTCTTTGTGTACGGCCAGCTGAGCAAGCAAGAAAACAGGAACGGGATAACGAGGTAGCTTCTTTGCCAAATGTACAGGCAAGGTTTCACGGCTAATCGAACTGGGTGTAACACTATAAAATGCACAAATCGCATGTTTTTGATTGAGTAGTGGCTGGGTGCTGGGTAAAACCATGGTGCGACTGATACCCGCTTGCATATGTATCGCTGCCTGAGTTTTTAAAAACACATTTAACTCTTGTTCTCCACAATCAAATGAGCTGCGGTCATGTTTTGACTTGTTCAGCTCAACAAACTCCTTACCCCAGCTCACTTGATGCCACTCTCAGCTGTAAATTTCACTGCATCAAGCAAAGCCTGATTAGGTGCTTTGGCTTTATCACACGCAAGCATAAACTCATCAAAGACACTGTCTTTAACCAGGATGCTTTCGTGCTCTTTGATGACATGGGTAGCATCTTCGTTCACTAGCCGGACTATATACTCTGTTAAGCTTTTTAGTCCCAGCAAGGCTGATGCCTTTTCCGCTTTAGCCTTAATTTCTTCATCAAGGCGAATGTCTAAGCGTGCAGTTGCCATATTCCCTCCTGTGTACGGAACTTTTCCGTAACTCTGTCTGGATTATAACGTGCCAAATGAGGAAGTGCAATTTGTACGGAAAAATGACGGATACATTGCAGTCCAGCCGCTTATTAACTAGGCAGTTGCTTTGCCTCTGCGAGCCTGTTCTTTAAAACGGGCAGGCTCCAGGGCGTGTT
>NZ_JACUUA010000033.1 GCF_014859565.1 Marinospirillum sp. | reverse complement strand
CAGGTGTATTGGAATGCTCAAAAAACGGTGGCCTAAATTACTTGACCACTACAACCACTGAGTGAGGTGATGACTATGGCTATTCCTAATACTACCGGCATGCAGCGCAAGCCGACTGATCCTGGTGAAATGCTGAGAGAGGATTCTGAACGCCCTCGCGCCGTGCTGTCAGTCCTGAAATGGCGCTTCGGCTTGCCTGTATGAACCTTCTCTCTGAATAGGCAGCCCCGCCATTGCCGCCACACGTACTCTGCAACAAAGCAAAGTGAACTCTTGAAGCTAGGGATTACATGGCAAAACAGTGTCATCAATTCATGAGGGTATTTGGTTTGGAGATTACACGCGATATCGCTAATGCGCTTGGCTTTTATGTTTATGCTTACATTGATCCACGTGATGAGTCGGTGTTTTATGTTGGGAAAGGTGTTGGATCGCGGGCGACGGATCACCTTATGGATAAAACTGAATCTGATAAGGTCGCTCGAATCAATGGGATTCGTGCCGCTGGTTTTGAACCGCGTATAGACATCGTTGCTCATCAGCTGCGTGATGACCTTGAGTCTAGCCGTGTTGAGGCAGCTATTATTGAAGTCCTTGAGATAAGCAAATTAACGAATATTGTCAGAGGACGTTTTAGTGCCAACTATCCGCGCCGTTCTCTGGCTGACTTCATTATGGAGCACGTTGCTGATCCTGTAGAGGTTTCAGATCCGGCATTACTGATTCGTATCAATCGACAGTTCAGGTACGGCATGAGTGCAGAAGCGCTTTATGAATGCACACGTGGAATTTGGGTGGTCGGAGAACGCCGGTACAAGGCTAAATATGCAATGGCTGTTTTTGCGGGAATTGTGCGGGAAGTCTATGAAATTGAATCTTGGCATCGTGCAGGGTCAACACCTTATGCAACTCGTGACCAGCAGAAACTGGCTGAAGATCATAACCGCTGGGAGTTTGTTGGTCATATTGCACCTGAGCAGATCCGTTCTAGATACTACGGTCGTTCGGTTGGTCATTTGTTTCGTGCCGGACAGCAGAGTCCCATCGTAGCTGTCGGGCTGTAGTGGTCTAGACGATCATGATGAGTTTATGCCGCATCAGCTTGAACTACTTGAGGAGAAATCAGTGCTTAGACCAGTAATACAGGAAGAAACTACAGGCTGCGGAATTGCTGCAGTAGCCAATATTCTGGGCAAAACCTACGCGGAAATGAAGGCCGTAGCGAACTCTATGGGTATTTATGCAGAAGATAAGTCGCTGTGGTCTGATACCCAATATGTCAGGAAGTTGTTGTCCAATGCAGGGGTCGAGACGTCTGCCAATGAGATTCCCTTTGAGTCATGGGGTAGCCTGCCTGATTTGGCACTGCTGTCCATCAAACACCATCAGGAGGATGGAAAAAATTTCTGGCATTGGGTTGTCTTTAAGCGTGTAGGCGGTCAGGACATTGTGTTGGACTCGGCAAGTTACCTGCCATCCAATATCAGAACCGACTTTAATGAAATGCAGCCCAAGTGGTTTATTGGGGTCACGAATGTATAACAAGCCGCAGCAGTGAATAAAATGTGATGTGCTGGATTATGAGTTACTGGTTATGGGTTGGCTCTTGAGAGGACAGATTGATGCAAGGTGAGTGTCTCTGCGGTTCCTACCAAAAGCCCAGTGGTTTTCGGAGTGACTTTTGTTCGGTGTGCGGCAGCCCGGTTCCCAACCCCCTGAGAAACACGGACAAGGTCTGGGTTCCTGCCGGTTTGCTGAATGGGTTAACAGCATCCAGAGTGGTTGTGCATCTTCATACTGCTTCTGCTGCATCCTGGGAACAGGAATCAGGCCAGTGTGTTCATCTGGAAGGTGGGCCAGAGAGTCTGGAATCACTGAACCAGTTATTGCAGGTTCGGCGGCTTTAGTGGTCAACCAATTCATGAGGGTTAGCCAATAATGGTTACTTCACACGATCAGAATTTCAAGAATCAGATTCTGGATTACCCCGAGGAGAAACAGGTTATGGCTGGATTTGCAGAGCACTACAGACATGGCCTTTGGCAAGTTGTAGTGGATCGCATTAAGCCGCTAAATGCTACGTAACCAATTCATGCTCCGGATATCAGTGATGGTGGACGTGAGCATCTCTGTCTGGTTGAACACTGAGGTTAGTGACTGTTGACCTATAATCCACCTTGCACCATTACATCACGTATCCTCAAGCTGGTTGCAGAAATCAGTGAAGCCATAGGGCGTTTGAGCGCTCAGGTGGAGATGAGTAACGCATTGCGTTTACGGCGCAGCAACCGAATACGCACGATTCAGGGTTCTCTGGCGATTGAGGGTAATACCCTGACAGAAGCGCAGATTACCGCCATTCTGGAAGGTCGGCGTGTGATTGCTCCGCCAAGAGAAGTGCTGGAAGTACAAAATGCGTTGACAGCCTATGATCAGCTAACCCATTGGCAGCCTGGTATAGAACAAGATCTTCTTAAAGCTCATGCAGTGTTAATGCAGGGTTTGCTTGATGGCGCTGGGCAGTATCGTCAGGGTGGCGTAGGTGTAATGTCTGGCAGTGAAGTTATTCATGTGGCGCCGGGTGCTAAACAAGTACCACGACTGATGGCTGATCTTTTTAATTGGCTGGTTACCAGTGATGCGCCGGCATTAATTACCAGTTGTGTGTTTCATTACGAATTTGAGTTTATCCATCCTTTCAGTGATGGTAATGGCCGTATGGGGCGTTTATGGCAGACATTAATTCTCAGCCAATGGCAGCCACTGTTCGTTGATATGCCAGTTGAGAGCCTTGTTTATCAGCATCAGCAGGATTATTACCAAGCCTTACAGGCCAGCACGGATCAAACTGATGCTGCACCTTTTGTTGAATTTATGCTGAGTATCATTGCTGCAACCCTGCAAGAAGCTCTGATGCAGGAAGAAAAAACGCGGGTAGAAATGCAGGTAAAAACGCGGGTAAAAACTCCAGAGCTTATTCTGGGGTTGTTGCAACAACAACCCCAGCTCACTTTGGTTGAGATTGCTCAGCATTTGGGGCGCTCCCCCAGCACCATTGAACGAGCCGTTGCAAAATTAAAACAGCAGCACAAACTTGTATATCACGGCTCTAAAAAGGGAGGCTATTGGCAAGTGGTCACTGAACACAACAAGGTATGAAGTGTGATGCTCTGGATTTTAAGTTGCTGATTATAAACTGGTTTTTAGATAGAGGTTTGATGCGAGGCAGAGTGTCTCTGCGGTGCCGTGAAGTTCGAGATGGATGGTGAGGTCGGGGATCTTTACCGGTGCCATTGTTCTTTAGCAAACCGGAGGTTAATTTGAGTCAGCCAAGGTCTTTAAAAATTAGCCAGCGGGCGTTGGTGCTTCTGGGGGTTGTTTTTGGTGCAGTCACCATTTTTGCCAGTTTTCGTGTGCTTGCAGGAGTCAATCCCAGTTACGAGGTGTTCACTCCACTGCTGGTTTACAACCTGCTGATGGGTTTTGTTTATATTGCGGTGGGCGTTGTTGGATGGTTCAGTCTGGAGCGCGGCAAACAAGGTGCATTGGCAATTCTGGTGTTGAATCTGTTGGTTCTGGTTGCAGTTGTTGTTGTGTACAGGTTAAACGCAGGTATTGCTGTTGAAAGCCTGGCTGCAATGGCGCTGCGAACCTTTGTCTGGTTAGTGATTTTTGCAGGCTTGTGGTGGCTGAGCCGTGTTCGTACCAGTCAGATTCGAGATTTATGACTTCTCAGCCATTGCCGCAGTGCCGGTGCGCGGTTGACGAGTACAGCGGTGAAAATCAGGCTACAGCCGATCAGTTGAAACAGGCTCATGGTTTCAGCAAACCACAGGCTGGCGAGGGTGGCTGTCCAGACAGGTTCCAGGGTCATGATGATGGCGCTGTGGCTGGGAGGTGCCAAGCTTTGTGCGTAGGTTTGCAGCAGAAAACGCAGGCTGGTGGCCAGCAGCATACTGGCAAAAAACCAGCCCCAGATTGCTGCAGGAAAATCAAAACTCCATTCTTCAAAGACCAGTGAACACAGGCCGGTGATCACGCCTGTTACCATCAGCTGGATGGCGGTCAGTGGCAGTGCCGGTATGCGTGCAGCTGCGCGGCTGTTCTGGATAAACATCAAGGCTAGAAAAAACGCCGCCATTAAAAAGCAGAACTCACCAAAACCCAGATGAAACTCGCTGTCCAGTGATAAAAAAGCCAGTCCCGTCAGCACAAAAGGCAGGGATAGATACACCAGTCGGCTGGGTTTTTCACCGCCCATCAACAGGTTAAGCAGCGGCACAATCACTATGCCAAGGCTGGTGAGAAAAGCACCCACGCCGACATGCTGAGCAAACTTTAATCCCAGAATCCAGAACACCATGGCACAGCCGAACAGCACACCCACCTGCAGAGCGCTGATCATCTGGGAGCGATTTAAACGGCGCAGGGGTTTTAAGCACAATAAGGCCAGAAACAAACCGGCACCGGAAAAACGCAGGGCAATAAACAGCAGGGGAGCAAAACCCGCCAGAGCTTCTTTGGAAAAAATCCAGCCAGCGGCTGCAATCAGGGTGGTCACAACCAGCAGTAGATCTGCTTTAAAGTGTGCAGTCATGGATGTTTCCGGGTCAGCGGGTGGTTAAAAATAGACTGATAGGTCAAATGCTGGAGGGATGTTATACAACGGACTGGTTATAAAAACCAGTCCGTTGTGATAGCAGCAGTGGGATTAGATATTGGCAATGTGGTTGAGGATTTTTTTGAAGTTATCCAGTTCTTCTGTACTGAATTTCCCAAACACCTTGTCCTGCTCCTGTCGTGCCAGTGTCCATAAGGCTTCGGCCTGTTCTTCACCCTTGGCGGTGATGCTGTAAGTCTCTTGGTTGTGAGTGATCAGACCCTTGCGTTGCAGGATGTCTGCCGCATTGTCCACTTCACCTTCCGGCATGTTCACTTCCTTGAGCAGTTCCTTGCGCTGCAGCTTGGGTGTTTCCTGCAACACCATCAGCATTCTGGCTTCGCTGGTACGCAATCCGGTGGACAGTTGCAGGGGTGCATAATCCGTCTGGTAGGCACGAACGGCCTGCACCATCTGGTAGTAGTAATGATCCTTGAAGCGTGATTTAAGGCGCTCGATGGCTATCGGCTCGTTTTCTTTTTTGGCCGGGAAGCGTGAATGTGGCATCACCGCTGCATAACTGCCCTGGTGGTAAACCAGTGGTGCACGTCCGGCATCTTCAAATCCGACAACCTTGCCGATCAGTATCCAGTGGTCACCACCATCGACTGTCTGGTAAGACTCACACTGAAAACAGGCAGCACAATCCGGCAGCAGGGGGGCACCTCCCAGTCCGGTCTGGTAATCCACACCGGCAAACTTGTCATCACTGGGGCGGGCAAAGTGATTGGACAGGTCGATTTGATCCGCCGCCAAGATGTTCACGGCAAAGTGACTGGCTTTTTCAAAGATCGCACAACTGCCAGAGCGTTTATCAATGCTCCAGAGGATCAACGGGGGTTCCAGAGAAACCGAGTTGAAGCTGTTGGCGGTTACTCCTGTTTTTTCACCCTCCGGGGTGGTGGCGGTAATAACCGTGACCCCGGTGGCGAAGTTGCCCAAGGCACGGCGAAAAGCCTTGGGGTCAAACTCGGTAATTTGATTAGTCATGACAGCACCTTATTACAGCAGTGAAGGATCAGGCTCCAGACCCAGCAGTTCACGGCCAAGAATCTGGGCGCAAACATCGTAGTCGGTGTAAGCATGAGCAGCAGTCATGTTGGATTCACGCCACAGACGCTGAGCTTCACGGTCTTCATACCAATTGGAGGCACCCATCACTTCCCACAGGCGGTTAACGGCCTGCACACACATTTTTACCGCATAAGCCTGGTTGGTGCGCCAGTGTGCCAGGGTGTAACGATCCGGGTATTCCTGACGCTCACCGTATTCCTTGTGTTCGTTCCAGGTTTTTTCCATGTAGGCGCGGGCAGCGGCAACCTGCTGATAAGATTCAGCAATACGCAGCAGTGGTGGAATGGAGGCATTGACCTTGGCACCGGTGTAAGCGCGCACACGGTTTTTGGTGAGGTCTTTGTAGACTTCAATCATGCGCTCCGCTACACCCAGGCTCATGGAAGCAAAACCGCTGGCAAAGTAGGGACGGTAGGGTGTGTGGAAAATTTTGCTGTCCGGGTAGAGTGGACGGCCAGCGTGACGACCTTCCATCATGTCACTGGCAGCTTGGATCCGGTGTTCAGGAACAAACACCCCCTTGATGCTGGCGGTTTTGGTGCCACTGCCCTGCATACCAATAGCAAACCAGTCATCAATGATGGTGAATTCGCTGCGTGGAATCACGGCAAAGCTGTAGACCTTTTCACCGGCAGCGTTGTCACGCAGAAAACCAACAATGATCCAGTCGGCATGATCTACACCGCTGCTCCACTTCATGTCACCTGTGAAGATGATGCCGCCTTCGGTTTCTTCATGCTTGCCAAAAGGCGCAATGCTGCTGGATGCCACAGCATCAGGGTTTTGACCCCAGAATTCGTCCTGCGCCTGTTTGCTGAACATGGCCATCTGGTGGTTGTGTGTACACAGCAGGCTATACGCCCAGGCGGTAGAGCAGCAGGCACCGGCCAGTGCAGCAATACAGTCAGTAAACTCGGGCAGGCTGATTTCCAGGCCACCATAGGCCTTGGGCAGGAAAACCCGATTCATTTGAATGCCGTTCAGCATGTCGATGTTTTCTTGCGGCACTTGGCGCAGCTCTTCGGCTTTGCTGGCGTTGGCACGAATGGCTGGTAGTAGTTCCTGCAGTTTTTCCAGCATGGGGTTATTTTTTTTCATGGGAGTCTTGTCCTCTCTTTTTCGCTGTTGTTGTGTTTTGAGAGCGGTAACTGCCTGATCCACTAAAGGGGTATCAGGGGGTTCAAATGGCCTACAGCAAGTCTTGGCTGTGAAAAAGTATGGGGAGGGGTAGACTTTTGAGAAAGGTAAAAAATTCTTTAATTATGGTACTTTCCTGTATTGAGTTGGATTCAAGACGGGCTGAATGTGGCTGAAAGCCGCATGAATACTGGGTTTTAACAGGGTGTGGAAAGTGCATTCAGGCCATACAATAAAGTGTTCAAGTCTTGATGGAGTGGATTGACAGCAGCAGAAGCTTTGTTCTAGCATTACTTAACATGTTAAATATCTTGTGCTGGCTGTAGATAAAAACCACCTACATTAACAACAACGAAGAAGGTGCTTAATCATGGGCGAAATCGTTTTAGCAGCAAAAATTACTCACGTACCCACCATGCTCTTGTCTGAGCAACCCGGCAATTTGCAGGGCTGCCGTCAGCAGGCGATTGATGGTCACCGCGAAATCATGCGTCGTGCGCGTGAGAAGGGTGTGGATACCATTGTGGTGCTGGATACCCACTGGCTGGTAAATGCCGGTTTCCACATCAACAGCAACCCGGTGTTTAAAGGCTGTTACACCAGCCACGAGTTCCCACACTTTATTCAGAATCTGGATTATGAGTACAAGGGTGACCCAGAGCTGGGTGATGCCATTGCGGCCAAAGCCACAGAAAAGGGTGTGCATACCCTGTCGCATCAGGTAGAAACGCTGGATCTGGAATACGGCACATTGGTTCCCATGCACTTTATGGAGCCCGGTGATATTCCGATTGTTTCCATTGCGGCCTGGTGTACGGTGCACAATCTGCAGGATTCCCGCAAGCTGGGTGAGGCGATTCGTGAAGCCATTGAAGCCAGTGATCGCAAGGTTATGCTGCTGGCTTCCGGTTCTCTTTCCCACAAGATCTGGGAAAACGAGCTGTATGCTGCCAATAACGGTACTTTCACGATTTCCCGCGAGTTTAACCGTCAGGTGGATCTGCGCGTGCTGGAGTTATGGCAGCAGGGTGAAATTGCCACCTTCCTGAAAATGCTGCCGGAGTATGCCCAGTATTGTTCCGGTGAAGGTGGTATGCACGATACCGCTATGTTGTTTGGTGCACTGGGCTGGGATAAGTACACCGGCAAGGGTGAAGTGATTGGTGAATACTTCCCCAGCTCCGGTACTGGTCAGGTCAACGTTGTTTTCCCTGTGCTGTAACGCATCCGGAACAAATGGCGGCAACTGAACAGGTTGCTGCCATTACCCTGCTGCAACACCCACTGCAATTTCCAGAATTTATTCCAGGCTATCGGAGAAACCCTCTTCATGCTGCAAGCATCCTATCCCTTTTATCTGGCCAACGAAGCCCTGTCACCCAACCAGGATCTGGTGGTGTATGACAAATATACCGGTGAGGCCGCCACACGAGTTGCCATGGCTGATGCAGCAACCATCGACCAGGCCATCGCTGCTGCTGCCGCTGCTGCCGAACCCATGCGTAAATTACCCTCCTGGAAGCGCCAGGCCATTCTGAATCACTGTGTCAGACGTTTTGAAGAACGTGCTGATGAACTGGCAGAAGCCCTGTGTATTGAAGCCGGTAAACCCATCAAGGATGCACGCGGAGAAGTGACCCGCTTGATTGATACCTTCCGTATTGCCGCAGAAGAAGCGGTGCGTATTGGGGGTGAAGTGGTGCCGATGGATATTACCCCGCGTGCGCAGGGTTATACCGGCATGTGGAAACGGGTGCCGATTGGCCCCTGTTCTTTTATATCTCCGTTTAACTTTCCGCTGAATCTGGCAGCCCACAAGGTGGCTCCAGCGATTGCTGCCGGTTGTCCTTTTATACTCAAACCCGCCAGCCTGACACCCATCGGTGCAATCATTATTGGTGAGGTGCTGGCCGAAACAGATTTGCCCAAGGGTGCTTTTTCCATTCTGCCCTGTCACCGGGATGGTGCGGATCTGTTCACCACGGATGAGCGCCTGAAGCTGCTGAGTTTCACTGGCTCGCCGGAAGTGGGCTGGCAATTAAAAGCCAAGGCCGGTAAAAAGCCGGTGGTGCTGGAGCTGGGTGGTAACGCCGCTTGTATTGTGGATGAAGGAACCGATTTGGATGATGCGGTGGCACGGATTATTTTTGGTGCTTATTACCAGTCCGGCCAGAGTTGTATCAGTGTGCAGCGTATTCTGGTGCACGACAAACACTATGATGAAGTGCGTGACAAGCTGACTCAGGCTGTAAAAGCCCTGCGCTCCGGTGATCCAAAAAATGAAGATACCTTCATCGGGCCGATGATTTCTGAGAAAGAAGCGACCCGTTTGCATGACTGGGTGCTGGAAGCAAAAAATGCCGGTGCTGTGGTGCTGGCCGGTGGTGAGCGCGAAGGTGCCATGCTGCAGGCAACTCTGCTGGAGCAGGTTGATCCGAGCCTGAATGTGAACACTCAGGAAGCCTTTGGTCCGGTTGCCATTCTTTCTCGCTTCAGTGATTTTGATGAAGCATTAAAAGAAGTGAACAATTCCGACTTTGGTTTGCAGGCAGGACTTTTCACCCGCGATATCTACAAAATCCAGAAAGCCTGGGATGAGCTGGAAGTCGGTGGAGTGGTGATTGGCGATGTACCTTCCTGGCGTGTTGATCATATGCCCTATGGTGGTGTAAAAGACAGCGGACTGGGTCGTGAAGGGGTGCGTTATGCCATTGAAGACATGACTGAACTGCGTCTTCTGGTGATACGTAACCCAGGCTAAAAACTGGCTGGGAATTGATTATTCGTGAAAGCAACACCGCCGCCGCTTGCATTGCTGATATTCATTGCCATGGCCAGTCCATTGGCACTGAATGCGTTTGTCCCGGCCATGCCGGATGTGGCGGTGGCGCTGGGTACGGATATCGCCACCATTCAGCTGACCTTTACGCTGTATCTGCTGACACTGGCGATCGGGCAGTTGATCAGCGGCCAGTTGGCTGATTATTTTGGTCGTCGCCCAGTTTTGCTGGTCGGTTTTGGTTTGCACGTTGCCGGTAGCCTACTGGCGGCACTGGCCAGCACGGTGGAAGTATTAATTGCGGCGCGTATTTTACAGGCGCTGGGTGGCAGCACGGCGATGGTGCTGGCGCGTACCATTCTGCTGGATGTGCATGGTCGATCCGGTGCGGCAGGGCGTATGGGATATCTGGTGATGGCAATTGCCATTGCCCAGGCTATCGCTCCGGCGATTGGTGGTTTTCTGAATCTCTGGAGCGGCTGGAACTCGATTTTTTACCTGTCGGTGATTATGGGCAGTCTGGTGTGGCTGGTGGCACTCATCTATTTGCCGGAAACCTGTGAAACAACCCGCAGTGAACTGAAACTGGCCGGAATGTTAAAGCGTTATGCCCAGCTGCTGGGTTCTGCCCAGTACACAGGTTATGTGTTGTCTACCACTGCGCTGGCTGCTGCTTTTTACCTGTTTGTGGGTAGTTCACCTTACATTGTGGTGGACGTGTTGGGTGGCAACTCAGCACAGTTTGGTTTGTGGTTTTTGACGGTATCCTTTTCTTTTATGGCCGGTAGTTTTATCTCCACCCGTCTGGCACAGGTGATGAGTGTGGATCAGATGGTTTTGCTGGGTAATAGCCTGGCATTGCTGGGTGCCAGTATGTTGCTGGGCTTTGTCCTGCTGAGCCAGCTGAGTTATGCCGGTTTATTTTTGCCGATGGCGCTGGTGATTTTTGGCCGGGGGTTAAGTCAACCCAATGCCCAGTTGGCGGCCATCAGTTGTGCTTCGGGTTCTGCCGGTGCGGCGTCCGGCATGATGGGTTTTATCCAGCTGTTTGCCGGTGCTTTGATTGCCCAGAGTGTTCCTTATTTGCTGGATATCAGCATGAACTGGGTGTTCAGCAGTATTTTGTTTGCAACGCTGATGGCTCTGCTGGCGCACTTTTACAGCTGGCAGGGCAACAAAAAAACGATGGCTGCGGGCTGATGCCCAGTTAACTGATCGCTTATAAAGAGAAGAAAAATTGATTGCTCCAGTGACCCAACCCCATAAATTGATTGTACTGCTGGCTGCGCTGGTTGCTTTTGGCCCCTTGTCCATCGACATGTATCTGCCGAGCCTGCCGCTAATTGCGGCGGATCTGAATGCAGCACAATCCGATATCCAGCTGACCATCAGTGTGTTTCTGGCCGGACTGTTTGTTGGCATGTTGTTTTATGGCCCCCTGTCAGACAAGTTGGGCAGACGTCCGTTATTGCTGGGTGGCATCACCCTGTATCTGTTTGCCAGTGTGGCTTGTTTTTTGGCGGTCTCTTCTGAATGGCTGATTGTTGCACGCTTTTTACAGGCGCTGGGTGCCGCGGCGGCCTCGGTGCTGGCGCGTGCCATAGTGCGGGATCTGTTTCCAATCAATGAAGCGGCCAGGGTGTTGTCCCTGATGCATCTGGTGACCATGATTGCCACCCTGATGGCACCACTGGTGGGTGGTTATCTGATTCTGCTGAGTGGCTGGCGCTCACTGTTTGTGGTGCTGTTTGTGTTTGCCGCCCTTGTGCTGGTTGCCAGCATCTGGAAAATCCCGGAAACCCATCATGGCAGCTCACGTGGTTCTACCGTGACTGCGGTCTTCAAAGCCTATGGGCGAATCCTTTTTCAGCCGGTGGCTGTGGGTTACATCCTTTGTATGTCGCTGACTTTTGCTGGCATGTTTGCCTATATCACCGCTTCTCCCTTTGTTTATATCGAATATTTTGGGGTTTCCCCGCAGGTTTATGCCTGGTTGTTCAGCCTGAATATCGGTGGAATCATCCTGCTGGTCAGCCTGAATGCTCGTTATGTTGGTCACTTTGGTACTCAGCGCTTGTTGATTGCAGGAGCCAGTCTGGCAGCAGTTTCGGGATTATTGCTGGTGTTGGCGGGTGTAACCGGCTGGGGTGGTCTGCCATTGATTGTGGTGGCGCTGCTGGGGTTTGTCAGTGTCACCGGGGTGTTAGGTGCCAACTGTATGGCAAGCCTGCTGGCGCGCTTCCCTGAGCAGGCGGGTGCAGCTGCAGGGATTGCTGTGGCCTGCCAGTTTGGGCTGGGAGCCATAGCCAGCTCGCTGGTGAGTGCCCTGCACGATGGTTCACCACTGGTGATGGCATTACTGGTGGGAGTCACCGGCTGTGGTTCGCTGGCTGCATTATTGCTGACACGCAGACCCGCTGTGGCTTGAAGGGTGGGCTGGATCACACCAGCACATTTGCTAGGTTGACAAAACTTAATATGTTAATTAGATTTGAGTGATAGCTCAGGCACTAAGAACAAGAGGGTTAACCCATGCCACATTTTATCGTTGAGTACTCCGGCAATCTGCATGACCGCCTTGAGTTTCAGCCGCTGTTCAAAGAGCTGCACGAATACGTGGTGTCCACCGGTGCCTTTCCTCTGGGTGGAGTCCGCAGCCGTGCCATACGTTGTAATGATTTTCGTGTGGCGGATGGCAGAGAAGATTTTGCGTTTATCAATCTGAATTTAAAAATTGGGCACGGTCGTGATATGGAGTTGAAAAAAACCGTGGCTGAAAATGTATTTCGTATTTTCTGTGACTGGATGCAACCCATTACGGATAACAGCTACTGTCAGATTTCTTTTGAAATGACAGAGCTGGATCCAGTGCTCAAATTTAATAAAAACAATATTCATCCGCTGTTCGTTAAATAATACGGACAGCGTGAATAACCAGTAGGCTCAAGACAGTGGTTTTATCTGCTGTCCTGTCCTGAGAAGGCTTATTAATTTAAATAAGCAACTTCAAGACGTGCAAGACAATAACAATTAACTGGAGACACGCCATGAAAATTCTAGGCACATCTGTCAAAACCCTGGCTGCGGCATCCTTACTGACCCTTGGTATGGCTGGCTCAGCAGTGGTATCTGCTTCAACAACCCTGGTTGTTGGCACCTGGATGCCCCCCAGCAACCCCATGAACTCCACCGCTCTGCCCACCTGGGCTGGCTGGGTGGAAGAAGCCACCGAAGGCCGTGTTAAGGTTCGCATTGAACAGGGTCTGGGTAATCCCGCTTCTTTTTACCAGATGGTTGAAGATGGTGTTATGAATGCCGGCTGGAGCTTCCATGGCTACCTGCCCGGTCGTTTCAGTCTACCTATGGCCGTTGAGCAGCCTGGTCTGGGTGTGAATGCCGAAGCGGCTTCTGCAGCTTTATGGCAGGTGCATGAAAAGTACTTTGCCAAAGCTGATCAGTATGAAGGCTTAGAACTTCTGGGCTTGTTCACACATGGTCCCGGTCAACTGCATACTCGTGAACCCATCAACAGTCTGGCTGATTTGCGTAACAAGCGGATTCGTATTGGTGGTGGTGTTCAGGCCACTCTTGGTCAGCGCATTGGCGTTTCAGCCGTTTCTGCTCCCGGCCCGCAAGTCTATGAAATGCTGCAACAAGGTGTTGCTGATGGTGTGTTCATGCCCGCCGGTGAACAGCGTTCTGCCCGTCTGGCCGAAGTGGCTCCTAACCTGACTATTTTACCCGGTGGTATGTACCTGGGTAGCTTTGCTTTTTTTATCGATCCTGAGTTCATGGCGAGCTTGAGCCCGCGTGATGCCGAAGCAATTCGCAAGGTGTCTGGCTACAAGTTCTCCGTTATGGCCGGTAAAGCCTGGGATCAGGATGACGTTGACGGTATTGCTTTTGCCCGTGAACAGGGTGGCAATGTTGTTGAGCTGGCAGAAAACCATGCCATCGTGCGTGAGTTCCGTGAGCTGATCAAAGGCATGGATGATGCATGGGTGGAGAGTGTCTCAAAAACAGGTGTTGATGCTCGTAAAGCCCTAGCAGACCTGCGTCGTCTTGCGCTTGCCTACAAAGCTGAAAAGTAGGAGTCAGACATGTCATTTGTGGCTTGGTTAAAGGCACATTATGACGAGAAGGGGCCAGTCCGCTGGCTGGCCTTTCTTCTTGAATTAATTGCTGCCGTAGTCTTGATGGCTCTGATGCTGATTACCTGTATCGATGTTGTTGGTCGTTATGTATTTAATAATCCGTTGCCCGGCTCGGTAGAGCTGACACAAATCAGCATGGCGCTGATGGTTTTTGCAGCCATGCCTGTTGTGACTTGGCGTGGTGGGCATATTGTGGTGGATTTGCTGGATCGTTATCTGCATAACTACGTCGTTAAAGGGCTGGCATTTATATCCGCACTGGTTATTAGCGTTTCCTTTTATTATCTCGGAAGCCGGATTTATCAGTTGGGAGAGCGTTCTATTCGTCGTGGTGAAGTAACAGAGTTTCTTAGTATATCGACCGGTTATTTTGTGCAATATATTGCCATTATGAGCTGGTTCACTGCTTTTGGCATGATCACCTATGGTGTTTATCGCATTTTCTTTCAGGATGAATCCAACTAGTTGTTTATAACAGGTAGCTTTTTATGACCGTGTTGCTGATCGGCTTTGCTGTACTTCTTCTCCTGATCATCGTGGTGCGAATGCCGATCGCGTTCGCCATGGGACTGGTGGGCTTTTTTGGCTTCGCCGCCATGATGGGATTGTCCTGGGATAACTGGGATAACTTTCGCTGGACAGCACCCCTGTCCATGGCATCGAACCGGGTAGTGGATACCGTTCAGAACTACAGCCTGTCGGTAATCCCGCTGTTTATCCTGATGGGCAACTTTGTCATGCGCTCTGGTTTGTCACAGGAGCTGTATCACGCATCCCATGCTTTTTTAGGTCACCGTAAAGGTGGTCTGGCGATGGCTACCGTGGTTGCTTGTGGTGGTTTTTCTGCCATCAGTGGTTCCAGTCTGGCAACTTCCGCGACTATGGCCAAGGTGGCGATGCCTTCCATGCGCAAGTATGGTTACAGTGACTCTTTAGCAACGGCCACCATAGCTGCTGGTGGCTCTCTGGGTATTCTGATTCCACCCAGCGTGATTCTGGTGATCTTTGGACTACTCACTGAAACCAGTATCCGTGAGCTGTTTGCTGCCGGTTTTATTCCCGGAATGATTGCCGTGCTTTTTTATCTGGGTGCCGTGCGTTATGTGGTCTGGCGCAACCCTGCTGCAGGCCCGGCGGCTGAACCCATGCCCTGGAAAGAACGTTTTATTGCCTTGCGTGGTGTTCTGGGTGTTCTTGGTCTGTTTGTTCTGGTGATGGGTGGTATTTATCTGGGTATTTTTACACCAACTGAGGCTGCAGGTGTGGGTGCAGGTGGTGCTTTTGTGATTGCACTGGCGCGTCGATCACTGACCTGGAGTAACCTGTTTGACACCCTGAGTGATACTGCCCGTACCTCGGTGATGCTGCTGGCCGTGGTGATCGGTGCGCTGATTTTTTCTGATTTTATCAACCGTGCTGGTCTGCCGGAGATACTGCTGGACTTTGTTAATGGGCTGGATGTAACACCCATCATGGTCATTCTGGCGATTGTTGGTATTTACCTGCTGTTGGGTATGGTGTTTGAAAGCCTGTCGATGATGCTGCTGACCATCCCGATTTTTTACCCGCTGGTGGCGGCATTGGGTTTTGATCTGGTCTGGTTTGGTATTGTGGTGGTGATTGCCATCGAAATCAGCCTGATCACACCACCGGTTGGCATGAATGTGTTTGTGCTCAGTGCGGTGTTGCGTGATGTAAAAACCAGCACCATTTTTAAAGGTGTGGGGCCTTTCTGGGTGGCAGACATTCTGCGTTTGTTGTTGATCATTTTTGCGGCGCCGCTGTCCCTGTTCCTGCCGGAGCTGCTGTACCGTTAAGCATCTTGTTGTTGCACCATTCAGGCCGCTGGCCGGGAGGTTTCCATGCTGTCCGATTTTAAAACCATACTTTATGTGTCCGATCTGGAGCAGGGTTCGCGCCCTGCTTTTCGTGCGGCAGTCAGTCTTTGCAGTCATTACGATTCCAGCATCACTTATCTGCATGTGCTGGAGTCTATCTCTGGTACAGCTCGTGGTGTGTTAAGCAACATGATGGAAAAAAAGGATATTCAGGAATTACTGGATGAAGGCATAGCCAAACTGACAGTCAAGGTTCGGGATCGAGTAGAGCGCTTTTGTCAGCAGGAGCTGGAACAGCAAGATAAGTTAAAGGCGGATCAGGTGAATGTCCGGGTTGAAGAAGGCACACCCTGGCGAGTGATTTTAAAAGCGGCTGATGAAATTAATGCTGATGTGATTGTTATGGGAACCCGCAAGCATTCAGCACTGGGTCAGGTGTTTGGCTCCACAGCTACAAAGGTTCTGAGCCATTCCAAGCGTCCGGTGCTGGTTGTGCCTCTTACCGAGTAAAGTGGCTCAAGAAATTGCTTTGTGTTGCTCTATCAGGCCGGTGGTTATTCCACCGGCTCTTTTTTGCCCGGTTTGATTCTTGAGAGTTTGTTTAATAACGCACTGAGTTGATCCAGATTTTCCTGGGTAAACTGCCGGGTGATTTCCTGATAACGCTCTTCAAGTTGGGGCGTCATGCGTTCAAACATTTCTTTGGCTTTATCCGTCAGGCTGATCAGTACACGGCGCTGATCTTCCGGTGAGCGGCGGCGTTGAATGTAATCCTGCTGCTCCAGACGGCTGATGATACCGGTCAGGCTGGGACTGAGAATACAACAGATATCAGCCAGTTGTTTTGATTCTAGCTCTTCGTGCTGAACCAGTGCCCGAATAATGCGCCATTGTTGTTCAGTCAGGGGGATTTCCTGTAACACCGGGCGAAAGAAGTTCATTGTTACTTCGCGCGCTTTAAGCAGTTTAAGCGGCAGGGACTCTTCGTATTTGCGCATCTGGCTCGCACACTGAATAACCGGCATTAAATTTCGCCAGTGAAAATGAAGGAATAATTTAAGGCTGTTAGGATTTTAGCGGTTTGTGGCGGGATTATAAAGCTTTTGCTGTAACACAAAATCATTAATATTATCCAAGTGGTCAAATATGTTGCTGGCGATAACGCTGGGTTGTTATACCTGTGTTGCGTTTGAAAAAACGAGAGAAATAAGCCGGATCACTAAAACCCATTTTGTAACAAATTTCACTGCTGGAAAGATTACTGAATGTCAGCAGACGCTTGGATTCCTGAATAATACGGTCGTGGATGATTTTTTTGGGTGAGCGGTTGGCGATGCGCTGGCAGATCTGGTGCAGGCGGCTTTCTGAAAGTCCCAAAGCAGAAGTGTAAGCACTGAGTTGCCAGTGTTCGTGATAATGCTCCTGAATTAAATTGGAAAACTGCCGGAAGCTTTGCAGATCGTCATTATTGACCGACGTGCTGGTTGTCTCTCTGGAGGAAAGGCGGCTGATCTGGATCAGTAACAGGCGCACCAGTGTTTGCAGGGTCAGATTTTTGGCCGGGTAGTCGTGGTTCCATTCCCTGCTGATGGCTTCCAGGGTTTGTACCAGCATCGACCAGTGGATACTTTCTTCTTCATTCAAGTCCTTGAACTGCAGACTCAGTTCATGGTTCAGCTGGCTTTCCAGTTGTTGTTGCAAACCATCCTTGAGCAGCTGCCAGATGATGGACTGATGAATGGTTAACACATGACCACAGGCATCTTGCGCGGTTAAAAAAGAGTGGGGGACAGAGGGGGGAGTCAGCAGCAGTGCCGGCCCTTGTGCATGATATATTTTGTCATCAATATGAAAACGTATTTCGCCCCGGTCGATATAATGAATTTGCAGATACTGGGCATGGCGATGGACGGGCATGTCGCGGCCAAAAAAGACCGCCAGATTTTCCAGAATGTCATAATGAATCAGCGCATCCAGATAACGCCGATCATAATCCTGTCCAAGAATAATGTTGGGAATCCATTCACTTTGATCTGAATCGTTCATGGCTGATCCCCGGTGATAAAAGCAGACAGGGCAACGGCTGCCCCGCCTTGCTGGTCAGATCAGTTTTTGCCCAGCGTAGGTACCTTGTGAGTGCCGTGGGCGATGCAGACGTTTTTGGTTTCCATGTAGAAATCAAAACTCCAGTCACCACCGTCACGACCGATACCGGACATTTTAACACCACCAAAGGGTGATGGCAGGTTGCGGTTGTTTTCCGAGTTCACCCAAAGCATACCGGATTCAACGGCTCTTGCCATACGCATGGCGCGGCCAGTGTTTTCTGTCCAGATGTAACCGGACAAACCGTAGTCACTGTCGTTGGCAATACGGATGGCTTCTTCTTCGGTTTCAAAAGAGATGGTCGTCAGTACCGGGCCAAAAATCTCTTCGCGGGCAATACGCATGGTGTTGTTGGCCGCAGTGAACAGGGTCGGTTCAACATAGTTACCGGCAGCCGAGAAGTCACCCTTGGGCTGGGTGATGCGCTGACCACCGACAGCAATGGTTGCTCCATCCTGTTTGGCAATATCAAAATAGCTGATCACCTTGTTGAAATGCTCGGTATGCACCAGCGGGCCTACTTCAGTATCCGGGTTCAGCGGGTGACCCACACGCAGGTTACGAACCCGCTGTTCCAGTGCAGTAATAAACCGGTCACGGATGCCGCTTTGGATCAACAGGCGGCTGGATGAAGTGCAGCGCTGACCATTGAGGCTGTAAATCATGAATACTACGGCATCCAGTGCGCGTTCAAAGTCGGCATCATCAAAAACAATCACCGGGTTTTTGCCACCCAGCTCAAAGTGCATCCGTTTCAAGGTGTCTGCACCCTGACGCATGATGTGTGAACCGGTGGCGCTTTCACCTACCAGTGCTACAGCTTTGATGGCGGGGTGTTCAGTCAGGCGTTTGCCGGCATTTTCGCCAAAACCATTCACCATGTTCCATACACCCTTGGGCAGCACTTCATCGGCAATTTCAGCCAGAATGTAGGCACTCAGTGGGGTGAGTTCTGCAGGTTTGTGTACCACGGTGCAGCCTGCCGCCAGAGCCGGAGCAATTTTCCAGGTGGACAGCATAAAGGGTGTGTTCCAGGGCGTAATGATACCCACCGGGCCTATGGCTTTACGGATGGTGAAGTTGGTGTGTTCATCCTGATGCAGCGCCAGACCGTTTTGTGCTTCCGGTGCCTTGTCGGCAAAAAAGCGGAAGTTGGCCGCACCACGTACCGCAGCTTGTTTCATGAAGCGAATGGCCTGACCACAGTCCATGGATTCCACCAGCGCAATTTCATCAGCGCGTTCTACCAGGCGGTCAGCAAACTTGTGCAGCATTTTTTTGCGTTCTGCACCGGGGGTGTTGGACCAGCTGGCAAAAGCATCTTCCGCCGCTTGGCAGGCCGCATCCATATCAGCCACGGAACCGGCCATCACTTTACCGATGCTGGTGTTATCGGTGGGGGTGATGTTGTCATATTCCTTGCCACCCGTACCCAGGGTGAATTCACCGTTGATGTAGTGACCGGTGGTGTTGTTTTTAAAACGCTCCAGATATTGGTGGGCGCGTTCAAGATTGCTGGTGTAGGTATCACTCATCTTTTATCTCCTGACATTCTTATTAGTATTTGTCGCCGTAGTATTCCTGCTCACTGACCATGCGGGTCTCAAGTGAGCAGACGTTTTCGATACTGCAAACAATGGTGTCGCCCGGCTGGCAGTCAACAATGCCGTGCGGGGTGCCGGTGCAGATCATGTCGCCAGGGTTTAATGTCATGATCTTGCTCAGATACTCGATCACGAAGGGCACGTTAAAGATCATGTCTTTAGTGCTGCCGTCCTGTGTCAGCTTGCCGTTAACCGTGGTGGTCAGTTTCAGTGCGTTGGCGTCTGCGATGTCTGCGGTATCAACGATCCAGGGCCCCATGGGCAGCAAAGAGTCGCGGCTCTTCACGCGCAGGTTGGGGCGGTAGTAGTTTTCCAGATAGTCGCGGATGGCAAAGTCGTTACACACGGTGTAACCGGCCACATAGTCCAGTGCATCTTCACGCTTGATGTTTTTGCCGGTTTTACCAATCACTGCCACCAGCTCACATTCATAATGCTGGTAATCGATGTTGTCCGGGCGGTAGCTGACCTGCTTGTGACCGGTCAGGGTGTTGGTATGCTTGATGAATACCAGCGGCTCTTTAGGTGGTTCAAAAGCCAGCTCGGTAGCATGGTCGGCATAGTTGATGCCCAGAGCAAAAATAGTGCCCGGCTCTTTAACCGGTGGCAGCCAGGTGATCTGATCTGAATCCAGTGCAATATTCAGCTGTTCGCCACCTTGGGTGGTGATCCGATCCTGGGCATCTATATTTATATCCAGTTCACGGCCTTCAAAAATGATGCGTGCGTGTCTCATGGATCAAGCTCCTCCCAGGGTGTTTGTCAGGGTGCCAACACCCTCAATGCTTGTTTCAACCTTATCGCCCTTGGCAACAGGCACACGATCACCGGCAAAACCCACAGCGATGATTTCACCGGGTTGCAGGGTCATGATGTAAGAGATGGTACTGATCAGTTCAGCAACACTGCGCTGCATCTGGCTCAGCTCAAAAACACTTTTGACTGCACCATTCACAGCGATGCTGACACTTAGTGCATCCGGGTTGGTGATATTTGCCGCCGGAGTGATTTGTGGGCCGACCGGCGCGGAGGTATCCAGGCACTTGCCTTTGATATCCGGCCGGTAGTAGTTCTGTTCCGGCAGTGAGTAGTCAGCAACCACTGTGTAACCATCAACATAACTCAAGGCTTCTTGCGGGCTGACACGGCAGGTGGTTTTGCCGATCACCACACCCAGACTGGCACCCACCACCATTTCAGGTACAGGGTTGCCATCAAAATCCCTGGCCCATTCAACCTCTGCACCGTGACTGCTCCAGGTGTTGCGGGGTTTGTAATAAAGCACGGGTTGGGTGGGTGGTTTGTTGTAGGGAGCCTGATTAAATGTGGCTTCCAGCGCAGCCAGCTGCGCTTTATCGTTCAGCGCCACGCAGACCAGTTTGCTGTTAACCGGAGTTGTATTTGTCATGTTTAACCTTCTTGCTGTTGTTAGGTCGCTGTGAACAGAGGGTTTGCTGGCGTCAGTAACCTGCCTGAGGTTTGGTTGGTTCCGTTACAGCACCCTGTTTAAAGCGCTGTGCCAGCTTTTTTGTTTCCTGAGCAAGCAGCAGTGTATCCACGCCCACCCCGACAAAATTGGCTCCCTGCTCGATGTAACTTTGGGTCAGTGCCGGATCAAGACACAACAAACCCGCATATTTACCGGCAGCACGGATACGGTTCAGGCCGTTGTTGATGGTTTCCACCACCACTGGATGACCGGCATCACCGATATAACCCATGGAAGCTGATAGATCCGAAGGGCCAATAAACACCCCATCCACACCCTCTACGGCAAGGATTGCATCCAGATTGTTCATGGCACTGGCGGTTTCCACCTGAACAATCAGGCATATTTCATCGTTGGCTTTGTGCAGGTAACCGGGAATCTGGTTCCAGCGTGCAGCTCGAGCCAGTGAGGTGCCCAGTCCACGAATGCCCGCAGGGGGATAACGCACGGCACGAACCAGCTGCTCCGCCTGTTCGGCGGTTTCCACCATAGGCACCAACAGGGTTTGTACACCAATATCCAGCAGCTGTTTGATCAGGGCGGTATGACCCTCCACACAGCGCACAATCGGTGCCACATCATAGGGTGCCATGGCTTGCAGATGAGCCATGATGCTGCGCAGATCAAACGGGGCGTGTTCACCGTCAATCAACAACCAGTCAAAACCGGCTGTTGCTGCAATTTCTGCTGCTGTGTTATCCGGCAAACCCAGCCAGAGGCCATACTGAGGCTGGCCTGTTGCCAGCCCGGCTTTGAAGCGATTCTTGGGTAATTCCATAATGAAACTCCTCTAAAAGCAGTCGCCTGGGAAACCTAGGTAAAGTGCAGCGTGACACCACCCAGTGAACCAAAATCGGCATGAACCGTGTCACCGGCTTTTACGGGAACCGGGCGAGTGAAGGAACCGGACAGAATAATTTGCCCTGGCTCCAGACTGATGCCGTGCGGTGCAAAACGCTTGCAGACCCAGCTGATGCCTTTTAACGGGTTGCCCAGTACACCACCTGCCAGTCCGGTTTCTTCAATCTGGCCGTTCAGGTACAACATACAACCCGCCCAGCGCAGATCAATATCCATGGGTTTGATCGGGCGACCGCCCAGCACAATACCGGCATTGGCAGCGTTGTCAGAAATGGTGTCATACACCTTGCGGGTGTAACCGGTTGCCGGATCAGTACGCAGGCAACGAGCAGCAATCAGCTCTAAAGAGGGGATGACATAATCGGTGGCATCAATCACATCAAAAATGGTGACATTTTCACCGAACAAGGGCTTTTTCAGGATAAAAGCCAGCTCAACCTCAATACGCGGATCAAGAAAATCAGAGGCAGGAATACTGGCACCGTCTTCAAACAGCATGTCATCCAGCAGCACACCGTAATCCGGTTCATCAATGTTGGATGACATCTGCATGGCGCGGGACGTGAGGCCAATCTTGTAACCGATCACCTTGCGGCCTTCACTGATCTTGCGATCAACCCACTGCTTTTGCACTGCATAAGCGTCAGCCATGGTCATTTGTGGGTAATCAAGCGTCAGGGCGGGGATTTGTACGCGGTTGACTTCGGCTTCATACAGACGATCGGCTGCGGATTGAACTTGCTCTTTGGTTAACATGCGGTGAGCACCTTTAGCTGTTGTGTGAATTTTTGCGCTTCATGTTGGAATCCTTTTCTCCCGCTGGTTGACGTAGGCTCAATCGGCAAGGGAGGCTCAGTATTAAAGCATTTTAGTTAATATGTTAACTAAGTCAATATCTAACTGGAAGCAGCAGGAAAATATCCCCGTGCCTGATCAAAAGCAGGAGAAAAACAGGAGAATTGTTACTGCAGATATTGGCTGGAAGGATTCCGTGTCGCCCGACTCTTGACGGACAGGCAAACATCTCTATAATGGCGGCCAACTACCGAAGCAGTGATGTACTGTTTCAAGCCCTTCAAATTGCCGGAATGGCGGAATCGGTAGACGCAGCGGATTCAAAATCCGCCGCCCGTAAGGGTGTGCCGGTTCGAGTCCGGCTTCCGGTACCAAGTTTTATCTTTGTTTATCATTTGCCCTGCAATGGGTTAATATTAGCGCCTTACTATTTCAATTTTGCGCTGTTTTAGCAGCGGTACGGAGGCGCATGAACATTGCCCGGGAAACCAGTCAGGTTCTTCTGCTTCGTCGCCGTATTCTGCTGATTGCCCTGCTGGGTGTGTTGATCACCAGTGTTGTTGCCAGTCTCAGTACCACCATTCCTTTTTATATCTCATCTCGCCTTGGGTTAGAAAAAACAGCCCTTATCAGCACACAGGCTCAAGCCAGTGTGGTGGAAAATCTGCTGGGCAAATATCAGGATCTTGCACGCCAGTTCACCAGTCGCACTGAAATTCGTCGACGACTGGAGGCTTATGCTGCCGGTGAGATGACCCTGGATGATCTGATTGCGTTTACACAGCCCCGGCTGGCAGATGCCATGTCCTTGTCCAGTGAAATACTGGGTATGATTCGTGTTGGCCCCGCAGGTGAGGTGGTGGTTCGACTGGGTAAAACGCCCTCGATTCAGGATTCAGCCGTGGATCTGACCGGTTGTGAAGAGGTGCGTTGTCAATTGATCCAGTTGGATGATCAACTGGTTGTGAGGGTTAGTGCTCCGCTGGTATCTGGAGATGGAGTGGTGATCGGGCGGGATGTGTTGTTTTTTAACAGTGCGGCCTTGGCCGGTATTCTGGCTGATCCACTGCGTATGGAAAATCAGGCCAGGGTTTTTCTTGCCCAGTTGGAGCAGCAGTTGGTGGTGGGTGTGGATTACAACACGGGTCAGGTGTTGATTCAGCCATTGACTGAGCCTTTGGTGCAACCCTTGCAGGCATTGGATCGGGTGCAGAGTCGCGTAATACGTCCTGATCAGATGCTTAAAGGCAGTGTGCTGTTTTATGCGCCGGTTCACGCGTCCGGCTGGGGTCTGGTTGCTGAAATCCCTGCGCGGGTGTTTTATTTTCCGGTCTGGCAGCAGCTCTTGTGGCCGCTGGCCGGTATTCTGGTGATGATGTTGCTGGCTATTCTGGTTCTGAGTCGTGCATTGCAGCCACTGGTCAATAGGCTGACCGATCAGGCGCAGGCGCTGGAAGAAGTGGCTGCAGAGCTGCATCTGGCGGCCAGTGTTTTTGAAGGAACCCATGAAGCCATTGCTGTCACTGATGAGTTTCAGCAGCTGGTCAAGGTGAATGCAGCCTTCAGCCATATTACGGGTTTTGATGCCGGGGACGTGTTGGGTCGCAGTCTGATAAGTTTCTTTCATCCGGATGAGTCTGCGGATGAACAGCAGGAGCGGATATGGGAGCCGCTGCAGCGTCGTGGCAGCTGGCAGGGTGAAATCCGTTACCGGTGCAAGGAAGGTGAGCCTGTGCCGGTATTGCAGAGCATCAGCCCAGTGATGAATGAGCAGGGTGAGCTGCAGGGTTTTATTCATATTTTTAATGACATATCAGAACATAAGGCAGTGGAAGAACGGATTCATCATCTGGCGCACTATGATCAGCTAACGGATCTTCCCAACCGCACCTTGTTAAATCAACGTCTGAAGCAGGCTCTGAACAAGGCAAGGAGCCATGGTTCGTCACTGGCAATTCTGTTTATGGATCTGGATCATTTTAAAGAAGTGAACGACACACTTGGGCACCCAGTGGGCGACAAGTTGTTGCAGGCAGTGGCAAAACGTGTGGGTGAACGTTTGCGTGAGCTGGATACCCTGGGGCGTTTGGGTGGTGATGAGTTTCTTGTGTTACTGGAGCATTCCGTGAGCCGTGAGTCCGCAGCGCGAGTGGCAGACAAGATCATTCAATCCCTGACCGAACCCTTTAGCCTGGATGGACATGAGATCAGAATTGGTGTCTCCATTGGCATCAGTCTTTTTCCTGATGACGGGGATAACACTGATGATCTGGTTAAACACGCGGATATAGCCATGTACCGCGCCAAGGAAAACGGCCGTAATAACTACCAGTATTTTTCTCCGGGAATTACTGGTTAAAAGATCGGTACTTAATACATCAGCCGGGTTGTCCATCCGGGCGTGGACGCGTCAGGATGGGTAGAAACACCAGCAGATACAGCAGCAGGGCACTGCTCCATAATACTGCCGAAACCTGGTAGGCCAGTATTCCCATCCAGCTGCTCATAAATACCCTTACAATTCCGGCGCTTAACATCAGCAGTAACGCCAGCTGAATCAGCGCAGAAGTCTTTAATGGCCGCCCCGTGTGTCCCAATCCAACCCGACTCATCATGCTCAGGGTTAATAATCCTATCCCACCGGTAGTCAGTGCATGGATGCCAAGATAAGGGTTGATCAGCTCCAGCATTCCCATACCACGCATAAATAATCCAATGACCAGCCAGGCATAAGCCAGATAAAGGCTCCATAACAACGGGTTTTTCCAGAGACGTGTATCGTGCCATAACAGCAGGTTGGGTAATATCCAGCAGGCCAGCAACAGATTGACCAGCCCCGACCAGATGCTTAATGGCAGCAGCAAATCCACCAGCAGCATCAGTGCCAGCAGCACGGGTAAAGGTCGGGTTAACCAGCTGTACTGGTTAAAAGGCTGGCGCTGTAATCCCATTTGAATAAAAAATGGAATCACCCGTCCACCCATCACCAGCATAATAATCACCAGCAGATCCAGCCCCAGGTGTGCACCCAGATGACTGAGCCAGGGGCTGACTGATCCAAATGCTGGGGCATGACTGATGGCTGCAGCTCCACCCAGCAATGCCACCAGCAGCAGAAAAATGCGGTTGCGTGTTTCAGCACGACTGAGGGCATTCCAGAGTGCCAGAAACAGGCCAATCCAGAAAGCCAGATCCAGCCCGATGTATAACCAAGGCAGGTTGATTAGTAGAGGTGTCAGCCGGGCAGCAAGCCAGACCAGTGCCAGTAACGCCAGTGGCCAGCCATCCGGTGTGGATTGGCCTGTCCAGCGGCGCACGGCGGTTAGCAGAAAACCGGCCACTACCGCACCAGTGTAACCAAACAGCATTTCATGACGATGCCATTGCAAGGGATCAATGATGCCGGGGGCAAACAAATGACCGTTCAGGATCAGTAGCCAGATCAGCATCAGGCTGCTGCCACCCAGTGCGGCCAACAGGAAAAATGGCCGAAACCCCAGTGCAAAAACACTCAGGCCGGGTGTTCTTTTGATTGTGCTGCTGATCATGGTGTTTTTCCTGCGCAGGGTTGTGGCAAGAAGAGTATCAATAACCATGCCAGCGCATGGATCAAGGCCTGGTAATGCTTTTGGGTAAAAACAACCTGATGCATGAAGGGTTAAAATCACTCTTGTGGGTTGTTTTAACCCTGGGTGGTGCTGCT
>NZ_JACUUA010000032.1 GCF_014859565.1 Marinospirillum sp. | reverse complement strand
TTTCAGTGCTCATTGATATACTTCTTTCATTATAAACCGTCAAGGTCATATTTCACAGGACTAGAACCGCTGCGCGGTTCCCGCTTATATCTCCGCCCGATTGGGCGAGGGTTTACGCGGATTTTGCTAACCAAACTGGGTACTACCTACAAACGGGTTGCTGTGCTTTTCTTCCCCAAAAGTGGACATAGGGCCATGGCCAGGAATAAAACGCACTTCATCACCGAGTGGAAAAAGTTTGTTGCGGATGGAATCCAACAAATCCTGATGGTTACTTTTTGGAAAGTCAGTCCGACCGATGGAGCCGGCAAATAACACATCACCCACCTGAGCAATTTGATTTTCTGCATCGTAAAAAACCACATGGCCGGGTGTATGACCGGGACAATGCAGTACCTGCAGCGTGGATTTGCCCAACTGGATTTCATCACCATCTTGCAGCCACTGATCCGGCGTGACCGGTTTGGCATCCGGGAAAGAAAACATCCGGCTTTGTTGCCCCAGTCCATCCAACCAGAACCGGTCATCCTGATGAGGTCCGATCACTGGTACACCTGTTTGTTGGTGTAAATCTGCAGCACCACCGGCGTGATCAATATGGCCGTGAGTCAGCAGTATTTTGGTCAGTTTCAGCCCATGTTGCTTAACAGCCGCCAGCAGACGATCCACTTCGCCACCGGCATCAATAATTGCGGCCTCTTTAGTCTCATTACACCAGACCAGTGTGGCGTTCTGCGCAAAAGGTGTCACTGGAATAATTTCATAACTCAACATGTTTTTTCTCCAAAAAGCTTTAGCTATACTGCCTGTCAGGATACCATAGGCATAGTGTACAGACAGATTAACAGTGGTGACGATCAAGTGAAGTGCAAAATTTTAAATAAAACATGTGGTTGCCTGCTTCTGGCAACCATGTCTCTGCTGGTTGGCTGTGGCAGCATGAACTTCTCCGGCGGAGCTTTTGCACTCGACCCTGATCAGCTCCTTCCTCATCAGGCCAGTCAACTGAGCTGTTCCATGCAGTCTGGCCTGCAGTCTGCAACCGATTTTGCTGTGGCCTCTACAGGTATTTTCAGTCTTGGATTCCGTCTGCCCGGCACTCTGGCGCAGGATATCGATTATGACCGACGTTATGATGAATACAATGACTGTCTGCGTACTGCCGGTCTTTAAAATTAATGCCTTTGATTGACTCTCTACTGCCTGATCAACTCTCTATTGCTGCTGCTTCTTTTCTGATCCTGATTGCTGGCCTCACCTCTGCTATTACCGCCAGTATTGGTGTGGGTGGTGGTGTGTTATTGCTGGCCGTGATGGCTTTGATGTTACCACCCGCCGCCATCATTCCTGTACATGGCATGGTGCAACTGGGTTCCAACCTCAATCGTGCCTTGATGACGGTAAAGGATATCGACTGGAAACTGCTGGCCGCTTTTACTCCCGGTGCAATACTGGGTGCCTGGCTGGCGAGTCTTTTTCTAGTGCAACTGCCTGTTCATGTATTACAGCTGACTATTGCCGGTTTTATCCTGTTCTTAACCTGGGGTCCCAAAGTACCAGCCATCGGGTTAGGGCGACTGGGCACCTTTGCTGCTGCATTGATCACCACTTTTATCAGTATGTTTGCTGGTGCCACCGGGCCACTGGTTGCTGCATTTGTTAAGCAACAACATCAGGGGGATCGCTTCCGGACCGTAGCTAACTTTGCTGCCGCCATGAGTGTGCAGCACCTGCCCAAGGCACTGGTATTTGGTGCTGCCGGTTTTGTGTTTATGGACTGGCTGGGTTTGATGCTGCTGATGATCATCAGTGGTGCCCTTGGTACCTGGATGGGGCTGCAACTGCTGGCTCGGCTGAGTAATCGCAACTTCGGGCGCATCATCAATATCATTCTTACTTTGCTGGCGATTCGGCTGGTCTGGGATGCACTGGTTTGAGTTGCCATCAGCTGATCTGGCTCAACGGTCTTGGGTCTTTACGCCACAGCCACAGGCTGATGGACAGGGTGATAGCAAACACCAGCAGGGATGCCAGGATCACTCCCGGCCAGTGCCACGCTCGCCAGAAGGGATCAAGATAAAATCCGCCACTGCTGGCCCCCACATAATAAAATACCAAGTACAGGCCGTTGGCGCTGGCGCGGGCTGTTAGTGCCTGACGGCTGACCCAGCTGGATGCGTTGGAGTGGCAGAAGAAAAACCCAAAACTATTGAT
The DNA here is from genome assembly GCF_014859565.1 of Marinospirillum sp. The sequence continues at coordinate 23,988 of NZ_JACUUA010000032.1, read as the reverse complement.
GAATAACCCAGCAATGATTGCCCAGAGGCTGGGAATCAGCATCACCAGTGTGCCGGTCATCAGTAACAAAATGCCCAGCGCCATACACAAGGGTTGTGCCAGTACCAGTGCTACTCGCCCAGAAATGGATGCCCCCCAAGTGCCGGTCAGGTAGGTCAGGAACAACATGCCCAGCAGGCTACTGCTGAGCAACCAAGGTTCAGCAGCCAGCAAATAAGTGACATAGCTGTACTGGTTGACAAAGATAAAAAAATTCAGCCCGCCCACGATATAAACCATCAACAGTAGCGGGTTACGCAAATGCTCGCCCAAATCTCTGACCATATGCGGCGGGCTGAGAGTGCGGGGTACAAAATGCCGCGATTTAGGCAGTGCCCACCAGAAAATACCCAGACACACCAAGGACAACACCGCAGCAGAAATAAAACTGGCACGCCAGTCAAACAGATCCGCTATAAAACCGGAAAACAGCCGCCCGCTGATGCCGCCCAGAGAGTTGGCGCTGATGTAGATACCCACCGCCAGTGCCATAGCCCGTTTACTGAACTCATCCCCCATGTAAGCAATGGCAATGGCTGGCAACCCGCCCAGCAAAAACCCCTGTAAAGCCCGCAATGCCAGCAATGTGGAGTAGTTGGGTGCAAAAGCCAGTGCCGCGGTACATACCAGCACACCCCCCATGGTGATCAACATGATGGCACGTCGTCCCAGTGCATCGGATAACGGCCCGTAGATCAACAAGGACAATCCCAATGTTAGTGTGGCAACCGCCAGTGAAGCATTAGCCTGCAGGGTGCTGATGCCAAACGCCTGCTGAAAATCCGGCAGTAACGGCTGGGTGACATAAAGATTACTGAATATCATGAAAGAGCCGCAGCAAAGCGCTAAAGTAGCTCGCCAGAAGGCCGGTGTTTTTGCTTCAATCATTGTGTCTGACTCAAGGTTTTAACAAGGCCACACTTTACGCAGCAGCGTTTGATAAGCAAAATATATCTCTTGAATCCTCAGAATAAGGTCATGTTATGGATATTCGCCCCTTGCGTTATCTGGTCACTGTAGCCGATCTCGGTAGTTTTACCCTAGCCGCTGAACGTCTGGGTGTGGCTCAACCTGCTGTCAGCATGTCGATACGTAACATGGAAAAACAGTTGGGATTATCGCTGCTGGATCGAGGTGAAAAGCGGGTTAAACCCACCGCGGAAGGTGCGCTGTTACTGGTTCATGCCCGTCGTATTCTGGATGAAGTGGAAGCCGCTGAACTGGCGCTTAATGAAGCGCGAGGTCTGACTAAGGGCGAAGTACGTATTGGTATTCCCAGTATGCTGGGTTCTTATTATTTCCCGCCGATTCTGATGGCTTTTAAACACCGCCACCAGAACCTGAATCTTGCCGTGTTCGAGGATGGCACCCGCAGCATCCAGAAAAAAATCCGCGAAGGCACCTTGGATGTTGGTGTGATTGTGGCAGATCGTGTTCCACCTGATCTGGAGGCTGTGCCTTTTCTGAAAGAAGAAATGGTGGTCTGTGTGCCGGTGGATCACCGCTTTGCTGAAATGGAATTTGTGGACTTCGAAGATTTTTTTGAAGAAGAGCTGGTGCTGTTCAAGGAAGGTTATTTCCACCGAGAGTTTATTGATCGCGTCTGCGAAAAATCGGGCCTGATTCCAAAAGTGGCTTTTGAATCTAACCTGATTCCGTTGACCAAATCCATTGTACGTCAAGGGTTTGGCATCACCGTGTTCCTGAATATGGTGCTCAAAGACGAACCTGACCTGGTGGCAGTGCCTTTTAAGGAACGAGTATTCCTTAACATGTCCATTGCCTGGAAAAAAGGCGCTTATCAATCCATTGCTGACCGGGCTTTTGTTGACTTCCTGCTGGAACACGCAGAAGTGGCCGCGGATTGAAAGTTCAAGCCAGCGCCACCCCTTTGATGAGTGCATAAATCACCAGCCCCGGTTGCAGTTGCAGGCGCTCAGCCGAGCGTTTTGAAACCCGAGCCAGCAGGGTTTGTTGTCCCAGTTGCAGGCGCACCAGTGCCTGGCTTGGGTTAGGGTCTGGCTGGATGTCAATGACGCGGGTTTCCAGGCAGTTTAACAAGCTGATTTCATCCGGTGGGGTTCGTGCCAGCACCACATCCCGTGCCAATATGCGTACCCGTGTAGCCTGCCCCGGCTGTAAGCCACAACGGCTGATCAATAATGACTGGTGCTCCAGCCGCAGTTCCGTCAAACCATCCCCAGCGTCGGTGCGCAGCACTTCAGCTCGTAAAACGGTTGAGGCGGATTCGGTCTGGATAAAAGGCAGCGCCGGGTCGGTCAGCAGGGTTTGCAGGGCACCCTGCGCCACCACCTGCCCTTGATCCAGCAGCACCAGATGATCTGCCAGTCGGGTCACTTCTTCGATGGAATGGCTGACATAAATGATGGGGATTTCCAGCTCATCCCTCAGGCGCTCCAGAAACGGCAGGATTTCTGCCTTGCTGGTGGCATCCAGTGAGGCCATGGGTTCATCCATCAACAGCAGTTGTGGACTGGTCAGCAGCGCCCGCCCGATGGCCACCCGCTGACGTTGCCCGCCGGAAAGCTGATCCGGATAACGCTGCAACAGTTCATCAATGCCCAGCAGTTTAATCACTTGATCGGGTTGTAATTTTTGCTGCGTGGTCGGAATGCGTTTGTAACCATACAACAGGTTGTTGATCACCTTCAGATGTGGAAAAAGGCTGGCCTCCTGAAACACATAACCCAGTGGTCGTCGATGTACCGGCAGAAACGTTTTACTGTTTTGCCACACCTGATCCTTAAACATCATGCGTCCACCCAGTTGGTATTCCAGCCCGGCCATACAGCGCAACAGGGTGGTTTTGCCGGAACCGGAACGACCGAACAAAGCTGTAACACCACTGGTGGGCAGGCGCAGGGATACATCCAGTGAAAAGTTGCCGTAGCCTAACTGGAAATCCAGCTGAATCATAAACTCACCACTTTAAAACGCCGGTTCAGGGCAAACACCAGCATCAACAACACAAAAGACGACAGCACCAGAATCAGTGACAGGCTATGCGCAGCGTTGTAGTCCATGGCTTCAACATGGTCATAAATAGCAATCGAAGCCACCTGGGTGCGACCAGGAATGTTGCCACCGATCATCAGGATCATGCCAAATTCACCCAGAGTATGAGCAAAAGAAAGCACACTCGCAGTCAGAAAACCCCGTTGTGACAAGGGCAACACCACACTGAAAAACCGATCCAGCGGTGAGGCTCTTAACGTGGCAGCCACTTCCAGCACCCGACCACCGGCGGTGGTAAAAGCGTTTTGCAGTGGCTGCACCACAAAAGGCAGGGAAAACAGCATGGAGCCGATCACCAGCCCGGAAAAACTGAACGCCAGATGCCCAATACCAATGGACTCCAGAAAACCACCTACAGCACCGCGTGGCCCGAGTAATACCAGCAGATAAAACCCCATCACCGTGGGTGGTAACACCAGCGGCATAGCCACCAGCGCCTCTACCAGCACCTTGGCGCGGTTGTGGGTGTGAGCCAACCACCAGGCCAGTGGTGCACAGAGCAGCAGCAACAACAGCGTGCTGATAATCGCCAGCTTCAGGGTGATCCACAGGGCAGTTAAATCGGCATCAGAAATCACATCTATCTCCCAGCAGAATCAAGGTGCAGGCAGTGCAGGGATGTCTGGCGGCAAGCGAAGTAGGGACTGCGCAGCGCCGGAGTCTTGTCCAGGGAAGGACAAGCCGACGGATAGCCAGATACCCTGCTCATGCCTCTGCACCTGCTCAAAGCCCATAACCAGCTGCCTTGATGACTGCGCGGGCTTCTTCACCTTGTAGCCAGTCGAGAAACGCCTGGGCGGCTTCTTGTTGTGGGGAAGATGTCAAAACCACGGCTTGTTGCTCCAGAGATGAATAACTGCTGACCGGTGGTAGCCAGGCATTACCACGTAACGCACCATCGGGTTCAATGATTTGTGACAGTGCCAGAAAACCAGCCTGTGCGGTGCTGCTGGTGACGTACTGCATGGCCTGGGTGAGGTTTTCTGCCTGAGCAATGCGCCCGCCCTGCAATTGGTTATACACACCCAGTTGTTCCATCACCTCTACCCCGGCTGCACCGTAGGGGGCAGTGCGCGGGTTAACCAGTGCCAGATGGCGCAATTCAGGGCTGCTCAGAAACGCACCGTCTTGCAGCGGCAGATCCATCCGGTCACTCCACAACACCAGCACACCACGGGCATAAGTAAAGCGGGAATCAGCTAAAGCCAGCCCTTCTTTTACCAGCAGGGTTGGGCGTTCGATGTCGGCTGACAGAAATAGATCAAAAGGTGCACCGTTAACAATCTGGGCATAATGCCGTCCGGTGGAACCCGAGCTGATCAACAGCGTCTGGCCGGAATGTGCTTCATAAAGGGGCGCTAACTTATTTAAAGTGCCCAGAAAGTTGGCTGCCACAGCTACACGCAGTTCGTTGGCAAGTAAGGTGAGAGGTAACAACAATAGGCTCAGGATAACTAAAATGCGGAAAACTATTCGGTGGGATGGATACATGGCTCAGCTCCTTCAGAGGGTTTTCTGTAAAGGAGCAAAGACAGTGCCAGAAACAAAAACCGCACCCGTACGGGTGCGATTCAAAAAGCGAAGTGATGACTCACTCGCTGGGGTATTCCACCAGAATATCTTCGTCACGCAGGATCATCTGGCAGGCCAGGCGCCAGGGTGAAGGTGGAATATCATCCACCAGCATCTGGTCGATCTGAGTTTGAGAGATTTTACCCATTTCTTTTAATACTGCAGTTTCACGCGGGTTCAGCGGTCCACCCATGGGGCGGGTTTTGTCCAGCGTGGTTACTTCCACCAGGCAGGTGCCACACTCACCGTTTTCACAACCAAAATCGATGGGTACGTGGTTTTCCTTGGCCATTTGCAGAATGGTCTGCTTGTGGCTTCCGGCAACGGCATAGGTGCTTTTGTCCTGGTGCAAGGCACTTTTAAAAGTGACTTTAGCCATAGCTGATGCTCCTCAAGTTTTATGGAATCGACAACTGAAGGGGGTTCAGTTGCCGCAGGTCTAAAGGCAATAAACGTACCAGTGACAGGAAAGGTCGAGGAGCAAGGGGGCAACACTTTAAAAGCAGGAAAACAGATAAAAAAATGTCGGGCATACAACCTGTTTGTTGTAAACCCGACACTGGATCAAGGCTGGTTTTCAGGCGACGGCGGTGTCCTGTTCTTTCCAGCAAGAAGCGTGGCTCCCAAAATCTGTGCCAGACAGTCCTGATGATTCAAATCCAGTAGCTCAAACCCTTTACGCTTCAAAAACTTTTCTTCATTCGCGGTGGGGTTCTGAACGCAGGCCCATCCCGCCGGATTTCCAGCACCATAGGTTATGTCATTGATCAACATTCTGGGTGTATCCCGATCCAGCTTTAATCCCAGCAACAAATACTGGCATCCCATGCGGTACTGTTTAAGAAAAGGTGGCATGCCAAAACCACCCATCAGCTCTGTCAGATAGTCGACATAATCAGCATCCGATGCAATGTAGAGGGATTCCGGCAGCGGGGTGCCAACGGGCTTGAACAGCACCGGTAACTGGGTATCCACGGTTTCATCAGTGACTGGTTGGTAACTGCTGCCGTCATGCTGGAACAGGCGGTAACGAGCCAACTCTCCAGCCATACGAGCAATACCCACCACCAGCAAATGTGGCTGTTTGCTCCAGGCTAATTGCAGTTGAGTGTCGCGGTTCATATCAATGATGTAAGCAAAACCCTGGGCTGCCAGTTGCTGGTGAAAGCTGGATTCACTCCAGACTGTATCCCGGTAGGTGGTGTCGAGAAAACGTGTCACCGCCTTGCGGCCTTTTTTTAACTCGATGTTCATGGCTGCACGCGGGAACTCATACATCAGTTTGGGTGCCATGGGGCGACCGTTGTTCATTGCCAGGATCAAGCTATCACTGTCAGCCGGGATGGCCTTGCCGTCAGCAGAGGTGATGCCATCCAGAGTTTGATGCCCGAGTACCGGAATACAGCGGCCGGATTCCAGAGCATCCAACAAGCCGGTGGGGAGTTTTGTGGTCATGGGTGTTTCCTTTCTTCTACAGGAGTGTGCCAGGTGGCAGCAATTCCTGTGCCATGATTTTTGTACAGTGTTGGGTGGTTTTGTTGTATGGCTTGTCGCACTGACGACAAGTTGGATTTTTTTGTAGGCTCCAAAACGACCATATAAATCCAATGGTTATTTTTATTTTTAATAAAAACAATTAGTTAAAAATTATTTAGCGGTTTGGCACAGGGTTTGCGCTTACTGGTCAGCGGCGAGCATCCAGTTCGCCATGTGTACCAAACCTGAGGAGAATGACAATGGCATTACGTCAAGCTGCTATCTACGGTAAAGGCGGTATCGGCAAATCCACCACAACCCAGAACCTGGTTGCTGCGCTGGCAGAAATGGGCCTGAAAGTCATGATTGTGGGCTGTGACCCCAAGGCTGACTCTACTCGCCTGATCCTGCACTCAAAAGCACAAACCACTGTAATGCACCTGGCTGCTGAAGCTGGTTCCGTTGAAGATCTGGAACTGGAAGATGTAATGGCTGTGGGCTACGGCGGTATCAAGTGTGTTGAATCCGGTGGTCCTGAGCCAGGTGTTGGTTGTGCTGGTCGTGGTGTTATCACTGCCATCAACTTCCTGGAAGAAGAAGGCGCCTACGATGAAGAGCTGGACTTCGTATTTTACGACGTACTCGGCGACGTGGTGTGTGGTGGTTTTGCCATGCCTATCCGCGAAAACAAAGCACAGGAAATCTACATCGTTTGCTCTGGCGAAATGATGGCGATGTTCGCCGCCAACAACATTGCCAAGGGTATCGTGAAATACGCCACCTCCGGTAGCGTGCGTCTGGCAGGTCTGATCTGTAACAGCCGTAACACTGACCGTGAAGATGAGCTGATCATGGCACTGGCCGCCCGTCTGGGAACCACCATGATCCACTTCGTTCCACGTGACAACGTGGTACAACACGCTGAAATCCGCCGCATGACTTGTATCGAATACGATCCAAAAACCAAACAAGCTGATGAGTATCGTGCCCTGGCGCGCAAAATTGTTGAAAACAAGAATTTTGTTGTACCAACCCCGCTGGAAATGGACGATCTGGAAGAGCTGTTGATGGAGTTCGGCATCCTGGAAGAAGAAGACGAAACCATCGTGGGCAAAAAAGCCGGCGAAGTCGCTTAACTTTTTCCTTAAAACTTCTCATGAGCGTGGTTGCGGATGGGCAGCACGCTGGAGGAATAAAAAATGTCAAATTTGACCAAAGAAGAAGCCCAGGCGCTTATTCAGGAAGTACTTGAAGTTTATCCTGAGAAAGCCAAAAAAGATCGTGCCAAACACCTGGCGGTTAACGATCCTGGCGCTGAAGCCAAAAAATGTGTGACCTCCAACCGTAAGTCCCTGCCGGGTGTAATGACCATTCGTGGTTGTGCTTATGCCGGTTCCAAGGGTGTGGTCTGGGGTCCAATCAAAGACATGATTCACATCTCCCACGGTCCGGTTGGCTGTGGTCAGTACTCACGTGCTGGTCGTCGTAACTACTACGTGGGCACTACCGGTGTGAACAGTTTCGGTACCATGAACTTCACCTCGGATTTCCAGGAGAAGGACATCGTATTCGGCGGCGACAAAAAACTGTCCAAGCTGATCACCGAAATTGAACAGCTGTTCCCACTGAATCGCGGTATCAGTGTGCAGTCCGAGTGTCCAATCGGTCTGATCGGTGACGACATTGAAGCCGTCTCCAAAGCCAGCAGCAAAGAAATCAGCAAGCCTGTTATTCCAGTGCGTTGTGAAGGTTTCCGCGGTGTGTCCCAGTCACTGGGTCACCACATTGCCAACGATGCCATCCGTGATCACGTGTTTGAGCGTGAAGGCGGCGGCAACGGTGTTGAGCCGGGCAAATACGATGTGGCGATTCTGGGTGACTACAACATCGGTGGTGATGCCTGGTCTTCTCGTATCCTGCTGGAAGAAATGGGTCTGCGTGTGGTATCCCAGTGGTCTGGTGACGGTACCCTGGCAGAAATGGAACAGACTCCAAAAGTGAAGCTGAACCTGCTGCACTGCTACCGTTCCATGAACTACATCTCCCGTCACATGGAAGAAAAGTATGGCATTCCATGGGTCGAGTACAACTTCTTTGGTCCAACCAAGGTTGCTGAAAGTCTGCGCAAGATTGCTTCTTACTTTGATGACAGTATCAAAGCCAAGGCCGAGGAAGTGATTAACAAGTACCAGCCGCTGATGCAAGCCGTCATCGACAAGTACAAGCCACGTCTGCAGGGTAAAAAAGTCATGCTGTATGTGGGTGGTCTGCGTCCACGTCACGTGATTGGTGCCTACGAAGATCTGGGCATGGAAGTGGTAGGAACGGGTTACGAATTTGGTCATAACGATGACTACGACCGTACCACCAATGAAATGGGCAACGCCACCCTGATCTATGACGACGTGACTGGCTTTGAATTTGAAGAGTTCGTTAAACGCGTCAAGCCTGACCTGATTGGCTCCGGTGTAAAAGAAAAGTACATCTTCCAGAAAATGGGTGTGCCTTTCCGCCAGATGCACTCCTGGGATTATTCAGGTCCCTACCACGGCTACGATGGTTTTGCCATCTTCGCCAAGGATATGGACATGACCCTGAACAACCCTTGCTGGAAAAACATGACACCGCCCTGGAAAGCTTCTACTGAAGACAACCAGAAAGCCGTTGCCTAATTTTTAATCACTCACGCCCGCGTCCGCAGATGAGCGGCCGGGCCAGGAGATGGTCATGCAAAACGTAGACGATATCAAACAAAGTTATCCTTTGTTCCGTGAAGATGAATACATCGATGTGCTGGCGCGTAAAAAGGCCGACTATGAAGCCGGTCATGCCGATGAGAAGGTCATGGAAACCTTTCTCTGGACCACCAGTGAAGAGTATAAAAACCTGAACTTTGAGCGTGAAGCACTGACAGTTAACCCTGCCAAGGCTTGCCAACCGCTGGGTGCTGTTCTGTGTGCGCTGGGTTTCGAAAAAACCCTGCCTTATGTACACGGCTCCCAGGGCTGTGTGGCTTACTTCCGCACCTACTTCAACCGTCATTTTAAAGAGCCGGTAGCCTGTGTATCCGACTCCATGACAGAAGATGCGGCGGTATTCGGTGGTCAGAAAAACATGATCGACGGTCTGGAGAACGCCAAGGCGCTCTACAAGCCCGAGATGATTGCGGTGTCCACCACCTGCATGGCCGAGGTTATTGGTGATGACCTCAATGCCTTCATCGGCAACGCCAAAAAAGCGGGTGCTGTGGCAGAAGACTATCCAACTCCCTTTGCACATACCCCCTCTTTTGTGGGTTCTCATGTCACTGGCTGGGATAACATGTTCGAAGGTATCTGTCGTTACTTCACGCTGAACCACATGGAAGGCAAGGTGGTTGGCAGCAATGGCAAGATCAACCTGGTGCCTGGTTTTGAAACCTACCTGGGTAACTTCCGTGTCATCCGTCGCATGATGGACGAAATGGAAGTGGACTACACCCTGCTGTCTGATCCTTCAGAAGTGCTGGATACTCCTGCAGACGGTGAATACCGTATGTATGAAGGTGGTACTTCCATCGCAGAAATGAAGGATGCACCCAACGCCATCACCACCATCCTGCTGCAGCCTTTGCATCTGGAAAAAACCAAAAAAACGGTGACCAACACCTGGAAGCATGACCTGCCCAAGCTGGATATCCCGATGGGTCTGGAATACACCGATGCTTTCCTGATGGAGGTCTCCCGTCTGACTGGCAAAGCCATTCCTGACAGTCTGGCCAAGGAGCGTGGACGTCTGGTTGACATGATGACTGACTCCCACACCTGGCTGCACGGCAAGAAGTTTGCCCTGTATGGTGATCCTGACTTCACTCTGGGTCTGACTCGCTTCCTGTTGGAGCTGGGTGCTGAACCGACTCATGTACTGTGTCAGACCGGTGGTAAGCGCTGGGAAAAACGCATGAAAAAAATGCTGGCAGATTCAGCGCCGGTGAACAACGAAACTCAATTGTTCTCCCGTCATGACCTGTGGCATTTCCGTTCGCTGATGTTCACCGAGAAGCCCGATTTCATGATCGGTAACTCCTACGGCAAGTTCATCCAGCGTGACACCCTGCACAAGGGCAAAGAGTTCGAGGTGCCACTGATCCGTATCGGCTTCCCGATCTTCGACCGCCACCACCTGCATCGCTCCACCACCCTGGGTTATGAAGGTGCCATGCAAATCCTGACAACTCTGGTGAACTCTGTACTGGAGCGTCTGGATGATGACACCCGCCTGATGGGTCAGACCGACTACAACTACGATCTGGTTCGTTAATCCACTGGTGAACTCAACAGGAGGCTTTCATGGCCAATATCATCATCAGTCAGGCACTGGATGGAGGGTTAACCTTCTACATGCCCAAAAAGGATCTGGAAGAAAAGGTGCTGTCGCTGGAATTCACTGAACCCGGCAAATGGGGCGGAGAGCTAAAACTGGCCAGCGGCCAGAGCTACTACATCGACCTCATTGAACAGCCCTCACTCCCAAAATCCTTGCGTGCCCGCAGGATGGATTGATGGCCTGAAGCCTTTATGACTCGTTTGGAGGGTTTAGATCATGGCAATGAAAATTGATCCCGATGTCTGCACCGCCTGTGGTGACTGTGAGCCGGAGTGTCCCACCGTCTCCATCTCCATGAAAAAAGGGGTGGTCAGCATTAAGGCCAGTACCTGTGATGAATGTGTTGATGAAGGTGAGCCACGCTGTGTGGCAGTTTGCCCGGTAGATTGCATTTCTCAGGCAGCTTAAAGCACAACACCCCTGGCCAGGGACGGCCAGCATCTAGCAGTGATTGTGTGTATCCGTCAGGTCGTTGATGTGAAGCAGTAACCACCCCAGCCACCTGCCGAATGCATCCAGCCATACAGGAGATAGACCCCATGACCAGTATCAGCAAAGGTGCCGCCAGACGCCTGGCCAATGCAGCCAGGGCTCTGTCTGAAGACGACCCGGCCATTTTTGTGGTTGCCGTAGGTTCTTACGTTGGCCTGCCCATTACCGAAGAAAAACTCCAGTCCCTCAGTGTTGAGGACATGAACAAAATTCTCAGTGGTGATGATGGCGACCTGCCGGAAAACTACAACAAGGCACTGGTTAAAAGTGCTTTGTGTTACCTCTGGGGTGAGCAGGATAGTTTGCAACCCCTGCCGGATATCGAAGCTGAACCTGTTGCCATGCAAGGCAAACCCAGCCTGCAGGTTGCTATTGCCTCCAACAATGCTCAGCTGCTGGATGGACACTTCGGTTCCTGCTTAAGATTTCTGATTTACAGAGTCAGTAAAGAGGGCGCCTATCTGGCTGCCATCCGGGATATCGCAGCAACAGCAGAAGCAGCGGATCGAAATGAAGCCCGTGCGGATCTGATCAAGGATTGCCAGCTGCTTTATGTACAATCCATTGGTGGTCCTGCCGCAGCCAAGGTCGTGCGGGCCGGTGTACACCCCATCAAATTTCCCACCCCGGAAGAAGCTCATACCGCACTGGCAAAACTCCAGCAGAATCTGGATAACCCACCACCCTGGCTGGCGCGGGTATTAGGAGCAGAAAGCTCAGTCAGTCAGCGCTTCAGTGGGGAGAACGTTGAATGATCAGCGCTGAAGCAGTGACCCAACTGGCAACCTTGATTGAACAAACCCCAGTTGCCGAACGGGATGAACGTCTTGATGCGCTGTTTGATCAAGGCAAACTCACCATCTGCTCGGAAAATGACATTTCCGGACTGGCAAAACCGGTTTACCAGGGACAGGGTTTTGATCTGTATCTGGTTGATGCATCCAATGCCTGTGCTAGCCTCACCAACGATCCTGATAAAGCCTGTGGTGCTGTGCTGGCGCTGCATGACGAAGACTAGGCGGAGAATGCCATGCCGTTGATAACCCAACATGGAGCGCCGGTGCTTCAGTCGCAGCCGGATATCCAGCAGCTGGCCATGCAAATTGCTGAAGTTCAGCCGCGCCCTCATCACAGCCGTTTGCTGGAGTTGTTACAACAAGTCTGGCCAGAGGTAGAATTCAAACACCGCCTGACCCGATCTGACTGGTATCGCCCGGGTGGTGTGTACACTTCTCAAGGCTTGATGTTGGGTCAGGACTTGGAAAGCTGGCTGCAGCATGCTTTGAACAAAGTGGACGACTTCGAGCAATTGCTGGTTGACTTGGAAACCATACAGCCACTGGTCACTCGTTTTAATGGTTCCACTCACTTTTTCAGTGCCAGCTACGGCAAAGCACCAGAAGCCTGTTGGCAACTGGAAGTGGAAGAGCTGCAGGAGGTGATGGATCGGCGTTTGATTGATGACCTAGCCGATCTGCCGGAAGATCTGGCCGATCTGCTGGAACCCATGCGACCCGCTTTAATTGATGCTCAACCCTTGGGATCACCCCGTTATCAACTGGGAAAACTGGTCAATCTCAGAGAGCTAGTGACCAGTGCAATCAATGCACCATTGCTGGAACGGTTTTTTGCCGAGTGGAGCGAAGGCCCCGGTCAATCCACCGATTTTCATCAGCACTGGTTTTTTCAACAGCATGAATCACTCAGCCGTTATGGTGTGGCACAGCTGCGTTTGCAGCCATATGCCATCAAGGGCAAGCACCTGAAAACTCTGCCCTGGGATTTAACGGTTGAACCCATGGCATTGGCGGCCCAGTTGCGCAGTTACGACAAAGCGGCCGGTTATAATGGTGCTTGGTATTTTAGTCTGGTGGCGGGAAACCTGGTGCCACGCGAACTCGCAGCACGCCTGCAGGATGACTGGCTGGCCGATTATCGTTATATCTCGGATGTCCTGCAGGGCTGGATCAGAAACTGGCTGCATCAGCCGTATACCCTCTAGCCTGTTTCTACAGGTGTATTAATCTGGTTTTTTCTACTTATAGAGTAAAGAAAACCGGATTTTTTATTTTTCTGTGGTTGTAAAATCTATATTTGTGGTAAAAATAAAAATATTTACTTTGTTAGCTATGCTTTTTGGAATCTTTCACCCGTGTTTCATCGCTATACTGGTAAAAACAGCATATTGAGGTGGTTGATGAAAAACATTGCAGTCATTGGGGGTGGCATCACTGGTATTACCACGGCTTACGCGCTGTTGAAGCGGGGTCACCGAGTGACGGTGTATGAAAGACACCGTTAGGCAATGGATAGTCTCGTGCAAATCCAGCTACCCATCTGCGCGGCAACGAACACAGGCATTAATGAACTACACTTCATTGGTCATCCTCACTTTCATCTGCAGTTTTACGCCGTGGTACCAGCTTTGGATCAGCAATGATGGGGCGGTAGATTTCAACTCGGTCATACTCCTGCAAAAGCTGATCAGCTTTGACCAGTTTGCCGTAAATACCGATCTTCTGGGTACTCAGATCTATCTCTGGGAAGCGTAGTAAAAAACCGGAAGCTTCAATGGCCTGGAATGCTGTGGTGGTTTGCTCGACCTCAAGGTTGATCCAGCTTTGTTCGCCACTGCTGCTACTGTAAGCAATACTGACTTGCATAAGCCTGACTCCTGTTCAGTGGTTTATCACTTGCTGCAGGAAGCAACAGGTGCAGGTTCTAAAGACTCAACTTTTTTATCAATCCAGCGTTTGAGTGCCAGCAGGAAACCGACTGCAATAAAACCACCCGGCGGTAAAATCATGATCAGAAAACCTTTGTAATCCGGGATGATGGTCACCTCCAGAAAAGCAAAGGCATCACCCAGCAGCAGGTCAGCGTTGGCAAACAAGGTGCCGCTGCCGATGATTTCCCTGAACCCACCTATGGCAACCAGCGCCCAGGTCAGACCGATCCCCATCAAAATTGAATCAACCAGTGAGTTCCACACGGTGTTTTTGGAGGCAAAAGCTTCAGCTCGTCCCAGAATGGCGCAGTTCACTACAATTAATGCAATAAACAATCCCAACACCTTGTATAACTCATAAGCAAAAGCATTAATCAGCATGTCTGTGAGGGTGACCAGGGTGGCAATAATCACGATATAAACCGGTATTCGGATGGCCTGACTGATGGTGTGACGGATCATCGAAATAATCAGGTTGGCACCAACCAGCACAAACAAGGTTGCCAGACCCATGCCAAGACCATTGGTTGCAGTGCCTGTCACAGCCATAACAGGGCAGAGTGCCAGCATCTGGGCAAACACCATGTTATTGCTCCACAGACCATCTTTTGCCATGCGGCTGTAATCAGTCATGTTGACCTCCTTCTTCTATCTGGTAACTACGCAGCGGGTATAACAGCTGATCCTGACTGGTTTGATAAAATTCCAGCCCACGTTTTATGGCGGCCACAATGACTCGGGGAGTGATGGTGGCACCGGTGAACTGGTCAAAATCACCACCATCTTTTTTGACACCCCAGCCTGCTGGCATAGGATTACTCAGTGATTTTCCGCTGAAATAGGTGATCCATGGATCTCTTGCTTCTTCGATCTTGTCACCCAGTCCTGGTGTTTCCTGATGCACCAGAACTCGGACACCAGAAATTTCGCCATTGGCTCGCACAGCCATCAACATTTCGATGCGTCCGGCGTAACCCTGCGCAGTAAGAGGAAAAATTACCGCAGTGACCTGTCCTTCCAAGGTGGCCTGGTAATAAGTCAGCTCACCCCAGGGAGTCGTGATTTGTCCCTGGCTGCTCAGTAGGTCGTTATCGTGCAACTCGGCAGGTAACACGCGGGAAAAACTCTGGCGCATATCCTGCTCCAGTGCCAGTCGAATGGGCTCACGCGTCAGTTGATAAGCTATGGCCAGTGCACTACAAGTCACCAGCACTACAATGGCCAGCAGGGCAGATTGATAGTCAAGACGGTCACGGATATTGGCAAGGTTGATTTTGCTCAGGCTCATGACTTTTCTCCTGATTTTTCGGCACCGGGCTGCAGAGGTGCACCAGCAGCATTACGGCCATAAATGCGGGGCCGGAAATAACGATCCAGTAGGGGAGTGGCGCTGTTCATCAGCATCACAGCAAATGCAATTCCTTCCGGGTAATTCCCGTAAGTGCGGATTAACCAAGCCAGTAACCCACAACCCAGCCCAAACACCAGTCGTCCGCTTGCTGTGGTTGGTCCGGTCACTGGGTCGGTGACAATAAACCAGGCGGCCAGCATGGCACCACCGGTCAACAAATGAAAAGGCAGACCGGGATAAGTGTCCGGTTGCAGCAGATTCATAATTAGTGCAGGAACACCTAGTCCCAGTAATAAACCTATGGGCGCTTGCCAGGTGATAACACCACGCCACAACAAAAACACACCACCGGCCAGTAATAATAGGGCGGTACTTTCACCGGCACTACCGGCATGAAGTCCACTGAAACTGGTTAATGGTGAGTAGTTCAGACTGTTCAGAGCCGGTTCAACGGTTATACCCATGGATAGCTGATTTTTTAAACCATCCAGCAGGGTGGCTCCGCTGTAACTGTCCGGTAGATGGTTAATCGCCAGGGTATGAGCCAGTCCGCTGGAAAAATCCGGATACTGGAGTTGCAACACTTCCGGTGAAATCCACTGGGTCATTTCAAACGGGAAGGCAATCAGCAGCATCACTCTGGCAGCCATGGCCGGATTAAAGACATTCTGACCCAGCCCACCAAAAAGTTGTTTGATCATGGCGATGGCAAGAAAAGTACCTACAACAGCCAGCCACCAGGGTGCTCCCGGTGGTAGACACAAGGCCAACAACCAACCTGTGACCAAAGCAGAACCATCGTACAGATGGCTTTTAACCTTTTTGCCGAAGAACTTGAGAAACAGGGCTTCCCAGAACACTGCAGAAACCACACAGATCACCCAAAGGTTAAATGCAATCCAGCCGTACAACCAGAAGCCGTAAAGGGTGGCGGGTGTCAGCGCAATCAACACCTGCAGCATCATCATTGGCATGCGGGAATGGCTGTGGGCATGTGGGCCGTGGATAGGCTGATTCAGGGCTGAACTCGGGGACTGGCTCATGAGGTTTGCTCCTCAGCTTCTGCTGCAGCTTTTTTTGCGGCAGCAGCACGGCGGGCTGCCATTAATTCTTCACGCTCTCTGGCTTGACGCTCCAGCCGTACTTCCCGTCTTTGTGCCAGCACACGAGTGGCTTCCATTTTCTGTTTTGCCTTTTGCTGGGTATGAATTTCCCCTTTGGCATAATTAAACAGGTGGGTCAGTGGGATGCTGGATGGACAGATGTAGCTGCAGGCTCCGCAACCGACACAGTCACTCAGTCCAAGCTGGCTGGCGGCCTTGAGGTTGCCACTGCGGATACTGGCTGCCATCTCCAGTGGTAATAACCCCATAGGACAGCTGCGTATACAGCTGGAGCAGCGTACACAGGGGCTGGGATTCTTCTGCTGAATTTCGTCTTCTGTCAGTGCCAGAATACCGCTGGAACCCTTGATAATCGGCACGTGTAAGTTGGGTAACTGAATGCCCATCATCGGGCCACCCATGATCAGGCGTGCAGGTGTTGAATCAAAACCACTGGCGCGGTTAAGAAAATCACTGGCCAGAGTGCCCAGTGGTACTTCCCAGTTACCAGGGTGAGTCACGGCACCACCACTGAGCGTAACCACGCGGGAAATCAAAGGCCGCCCCAGAAACAAAGCCTGATAAACAGCCCGTGCAGTGGCAACATTGTGTACCACCAGACCGGAATCCGCGGCGCGGCTCATGGCGGGTAGTTCTTTGCCGGTCAGTTGTTGTACCAGTTGTTTTTCCGAACCCATGGGATAACGACTGGGTACAGATCTGATCTCAATGCCTGTACCTGCCGCCGCATGCTGCATGGCGTCCAGTGCTTCGGGTTTATTATCCTCAATGCCAATCAGAACCTGTCTGGCCTGTACAGCATGTTGCATCAGCAGGGCACCCTTGATGATTTCATCCGCCGCTTCACGCATCAGCCGGTCATCACAGGTTAAATAGGGTTCACACTCACCACCATTTAAAATCAGTGTATCCACACCAGTTTTTAAACTCAGTCCCAGCTTCACTGCCGCAGGAAAAGTTGCGCCACCCAAACCAACAATTCCGGCCGCGCCCACTCTCAGACAGACTTCTTCCGGTTGCAAGGCAAAAGGATCAGCAACAACGTCCATTTCTGCCCAGCGGTGTTGCTGGTCATTTTCCAGTGTCAGCACCAATACCGGCAAACCGGAGGGATGGGGGGCGGTTTGTTCTGCCAAAGCCACAATTCGACCGGAAACCGGGGCATGAACCGGTGCTGAAATATGCCCCTGACTGGCACCAATCAACTGCCCCTTAAGCACCGAATCACCTACTTTAACCACTGGTGTGGAGGGTGCACCCAGATGCTGTTGCAGTGAAACATGGAGTTGTTCACCGGCAGGAAAGTGGCGAATTTTGCAATCACTGCTTAATGCCTTGTGATCTGCGGGATGCACACCGCCACGAATGGATTTTTTAAACATGCTGTAACTCCTGATCCGGGGTTATAACGCGGGCTGGCTCCAGCTCCAGGTTTGCAGAGTCGGTGCCACCGGCTCCAGCCGAATGCATTCAGTGGGGCAAACTGCCTCACACTTACCGCAGGCGGTACAGGCTTCCGCAAAAACAACATGCAAATGTTTGGCTGAACCGAGAATGGCATCGGTAGGGCAGATCTTGATGCAGCGGGTACAACCGATACAAAGGGACTCATCCACACGGGCCACTTTTGGGCCTTCATCACACATACCACTCAAATCCAGCGGAATGCCCAGCCGGGCGGCAATGGCTTCAGCAACAGCCTTACCACCAGGAGGACAGAAGGTCGCCGGTAGATCACCGGCTGCCACCGCTTCAGCAGCAGCACCACAACTGGGGTTGCCACACTGACCACACTGGGTGCCGGGCAGCAGCTGTTCAATTTCTTCAGCAACATTGCTGCGTTCCACTTTCAGCACACGGGATGCAACTCCAAGTAGGAATCCCAGCACACCACCCAGCAGTGTCAGAGGCAAAACAGACATCAGCATTTTGGCAACTCCTCTTTAAAATCGGACGGGTCTTCAGAATCAGGCCAGACCGGCAAAACCCATAAACGCCACCGATAACAACCCGGCAACAATAAAAGCAATGGGAGCACCCTGATACAGGGCAGGCACCTGCAGCACTGCCAAGCGTTCACGCAAACCGGCAAAAATTACCAGTACCAGCGTAAAACCCAAGGCAGAACCAAAACCAAACATCAGGCTCTGGATAAAACTGTTGCCATCCTGCACATTCAGCAGGGCAACCCCCAGCACGGCACAGTTAGTGGTGATCAAAGGCAGATAAATCCCCAGAATCTGATAAAGCGGTGGGCTCATCTTGCGAATCAGCATTTCGGTGAACTGCACCACTGTGGCAATCACCAGGATAAAAGAGAGAATCCGTAGGTATTCCAGCCCCATAGGTTGCAGTAACCAGTTCTCCAGCATCCAACTGGCCGCTGCTGCCAAGGTCAGTACAAAGGTGGTGGCTAACCCCATGCCCAGCGCTCCATCCATCTTGGTGGACACCCCCATCAGCGGGCAGAGGCCAAGAAACTTGATCAAAATGACGTTGTTGACCAAGGCTGTGGAAACCAGCAATAAAAAATAATCCGACATGGTGTGCTCCGCTTGATTCTGGTTTTCAGGATCCGGTATGGGAGGATTCAGCAAGGACTGTGCCATGGGATTCTGCTGCTGTTTTACAGTGCAGCAGCAGGTAAAAAGCTGTTCCTGAGATGCTAAACGGGGCATTTTTGTAGCAAACACAACAAAACATCAGCAGTACAAATTTGACTGGAACATGAAGAAACAGCGTTTGTAAGACACTGGTACGCCTATTGCATGGAAGACGACAAAGCCAATCAGGAGTTCAGACATGTGCGAATCCGGTGATCTATCCATGGCAATGGAGCTGAAAACAGCCGCAGAAACCCTTCCGCCGGAGATCTTCCGACTGGCGGTGGAACAGGCTGCCATTGCAATCAGCATTACCGACACCCGTGCCCGCATTGTTTATGCCAACCCCTGTTTTGAGCAGGTGACAGGTTACGATGCCGCTGAACTGGTGGGGCGTAACCAATCTATCCTCTCGTACAAGGTAACTCCCAGACTGGTGTATGAAAGCCTGTGGGCCAGGCTGAATGCTGGAGAGTCCTGGAACGGCTTGCTGGTCAATCGCCGCAAGAATGGCAGTCGTTATCTGGCGGATATCACCATTACCCCGGTATTAAATGCAGCGCGTGAAACCACTCACTATCTCGGATTACATCGGGATGTCACGGAAGTGCATCAACTGGAACATGAGCTGATCAACCAGCGTGCACTGATTGAATCTGCCGTGGATGCCGCACAGGTGGCGATGGTGCTGATCAATCAGCAACAGCAGGCAGTGCTCAGTAATCGCAGTTACAAAGCCCTGCAGCTGAGATTAAAAAATGACCCGTTGAATCAGCTGCTGGCGGCATTAACACAACAATGGCCCAATCATTTTCAGTCGGACAAAGCTAGAACCCAGGGTTTTCCAGCATTGGAAATCACCATGGAATCCAGTCAGCTGGGATCACCCCTGTGGTTCAGTTGCAGTGGTTCATTAATAGAAGAAAAAGATACCAGTGCAGATGGGTATTTTCACAACCAGAGTAACCACTACCTGCTGATCACCCTGCAGGACATTACCAGTCTTAAAAACCAGCAGAGCCAGCTGCGCCTCAGCAGCCTGCAGGCATTACTGGCAGAAAGGGAGCGGGTGCAAAGTGTACGAGAAGCGCTTTCCGGGGCCATATATCAACTGGAAAGCCCGCTCAATCTGATTAATGCCGCTGCCCGGTTGGTCGAGCGTCGCAACAACAATGATGCAGACGGGTTGCTTAAGTTGCTGGGTGAAGTGCAGCAGGCCGGACGCCAGGCACTGGATATGCTGCAGTCCTGTATTCCTGCTCCCACAGAAGAAGCCACCCAAGTGGTGAATATCAATGACCTGTTAAAAAATACACTCAGCCTGCTGACACCTCGCCTGCTGGCAGCGGGTATCACCGTGGATTGGCAACCGGAAAACCAACTGCCCAGCATTCAGGGCAAACCCACCGGATTGGTGACGCTGTTCAAACAACTGCTGGATAACGCCATAGATGCTCTCAAGGATCACAAGGGATCTGTGCGTGAAATCCGGGTGACTACCCGCTCGCTTGAAGAAGCTGTTGAAATCCGTGTGGAAGACTCCGGACCCGGCATTCCTTCACAGGATCAACTCAAGGTTTTTGAGCCTTTTTACACCACACGCTCGTCCGGCAAAGGGCATCTGGGTATGGGGCTGACTCTGGCGCAGGATATAGTGAATAGTCATCAGGGATTGATGGAAATTGATCCTGATCTGACTCATGGCTGTGTAATCAAGGTGTTGATTCCTTATGTATGACTCAGACGCGTTTAAAACAGAAGAAACAACAGAAGCCCTGGCTCCGGAAATGCTGCAGGCCATTCTGGTCGGTGAGCTGGAGACTTTGTTTCAGGTTAGTCAGGTGCTGTCCGAATCACTCAACCTGCAAGGAACCCTCAGCCGGGTGCTGGAAGTGCTGGATCAACGGGTTGGACTGGAACGGGGTTTGGTGGCATTGGTGCCGCCGGAAAAAGATGAGCTGGTTGTGTATGCGCTGCGTGGTGTTCCTGAGCTGACAGCGGGTGATATCCGTTATCAGTCGGGTGAAGGCATTATCGGTGAAGTGTTAAAACAGGGCAAAAGCCTGATCCTGCACCGAATCACTGATGACTCCCGTTTTCTGGGTCGACTGGGGATTTATGATCCACAACGTCCATTTGTTGGTGTACCGATTCGCAGTGGTGATGAAGTGCTGGGTGTTTTTGCAGCCCAGCCCAGCAGCTCTCAGAAGGAGTTGTTGGGTGAACGTGCCCGTTTTCTGGAAATGGTCGCCAACCTGATTGGTCAGACTGTACGTCTGGCCTGGGAAGTGGAAAGTGAGCGCCGTGCCCTCAAAGATGAACGGGATGAACTAAAACGCACAGTGCGTGGCCAGTTCGGTTTTGACAACATTATTGGTCACTCTTTTCCCATGCGTCAGGTTTTTGAGCAGGTGCGTCAGGTAGCCAAATGGAATACCACGGTGCTGATTCGCGGTGAAACCGGAACAGGTAAGGAGCTGATTGCCAACGCCATCCATTACAACTCCCCGCGGGCGCGTGGCCCTTTTGTCAAACTCAACTGTGCAGCCCTGCCGGAAAACCTGCTGGAATCAGAACTCTTCGGGCATGAAAAAGGAGCTTTTACCGGTGCTATATCTCTGCGTCAGGGGCGTTTTGAACAGGCTGACAAGGGCACTCTATTTTTAGATGAGATAGGTGAAGTTTCACCCGGATTTCAGGCCAAACTGCTGCGGGTATTACAAGAAGGTGAGCTGGAGCGGGTGGGTGGCAACCGCAGCATCAAGGTGAACGTACGGGTGGTGGCTGCCACTCACCGGGATCTGGAAGCCGATGTGGAAGATGGGGCTTTCCGTGAGGATCTTTATTATCGCCTGAATGTGATGCCAATTTTTATGCCAACCCTGCGGGAGCGGCTGGAGGATGTCCCCGAAATTGCCCACTTCCTGCTGCAGAAAATTGCTACAGCACAGGAGCGTGAACTCAGCATCAGTGATGCTGCTTTGCGGGTATTGATGCACCACAGCTGGCCAGGCAACGTGCGGGAGCTGGAAAACTGTCTGGAGCGGGCAGCAGTGATGTCCTCTGATGGCATGATTGATCGGGATCAGGTGTTACTGACCGGTATTGAGGAGCGGGTGACTGGCTCTCACGGTGGGCAGATTGATCTGGCGGATGAAAATCTGGATGAGCGTGAGCGGGTGATTGCTGCGCTGGAACAGGCGGGTTGGGTGCAAGCCAAGGCAGCACGACTGCTGAACATGACACCTCGGCAGATTGCCTATCGTATCCAGACACTGAATATCCGGGTTAAACAAATCTGATTTGGTCACAAGTCCGACATCCGCTGTTCTGGAACCTGTCGTATAACTGACAATCTTTTTGGCGCTACTAGATTAAAGCTTTAGAAACAGTGAGTTAAATAATTTTTCACGAGTAGGTATGAAACTTGCGATACCGCCAGTGAACCTGATGATGAGGAACTGACCGTGAAGCTGCCTGTTCTGAATAATGAAAAAACTGAATCCAGTGCCGGGGGTTGTGCATCCAGTGGTTGTGGCAGCAGTGCTGCCAGCCAGGAGCATCTGCCACAATCCATTCGTGACAAGGTGGCCAACCACCCCTGCTTTTCTGAGCAGGCGCATCACTACTTTGCACGAATGCATGTGGCAGTGGCACCGGCTTGCAATATCCAGTGCAACTACTGCAACCGCAAATACGACTGCAGCAACGAGTCCCGTCCCGGTGTGGTATCCGAAGTACTCACCCCACCGCAGGCAGTAAAAAAGGTCAAGGCTGTGGCTGCCGCCATCCCGCAGATGTCGGTGTTGGGTATTGCCGGCCCCGGTGACCCACTAGCCAATCCACAACGTACCTTTGAAACCTTCCGTCGTCTGACCAAAGAAGCACCGGACATCAAACTCTGTGTGTCCACCAATGGTCTGAACCTGCCGGAATGTGTGGAAGAAATCAGTCAGCACAACATTGATCATGTCACCGTCACCATCAACTGTGTTGACCCGGAAATTGGTGCCCGGATTTATCCGTGGATTTTCTGGGAAAACCGCCGAATTCGTGGTGTTGAGGCGGCACGTATTCTGATTGAGCAACAACAGAAAGGGCTGGAAATGCTGATTGCCAAAGGCATTCTGGTCAAGGTTAACTCAGTACTGATCCCCGGTATCAACGATCAGCATCTGATCGAAGTATCACGGATTGTTAAAGAAAAAGGCGCGTTTCTGCACAATGTGATGCCGATTATTGCCGAAGCAGAACACGGCACCTACTTTGGCCTGACCGGTCAGCGTGAACCCACAGCTGCCGAGCTGGAAGCCATACAGGATGCCTGTGCCGGTGATATGAACATGATGCGCCATTGCCGCCAGTGCCGTGCTGATGCGGTGGGTATGCTGGGTGAAGACCGGGGTGAAGAATTCACTCTGGATAAGATTGAAAGCCTGGAAGTGGATTATGAAGCCGCTATGGTGCAGCGTGCAGAAGTGCAGAAACAACTGTTGGAGCAGCTGAACAGTCAGCGTCAGGCTGCTGTGGTGCCCGAGGTGAAAAGTGATTCCCGCCCGGTAAAAATGGCCGTGGCAACCAAGGGTGGCGGCATCATCAACCAGCATTTTGGTCATGCCACCGAGTTTCTGGTGTATGAGGCCAGTGTTCGGGGTGTACGGTTTATTGGTCATCGCAAGGTGGACAAGCCTTATTGTGAAGGTGGCTCCAGCTGTGGAGATGACGGCGAAACGGTGCTGGATGCCATTATTCATCAGTTGCAGGATTGTGAAGTGCTGCTCTGCTCCAAAGTGGGTTATGAACCCTGGAGTGCGCTGGAAGCAGCCGGTATCCAGCCGGATGGTGAACATGCAATGGAAGTGATCGAAGATGCGGTACGGGCTGTGTACCAACAGCTGCAACAGCAAGGGCAGTTGCACACCGCACAACCCCGCCTGCAGTCCGCTTGAGGAGGTGAACCATGGCGTTTGAAATTGTCTCCAGTTGTGTCAGCTGCACCGCCTGTGAAATGGTCTGTCCGAATGACGCCATTACACAGAATGAGCTGCAGTTTGAGATCAACCCGTCCTTGTGTACCGAGTGTGCCGAGGCTTTTCCTGATCCTCAGTGTGCCAGCATCTGTCCGGTGGAAGGTGCCATTCTGAATGAGCTGGGTGAGGCACTGAATCCTCCCGGTTCACTCACTGGCATCCTGCGGTTGGC
>NZ_JACUUA010000239.1 GCF_014859565.1 Marinospirillum sp. | reverse complement strand
CAGCATACCAAAGCCACGCCCACTTTTCAGCTATGCCTCATGAATAAGGCGGGTTAATACATTTCCGAAATCTGAAAAACCTGTTAAATTAGAGGGACTTCAACAATAAAAGATTTGGGCAACGGCGCATGTCACAACAGGTCGCGATCATTGAAGACGATATGGATCAAGCAAGGCTGGTCGCCAGCTGGCTGAAGGCTTATGGTTACAACTCCAGTTTGTATTATTCCGCAGAAATGTTTCTCGAAATACTGGATCAACCAGGCAAACAATTTGATCTGTTATTGATCGACTGGTTACTGCCAGGCATGAATGGCATCGAGCTGGTCAAACAACTGCAGCAACGTACCCGCACCCCAAAGATTTTCATTACCCACAAGGATCACGAGGATGATCTGGCAACGGCGCTCCACTGCGGTGCGGATGACTTTGTCAGCAAACCACTGAGCCGTACAGTGCTGATTGCGCGGATTCATGCCGTGATGAGGCGTCTCGAACATCAAAATCCTGATTTGCTACCAGAAACCCGACTGAAGCTGAACAGCCAAAACCAGGAACTGCTTTTTTTTGGTCAGCGTCTTCGTTTAACCGCCTCTGAGTTTCGCCTTATGGAGCTGTTCACTCAGATGGACGGTCAGCTTTTGAATCGTCAGGAAATTGCAGACAGCTTGTGGGGCAATGAGGAAAAAGCCCAGGATGGTCGTGCCCTGGATCTGTTGATCAGTCGACTGCGTAAAAAACTGAGCAGCTTGTCACCTTCCCCCGGAAAGCTCGTCAGCCAATACGGCCAGGGTTATACTTTTCAGAGGTATTAGCGATTATTCGCGCCTCCAACGCTGCAACCGGCATTGGCCGCCCCAGCAAATAACCCTGAAACAACTGGCAACCCTGCTGCTGTAAAAATGCCTGCTGCTCCGGTGTTTCGACACCCTCTGCAATCACCTCCAGCTCCAGATTCAGCCCCAGCACAATGATTGTTGCTGCCAAAGACCGCCGTGGATCAAGCGGATTAATATCTCGTACAAAAGATTGATCCACCTTGAGCTGATCAAACGGCAACTGCTGCAAATAGCTAAGCGATGAATAACCTGTACCAAAATCATCCAGGGAGATTAACAAACCCAGGCTTTTAAGCTGCACCATCTTGTTAATGATGTCCTGTGTATCATCAGCCAGCATGCTTTCAGTCAGCTCCAGCTGCAGCCGCTTTGGGTTAGCACCACTGGATTGCAACACACGCTCCACCTGCTGCACAAAGTCTGGGCGAGTAAACTGCCTGGCACTGACATTCACAGAAATAATCAGCTCACAGGTAGCAGCCTGTGTTGACCAGCGTACTGCTTGTGCGCAAGCGGTTTCCAGCACCCAGTGCCCTATCTTCAGGATCAGATCTGTTTCTTCCGCCAGCGGAATAAACTCACCAGGTGAGATATAACCCTTAGCCGGATGCTGCCAGCGTATCAACGCCTCAACACCTTTCATCTGATTATTGGCATCCAGCTGCGGCTGGTAAAAAAGCTCAAATGTCTGTTCTTTCAGTGCCTCGTACATCGCTGCCTGCAGCTCCAGCCTGTGAATCGCTTGCAGCTGCATTGTCTGCTTATAAAAGGATATACGATTACGGCCTTTATTCTTGGCCTCAAACATTGCCAGTTCTGCCTGCTTGAATAACTCATCAGGATCATCATGTGGCTGGATCAAGGTCACACCAATAGATGCCGTAATATGATGTGGCTGACCCGCCAATACAAAAGTTTCATTTAATCGACTGAGCAGGGTTTCAGCCAACTGCTCAACATCAGAAGCAGCCTGACTCTGGTGCACGTCCGGCTGCAGCAACAGCACCACAAACTCATCACTGCCCAACCTCGCCAGCGTTGTTTCTGGCGGTAAAACCTGTCCCAATCGCTGCGCCAGCTGCTGAAGCAACTGATCACCAACAGAACGCCCCAGCGCATCATTAAACTGCTTGAAGTGATCAAGGTCGATAAACAGCAGGCTGCCCAGATGGTTTGTATCGTTTTCCGAGGTATCAGCCAACAGGGTTTGCAGGGTTTCACGCAAAAGATTGCGGTTAGGCAGGTGTGTTAATGCATCAAAAAATTTCAGCTGGTAGATCCGCTCCAGATTAGCCTTACGCTCGGTTAAATCCGCCAGGTTAGCAACATAGTGAGTGATTTGTCCTTTGGCACCATAAATGGCCGTGATGGTCAGGTGCTCTGGATAGATATCGCCATTTTTTCGACGATTCCAGATCTCGCCTTGCCATAAGCCAGCTTGCTCAAGATCAGCATACATCTGCTGGTAAAAGCTGGCATCATGTCGCCCGGAGCTGAGCAGTGCCGGTGTCTGACCTAAAACCTCTGCTTCGCTGTATCCGGTAATATCCTGAAAAGACCGATTGACCTTAACAATACGCTGCTCAGCATCTGTAACCAGAATGCCATTCTGTGACTGAAAAGCCATAGCCGAAACCTGTAACTCAGCTGTACGACTGGTTATGATTTTCTCCAGCCCTGTGTTCATTTGCTTAATCCGCTGCATCTGTGCAGCCAGCAAACCCACCAACAGACTAATCAATAAAACAGGCACCATCTCAAGCGTCAAATGCAGCCAATTTACCCAACCATCTGCCGGTGAAGCAACCAGCAGCCAGCGGCCATTAGGTAATATCAGTTCATGCTTTACAGACCTGGCCAGCAATTCACCATTGGAAGCCTGAACCACCTGCAGCTCACCACCCGGTAACTGGTGGTAAAAGCGGTACTCCAGCCCATAGCCGGATAAAGCATCAATCACTGCCAACAGCTCATTAATTGCCATGCCTACACTAACCTGCTGCTCCAGCTGCAGCGCATGACGCGTAAGCAATTCCTCGACTTCACGTTGCTCCGCCTCTTGGTGATGCTGATGTAATTGCCATAAAAACAGGCTACCCACCAACAGCGCCAAAAACCCTGCCAACAAACCCATAATCAATGGCAAGCGTAACTTGTTAAGCCATGCGTCAAGCATTCAAATCTCCGAACCAGCCTTGTGCATACAGTATAGGTCTAGCGTACTGCACGATAAAAATGCAATTAGAATCCTTTTTTTATATCACCACCACTCAAATGTAACAAAAATGTATCCTGAGCGGATGAGCTGGCGTGTTTCAGAAGCAAAAGCTCCACTAATCCAGCGAAGCTTTTGATATGTTTACAGGCATAAAAATTTAACAACAGAGCAAAACAACCATGAAAATCCTACTCGCAGACGACTCCAGAACCACTTCCGGGCCAGTTAAGGCTTTTCTGGCTCAGCGTGGCCACCAGGTTCAGCATGTGCTGGATGGGCGTGCTGCAGTAGATGCTTACCGTCACGAGAAGCCGGACTTTATCCTGATGGACAACATCATGCCGGAAATGGATGGCATCGAAGCAACACGGATTATCCGTGAGATGGATCAGCAAACCTGGGTGCCCATCATCATGATGACTGCACTGGAATCAAAAGACGCCATGCTCAAAGGGCTGGAAGCCGGAGCCGATGACTACCTGTTTAAACCGATTGATTTTGACATTCTTGGCGCACGTATTCAGGCCTTTGAGCGCATTGCCATACTTCAGCAAAGCCTGAGTGGTGTGCTGGATAATGTGTACGAGGCCATCATCACCATCAGCCAGACGGGTCATATTCAAAAGTTTAATAAAGCAGCAGAAGTCATCTTCGGTTACAGCGCAGCCGAAATGCTGGGGCAAAAGGTGAATAGTCTGATGCCCAGCCATCACGCAGAAAAACACGATGGTTATCTAACGAACTACCTGGAAACCCAACAACCAAAAATCATGGGCATTGGGCGCAAAGTACAAGGAAGGCGCAAATCCGGCGAGCTTTTCCCGATGCGGCTGGCGGTGACTGAAGTGAAAAGAGCCAAAGACAGTTTATTTATTGGTCTGGTACAGGATATTTCAGCAGAAGAAGCGGCACGCATCCGCATAGAATACCTCGCCCTGCATGATGCCTTAACCGGCCTGCCCAACCGAGCTGCTTTTAATCAAATGCTGGATAACTTTCAGCAGCAGCCGAGCAGCCTGCCCCACCTGCTGCTGTTTATTGATCTGGATGGATTCAAACCCATCAACGACACCCTGGGCCACGAAGCCGGTGATGAAGCCCTGATTAAAGTGGCGCAGCGCATCAACAAGCTGCTGGGGAAAAACGACTTTGCCGCACGGCTGGGTGGTGATGAATTTGTCTTGCTGTTGCACCAGCGTGGTCAGCAACAGGCAGCCGAAGACTTTGCCCGGCAGCTGCTGGATCTGCTCAGCCAACCCATGCAGCTGACTGCTAAAACAGCCAGCATGGGTGCCAGCATTGGCGCACTGCCCTTTATGCCAGACACTCAGAGTAACAGTGAACTTTTAACACGCGCCGACCATGCCATGTATGCAGCCAAAAGAGATGGCAAGGGTCGGGTCAATTTTTTTAATGCTGATGTGAGCACCCAATGAACGGCATCGACACTGACACTCAGTCAATCACCCCTCCTCAAACCAGCCCGCTGGTGTTTATTGTGGATGACGAGCCGGATCAGGGTCTTTTGACGGCACACTTATTACAAAAAGCAGGCTAC
>NZ_JACUUA010000238.1 GCF_014859565.1 Marinospirillum sp. | reverse complement strand
CAAACTAGTGCTATCAACGCAATGAGGTTTACGAAGCCTTTCTCTACAATAGCGCATAACAGGCTGTTTTTTTTAAAGTATCTTTTTAAAAGCGGGAATTGCTGATTTGCCATTAACCATCCCTCAATGGCAGTGTCCAGCGTGCTTGGCAGATCGAGATCGAGATGTGAATGCTGCGCTCAACCTTCGAGCGCAGGGTATGTTGAAATTAAAGGCCGCAGGACTGTCGGCCTCTGCCAATGGTGGCAAGCGTAAGACGAGTCACTTACTCGCAGCTGCCTGAGAAGTTGGAAGCCTCGCCCAAAAGGGCGGGGAGCCGTCACCTGTTACTCAACTCCAGCAACAGGCGATTCAGGCGCTGCACAAACTGACCTGGATCTTCCAAGCTTTCACCGGCAGCCAGAGCGGCCTGATCACACAGCAGCAAAGACAACTCGCTGAACTGCTGTTCCTTTTGTTCTGACTCCAGCCGTTCAATCAACGGATGGGCAGGATTGATCTCCAGAATGGGTTTGCTGTCTGGTGCTTTCTGACCCGCAGCCTCCAGAATTTTACGCATCTGCATACCCAGATCACCGGCACCAATCACCAGTACTGCCGGTGAATCCGTCAGGCGCGTGGAAACACGTACTTCACTGACTCGTTCTTCAAGCACTTTTTTGATACGCTCCAGCAAATCTTTCTTGGTTTCGCTGACTTCTTCCTGAGCTTTTTTCTCTTCTTCAGAGTCCAGCGCTCCCAGATCTAGATCACCCCGCGCTACATCCACAAAAGACTTACCGTCAAACTCATTCAGATGGCTCATCAGCCACTCATCAATGCGATCAGTCAGCAGCAGTACTTCAATGCCTTTTTTGCGGAAGACTTCCAGATGCGGGCTGGATTTAACCTGTGCCAAACTTTCACCGACCAGATAATAAAGCTTATCCTGACCATCTTTCATACGGCTGACATAATCTGCCAAGCTGACCGTTTGTTCGTTTTCGCTGGTGGAGCTGAAACGCAGCAAACCGGCAATACGTTCACGATTGGCATAGTCTTCACCCGAGCCTTCTTTTAAGGCCTGACCAAATTCTTTCCAGAAGATTTGATACTTTTCTTTATCTTCTGACATCTTCTCCAGCAGGCTCAACACTCGTTTGGTGAGTGCAGTTTTCATGCTGTCGATCTGCGGGTTCTGCTGCAGAATTTCACGAGAGATGTTCAGCGGCAGATCGGAAGAGTCCACCACCCCTTTGATAAAACGCAGGTAGAGCGGCAGAAACTGCTCAGCGTTATCAAGGATAAATACCCGTTGAACGTAGAGTTTTAGACCACGCGGGGCTTCGCGGTGATAGAGGTCATAAGGGGCACGTTTTGGTACATACAGCAGCGAGGTGTACTCCTGCTTGCCTTCCACCTTGTTATGACTCCAGTCCAACGGGTCTTCAAAATCATGGGCAACGTGTTTGTAAAACTCTTGGTATTCTTCTTCCTTGATGTCATTTTTGCTGCGAGTCCACAGGGCATTAGCCTTGTTGACGGTTTCCCATTCAACAGCCGTGGCTTTTTCAGCGGTATCGGACTCACCATCCACTTCAACATCTTTCTGCAACTGGATCGGTAAACCGATATGATCTGAATACTTCTGGATGATATTACGCAGCCGCCAGCCATTGGCATATTCCTTGGCATCTTCTTTAAGGTGCAGGGTGATACGAGTGCCACGGGCAGCACGCTCAATGGACTCCACCGTAAACTCACCATCTCCTTTGGAGACCCAGCGTACTGCATCGGCCAGTGCCGCACCCGCTTTACGGGTTTCCACGGTGACTTCATCGGCAACAATAAAAGCGGAGTAAAAACCCACGCCAAACTGACCAATCAGATGAGAGTCTTTTTTCTGATCACCGGTCAGTTGTTTCATAAAGTCAGCGGTGCCGGAACGAGCGATAGTGCCCAGGTTGGCAATCACATCTTCACGGCTCATGCCGATGCCGTTGTCTTCCAGCGTCACAATGTTGGACGACTCATCAAAGCTGATGCGTACGTGCAGGTCTGCGTCTTCTTCCAGCAGAGCCGGATGAGCAATCGCCTGAAAACGCAGCTTGTCACATGCATCCGAAGCATTGGATACAAGTTCGCGCAGAAAGATTTCCCGATTGGAGTACAAGGCGTGCACCATCAGGTGCAGCAGCTGTTTAACTTCGGTCTGAAAACCCAGTGTTTGTTTTTCTGCCTGGCTCATGTTTAACGGACTCCTGAACTTCATTGATTGTTGCTGAAAAAAATACCTCTAGGGATGTCCGAATTAATGGGGGCAGTCAGCAGAATTTCAACCCTGTTCCGGCCAGACCAGATGAGCTCTTGCCTGTGCAACCGGTTCAGCACGGCGATCGCCCTGCCAGGCAAAGACCGAAACATTCACTACACGCTTACCCAGCCGCCTCAATCCCGTCATGCGCTGTTCATTGGTCATGGAATTCTTCCAGTTGTTACAAACACTTGTTTGATAAGCATACCCATTGCTGGATGTAAGGGAAAGTCCACTAACAAACCGGGATGCAACCAGCAGCAACAGAATCGCTAGGCAGTAGTCTGACAAGTCTATAAAATAAGCAAAAGCTTAAATACATCAGGAGGGTTTTATGCTGTTTCCACCCCGTTTTGCTCGTTACGTTTTTTCGTTCATCATGTCGATTTACATGGTTAGCATCATGACGTTTGTTATTACCCTGGTGAATACCGGGATCGACGGTAACTTTGTTGCACGTTGGTGGCGAGCCTTCTATATCGCCTGGCCAATTGCTTTTGTACTGATTCTGGTTGGTGCGCCCAAACTTCAGACACTTGCAGCACGCCTCATCAAAAAAGCACCACAAAAACAAGACACTGGTAAAGATTAAACAATCACCTACACTCAGCTTTATACCCAGCGGACAGATCAGGAGTGAATATGAAACTTTACGGCTCGGCGACTTCACCCTTTGTACGTCGTCTGCGAATCTGGCTGGAACATGCCGATTACCAGTTTATTGCACTGGATATTTTTTCGCCGAATGGACGGGCACAACTGGAAGCCATCAGCCCGGCACGGAAAATCCCCTTACTGGAGATTGGCAAGGAGCGAATTTATGATTCACGAGTGATTTTTAACTATCTGAATGATAAACAGCAACGTGAAGAACTCGACATTCAGGATGAAAATGACCTGACTTTGATTGATGAAGCCAGCCTGGCTTTTGTACAACTATTTCTGCTGAAAAAATCCGGGCTGGATATTGAGCAGGATGCACTGTATTTCAACTTGCAGCGTGAACGCATCAACAGTTTGATGATGCATCTTGAAGGCCTGGTCAGCAGTGGTCGTTTCAGCAACTGGAACTACCCGGCCATCTGCCTTTATTGCCTGCTGGACTGGATTGAGCTGCGTGAAATGTTCAATCTGGAAAACACACCGGCACTGATGGCCTTTCGTAACAAACACCAGCAACACGACCATGTGATCAAAACTGATCCTCGCCTTGCTTAACAGCATTTAATATCGAGTAGGGTGAGGCGTTGCCGCCTCATCCCTCTCACAAAACCATACGTACGGGCCTCGTATACGGCTCATGTCACTAACTTCACCCCGAACTCAGGGACAGTGATTCCAGTTTTCACCTTCGTTAGATCCACTAACTTCAGTTCTTCGTGCAAGTAAGCATTGGGGATCGCCAAGTGAGCCAGCGGACTAGCCGCGTTCAGCCAGACCCAGCCGTTGGCCAGCAACGCCCTTGCCATTCGAATTGTCTTCCCCCTCAGTCAGGGTGACGTCACCTTCTTTCAGGTGACCGGGTTTGCCGGCTTCGCCGGGCAAACAAAAAACCCGGCGAAGGCCGGGTTTTGGTACATACGAGGTAGGAAAATCAGCCAGCGAAGTTTTGGTTTACGAAGTCCCAGTTCACCAGTGCCCAGAAAGCTTCCAGGTACTTGGGACGCAGGTTGCGGAAGTCGATGTAGTAGGCGTGTTCCCACAGGTCAACAGTCAGCAGTGCAGTGTGACCTTCAGTCATGGGTGTACCTGCGTTGGAAGTGTTAACAATTTCCAGCTCGCCAGCCGCATTTTTGACCAACCAGGTCCAGGAAGAACCAAAGTTGTTCACGGCCTTGTCATCAAATTCTTTCTGGAAGGCTTCAAAAGAACCCCACTTGGCGTTGATGGCATCAGCGATGGCACCCTTGGCAGCGCCGCCAGCATTAGGAGTCAGGCAGTTCCAGTAAAAGGTGTGGTTCCAGACCTGAGCAGCGTTGTTGAACACCGGGCCGGATTTGGAGGCCTTGATGATCTCTTCCAGGCTTTTGCCTTCGTACTCACTGCCGGGCACCAGACCATTCAGCTTGGTCACGTAGGTGTTATGGTGTTTACCGTGGTGGAATTCCAGGGTTTCAGCAGAAATGTGTGGTTCCAGTGCATTTTTTGCATAGGGCAGTGCCGGTAATTCAAAAGCCATGGTGACTCTCCTTTTTTTGATCATCAAATGATTGCTTATTCATAACATGGTGGCAGGATTTATCACTTTCAAGGTCCCCTGACACAAATCAATGAAAACAGTCGAATAATACCATTACCTGAACAGCCTGACAATTCCGACTGTTTTGGTTGGTTATAGCCGGAACTGATACAGCCAGCGTCAAGAATTAAAAGTGTCGGGCTAGCT
>NZ_JACUUA010000031.1 GCF_014859565.1 Marinospirillum sp. | reverse complement strand
ATCTTTTGCCCTGCAGTGGGCA
The DNA here is from genome assembly GCF_014859565.1 of Marinospirillum sp. Next base: position 26,752 of record NZ_JACUUA010000031.1, on the reverse strand, counting down.
CATGACCCGCTGGTGATGGATAGCTGGTTCAGTGCTCAGGTCACCCGTCCCCATCCAGATGCGCTGGATCGTGTGGTACAGCTACTGCAACACCCAGCTTTTTCAATGAAAAACCCCAACAAGGTGCGTGCACTGATTGGCACCTTTGTGAATCAGAATCGCCATAACTTCCATCGCCGTGATGCCGCCGGTTACCAGCTACTGGCCGACAAGGTGATTGAGCTTAATCGCCTGAACCCACAGATTGCAGCTCGGCTGGTGATCCCGCTGACACGCTTTCAACGGATGGATGATTACCGCAAAGGGCTGATGAAAAATGAGCTGGAGCGAATTCGCAAAGAAAAACTCAGTCCAGACTTGTTTGAGATCATCAAAAAAGCCCTAGAGTAACGAAGTAGCTGACACCTGACACAATCTATATCGCTATATATTTCACATAATTTCACGTCGAACCTGTTGATAAAAATAGTTCGGCGTTTTTTTTGTGATGCAGATAACATAAATCAACAAATTACGTTTACAGCCTTTCTGGCGATTGCTAATCTCAAGGCACATCAAAAATGCTCCATTAACACTTTTTTAACTGGCAGCTTGTGAAAAGCATCTAAAAATCAATAAATTGCGGAGAAACGCAAGATGGCAAGCAAAAGCAGTGGTACCTCGGTAGCACCCAAGGAACGCATCAATATCTCTTACCGCCCAGCAACCGGTGATGCTAAAGCTCAGGTCGAGCTACCTTTCAAAGCCTTAATTCTCAGCAATTTCAGAACCGGCGCAGACCCCCTCCCAATTCAGGAAAGACAATCCATCAGTATCAACCGCCAGAACTTCGATGAAGTTATGGGCAGCATGGATCTTAAACTGCAGTTCTCCGTTGCCAACCAACTGAACCCGGATGATGAAGAGCTGACCGTGGAGATCAACCCTCGCTCATTAAAAGATCTGGAACCAGATCAACTGGCACAGAGCATTCCGGCGCTGAAGCAGACACTGGAATTGCGCGAAGCGCTGAAAGCTTTAAAAGGCCCGCTGGGTAACACTCCGGCCATGCGAAAAAGTATTCAGGTGATGCTGGAAGATCAGACCCAGCGCAAACAACTGCTGGCAGAGCTGGGTTTAAAAAACTCAGCAGCAAAGCCTAAAGATGACAGTGCAGCGGAATAACCGGGGATAAACAACAATGAGCGAACAAACCAAAGTACAACCACTGGTTGGTGAAATTCTTGAATTCACCCGTTTGGATCAGGCCGATGCCGGTTATGATCTGGCACGTCAGGGGGTTGAAGCCCTGCTGGGTGAGCTGCTAACTCGTGAAACCCAACTGCCTCGTGTGGATAAAGCACTGGTTGAGCAGATGATTGAAGAGCTGGATGCCCGTCTTGGCCAGCAAATGGATGCCATCCTCCATGCTCCTGAGTTCCAGGCAGTGGAAAGCACCTGGCGTGGCCTGGATTTTCTGGTTCAGCGCACCGAATTCAACGAAAACATCAAGGTCGAGATTTTTAACGCTTCCACTGAAGAGTTGCTGGAAGACTTTGAAGATGCCCCGGAAGCCAACCAAAGCGCCCTGTTCCAGACCGTTTATACGAAAGAGTATGGTCAGTTCGGTGGTGAGCCCTATGGTGTATTGATTGGTGATTATGCCTTCACACCCTCCACTCAGGATGTGAAGCTGCTGGAGCACATGGCTGCACTGTCTGCCATGACTCATGCACCCTTTATCTCCGGCACTTCGCCGGTATTTTTTGGCCTGAAAAACTGGTCAGAACTACCGGATTTAAAAGAAGTTGAATCCCTGTTTGAAGGTCCTCAATACATCAAATGGCGCGGACTGCGCGAACAGGATAACTCCCGTAATCTGGGTTTGACCCTGCCACGCATGATGGGTCGCCCACTGTTTGGTGAAGACAAACCGGTACGCAGTTTTGTTTATCAAGAGCAGGCTACTCAGGGTGAAAGTGATTACCTGTGGATTAATGCCTGTTATGCCTATGCCACCCGTCTGATGGAAAGTTTTGCCCGTTACCGCTGGTGCCCGAACATCATTGGCCCACAATCCGGCGGTGCGGTTCTGAACCTTCCTGTCCATGTCACGGAAGTGGATGGTACGTCCCTGTTAAACGGACCGGCTGAAACTGTGATTTCCGACCGCAAGGAATATGAACTGTCTGAGTTGGGTTTTATTCCCCTGACTCAGCGCAAAAATGCGGATAACGCCACCTTCTTCTCTTCTAACTCAGTACAGCAGCCTAAGTATTTTGGTACAGATCCGGAAGCCAAGATTGCCGAGCTGAACTACCGTCTCGGTACACAATTGCCTTACTTGTTCATCATCAACCGCTTAGCGCATTACATCAAGGTATTGCAGCGTGAGAATCTTGGCAGCTGGAAAAGCCGTGCTGATCTTGAAGGTGAACTCAATCGCTGGATTCGCCAGTATGTGGCTGATCAGGAAAATCCCTCCCCTGCTACTCGTAGCCAACGCCCACTGCGTCGTGCACTGGTCACGGTTAATGAAGTGGATGGTGATGCTGGCTGGTATCAGGTGGGTCTGGAAGTCACACCCCACTTTAAATTTATGGGTGCAAATTTCACCCTTTCCCTGACTGGACTGCTGGATCGCGTGTAACACACGATTCCAAAACGACTGAGATACTGAGGAACAGACAATGCCTAACGTAATTTACATGACCATTGAAACCGCTGATGGTGACAACCTGAGTGAGGGTGCATCCAGCCAGGAAAGTATTGGTGCTTTTTTCAAATCCGGCCACGAAGATGAAGTTTTTGTTACCGGCTTTGAACACAAGGTCAGTGTACCGACGGATCGCCTGACCGGTCAGGTCACCGGCAACCGTAAACATGAATACCTGCAGATACGTAAACTGATCGACAAAAGCTCACCCCTGCTGTTCCAGTGCCTGGCTGAGCCAAAATCACTGAACTGTGCGCTGCACTTCTATCGCAGTGCTGATACTGGTAGTGATGGTCAACCAGTGCACTACTACACCATCGAGCTGGAAGGTGCCAAGGTTGTCAGCATCATAACCACCTCTCCGGACTTCCTTGATCCAGCCAATGACTCTATCAGTGCGTTTGAAGAAGTTCGCTTCAGCTACAGCAGCATCACCTGGAATCATGAAACAGCCTCCAGCACCGCAATAGATAACTGGGCTGGTGAGTAATCGATTCATGAAAGGTCGTTTCTGGCTGATCTACCTGCTGTCTGCCTTGCTGTTAACAGGCTGTGCCACACCTTATGAGTGGACCGGGCACATAGAACCTGAATACAGCAAAAAAGACCCTGAGGCAAAATGGGAATGGAATCCCAATCAAGGCCAGTGGCGATATCTGGATAAGGAGCGGATACCGCCGCGATTGCTGGGCGGTACCGGTCTTTATGAATCCAGAGCCATTGCTGTTCGCCTGCAGGCCAGCGAGAATATCAATACGCAGCAAGGTGAACCTCGCACGTTGGCAGTGAAAATCATCCAGATGAGTGATCCTGCGGAACTGGATAATTATCGACCTTCATCCTTCCGACTGGCGGATCTGATGGCGGCAGAATCCAATCGACTCTCGGGTGATTTCATGCGGGAAACTGTATTGATCCTGCAACCGGGGCAAACCAGAACCCTGGCTCTTGATCGGGTAAAAGGCGCATCACACCTTGCCATTCTGGCTGGTTACTTCCGAATGTCGGATGACTCCAGTGTGCGAGTTGTTGCTATACCCGGTGTCACTGGCCGGAGTGTACCTTATAAGAATAGAAAACGCTGGTGGTGGCCTTTTGGTCGCCAGGCCCTACCACCATCCGGTGAAGCAGCAAGATTAAAAATCTGGCTGGAGCTTGGAGAAGAACGGATTGAAAACCTGCGTGCCAGAGCCTTCTGAACCTTGTAAAAAGAATAAAGGAAGACAACCTTGACCAACAAACCGATTTACTGGCATCAGGGGCTATTCTTGCAGCCCCATCATTTTCAGCATCTGGATGCCTTTCATCTCGATACCCAGCAGGCGATACGGCAAAATTTGCTGGCACTGCCCTGGGGTGTCGGTTTCAGTGATCTGGATGCCGGTGCGCTGGCTGCAGGCAAGGTTGCCTTCCGCCAATTGCGGGTACTGATGAGGGATGGCAGCTGGTTCAGTTTCCCGGAAAACGCCCAGCTTGAAGAGCTGCATTTACAGCCTGAACTCTGGCCGGATACACGTGAACCCCTGCAGATACATCTGGTGATTGCGAGCAAAAACCAGCGACCGGCGGTTCAGAGTGGCACTCTTGCTTCCCGCCATCAGCTCCCAAGATACCGACTGAGCGACCGCCCCGAACAACTTCAGGAGCAATATCAAGCGGGTGATGCTGTTGAAACCCCCTTGCTTAGCTTGAGCGGCAAGCTGGTAACCAGTGCTCAGCTCAAAAATCTCAGCGGTGTCGAAAGTCTGCCAGTATTACAACTGATTCAGCAAAATGAACAGGTACTCTGTGATCCAGAATACCTGCCTCCTTTGCTGAGTATCAATGCTGTGCCGGAAATGCTGCACTGGGTGCGCAGTCTGCGTGATGAGCTGTTGTCCAGAAGCACTCAATTGGAAGACTACAAACAGTCACCCTCCAGCTACCGTGGTTCGGAATTTAACCCCCAGCTGCTGCGTTACCGTATGGCATTACAAACACTGGGACGTTCAGTGCAAATCCTTTCACATCTGCTGGAGTTGGGAAACACCCCGGTTGAGCGAGTCTATCAGGAAGCTCGTACCCTGATTGCTGAATTGAGCTGCTTCTCCACCAATGCCAACATCCGTGGTGAGATATCCGGTTCCAACCTCAAGCTGCCTGCTTATGATCATCTCGATCTGGGACGGTGTTTTGATATCGCACGCCAGATTATCAGCCGCCAGATGAATGAAATTGCCATAGGCTCCGAGTCTCTGGCACGCTTTAATCTGCTGGAAAGTGGCAACTACCGTCTGGAGCTGCCCAGCAAGTTTCTGGAAGCGGGGCAACAGCTATTTCTGGTGGTGCGTACTCAGCTGGGACGTGATAAATGGCTGGAAGGCTTCCAGCGCTTTTCCAAACTGGGAACACCAACCCTGGTTCCGATGTATCAATCTCGAGCCTTGCCGGGTGTTGATAAACGTCTGCTGGAAGTTCGCCCGGAAGGTTTGCCGCAACGCCCCAACTCGACCTACTTTGCACTAAGTAGCAATGATGAGTCCTGGCTGCAGGTAGAGCGGGAAGCAATGCTGGAACTGGCATGGCCGGATGCGCCGGAAGATCTGGCGCTGGAACTGGTTGCAATCAAAGGGTGACATTATGCGGCTGATTGATTGTTTTATTGATGCACTGGCTTATGTAAAACGCTTGCAGAGCCAGATTGCAGCTGGTGAGCAACCCGCTTATGAAGAAGTAAAAATTGAAAGTGAGCGTCTGCTGGCAGAAAAAGCGCTGGTTTATGCTTCGCTCGGTTACCGCCGTGAGCATTATGAAAAAGCCCGTTTTGCTGTTGTTGCCTACATGGATGAAGCACTGCTCTCCTGTGGCTGGAAAGAATCCAATCGCTGGAATGCCAGTCAGCTGCAAAAAAGTTACTACGACACAGCCAATGCCGGTGAAGAGTTTTTCAGTAATCTATCGAGCCTGACACTGATCGATCCTGCCGACAGGGATGTGCGTGAAGTTTATTACTACTGCCTGGCACTGGGTTTTTCTGGCCGTTATTTCTCGCTGGATGAGCGTGTACGTCTGGATGGTCTGAGACTGGAAAACTTTGAACTCCTGTCTCATAGCCAGAAAATTCCCTGGACAGACACCCAGGCAGTACTGACACCGGAAGCCTACCCCCCCCGGGAAAAACCACGCCTCAGAAATCATTCGCGTTATACCCTGCTGCCCTTTTATCTGGGTGTACCGGCGCTGGGTGTGTTGCTGGTGTATGTCGTCATGCGTGTTGAGGTTCTGTCGCTGGTACAGCGACTGGTTGCGCTGATTTAGCGTGTCGGCAGACTATCAATAAAAAGGCTTATCCCGTGAAAACTCTATTTAAAGTCCTTCTTTTTCTGCTCATCTGGTCACTGATTGCCGTTGCAGCAATTTTTGGTGCACTACTGCTGGGCTTCCCGATTGAAAACGGTGTGCTGCTGACCCTGACACTGCTGCTGATCTGGGCTGGTTATCGTGGCCTGCGCTGGTTTATTACCCGGATGCAGGCACGTGCCAGAGCCAAGCGTCTGTTGCAGGAATCCAATGCAGACAGTGAAACTCAATATTCAGCAGCAGACACTCAAAGTCTGGATACCCGTTTTAAGGCAGTACTCAGTTTCCTGCGTAGTAGCCCGCTGCAGGATAAACGCCTGCATCCTCACTATGCACTGCCCTGGTTTATGCTGCTGGGTGACCGCAATCTGGCATCCGACTGGTTAAAGTCATCCAAAATCACTCTGCCCACTGATGCAGAAACACGCTTTACCGGACCGGAAACTCCGGTGACCTTCTGGCCTTATAATCAGGGTTTGCTGCTGCAGCTGCCTTCGGCTTTGTTTGATAGAGATGGACGTCACACACCTGAATGGCATCGAACTTTGCAATTACTGGTTGCCAGCCGTCAGGAAGAACCAGTAAATGGCTTGCTGTTACCGGTTGACTGGCGCTGGCTGGAACAACAGAGTGATGATCAGCTGTACGATCAAGGTTTACATCTGCGTGATCTGCTGGGGCAACTGGTCAAACAGTTAAAAACCCAGTTTCCAGTTTATCTGGTTCTAACCGGGCTGGATCGCCTGCAAGGAACTGAACAGTGGGCGGCTTCATTGCCGGAACACATCAAAGAACAAGCCCTGGGTTGTCTGAATCAACAAAAACTGGAAGCTGATGATTTTGTTGAACACAGCATTGAGCTGTTGTCCGAACGCCTTAAAGATCTGAATATTTTTGTTATCCGCGCCGGTAATGCAGACCCTGATGCACTGGTATTACCCAGCCGCCTGGGTGAGTTGTCCAGCAGATTGCGTAACTTTACCCGTGGCATTTTTCAGGAAAGTGTTTTTGAAGAACTGCCGGAACTACGCGGTGTATATCTGGCGGGCAGTATCCAAAGTGACCCTGACAGTCCTCTGCCACAGGGGCTGTTCTGCCACGACCTGTTAACCAAAGTGCTGCCCGGAGAGCGGGATCATGTCTCCCGTCTGCCTGCAGCGGTTCGTGCCGAACGTGCCATACGTAACCTCTGGATCAGTGGTTATGCACTGGTAATCCTGATTATGCTGGGCACACTGGGTCTGACCTACCGACAGGATCTGCTGTTCCTGCAGGATCTCAGTGACCGTTATGCCGGTAATCTGGTGGAACAGAGTGACTTTGCCAGCAATATTCGTGTTAACCAGCAGTTTTCCAGCCTGATACAACAACTGGATGATCGCAGCTTTTTACCCTGGATGAATGATGTCACGGCCACACCGGATTTCCAGCTGCGCCTGCAGCGTATTTTTGTACAGCGGGTGGATCAGAGTCTGATTACTCCCCTGGATCGTCGCTTGCAGCTGAATGCCGAAAAAAGGCTGTTTGAAGGCAATCTCTCGGGTAATGAGCTGGGTCAGGAAATGGCACGTTATGTTGGTCAGCTGGTGCGGGAAATCAACCTGCTGCAGAGCTGGTTGGATGGAGCTAATCTCAACCGACTCACTGACATGCCGCCGTCTTATACCCAGAATGATGATCCTTCACTGGCTGTGCTGGACATGTCTCAGCTGGCCACTCTGAACCGGTTGCACCTGCTGTATATCATCTGGCAGGAAGACAGGGAACGAATGGAAGCCCGACTGAACAGCAAGCGGGTTTACCTGCAGCGTATCCTGGCTCAAAGCCCCGGCAGTATTGACTGGCTGGTGGACTGGGGCAATCTGTCTGCAGGGGAGCATGAAGTTCGCCTGGGGGAGTACTGGCGGGGCATCCGCACATCCGATGATGTGCGAGTACCCGCCGCCTTCACCCTGCGCGGCAAGGAAATGATTGATGACTTTATTGAGCAGCTACTGGAAACCCAGGACATTGCTGAACAGGTCAACATTCTGATTCCCGGATTTGAAGAAAGTTATCGTGCGCGTTATCTGGAGGCCTGGAAGCAACTCGCCATGGCCTTTCAGAAGGGTGTAGATGTGCTGGAGGGGCCTAATACCTGGCGAGAAGCCATTGATATGCAGGCCACCAGCCGTAACCAGCACTTCCAGTTTCTGGATCGCATGGCTGCCGAACTGCGTCCTTTCATGGATGACAATGCACCGGAATGGGTTTATATGGTGGAGCTGTATGCGGATATGATCGCCATAGCACCCAATGAATCCGGTTCCGGTGCACTGCAAAAACTGGCACTTAAAATGCTGAAGCGTGCTGGCAAGGTCGGCAAAATGGCGGCCAAGGCCGGTAAAAATGTCGGCTCTGAAGAAGCTATCAAGGATGAACAGGCGCTGATGGTGGAGCGTGCTGCCCTGCTGCTGGGTGAATACCGCGCCAACATTCGTGAATTGACCAAACAATCACAAATTCGCTCCATTGCTCACCTCAGTATGCGGGATTTGTACAGTAATCCAGATGACCCCTCACGGGGTGAAACCGCCCTGGCAACGGGTTATCGACATCTGCAGGATTTGCAGGGGTTACTGGGACGCAACACCGACTTTAACGAACCCTTCTGGGTGGTGTTTCGCGGCCCCCTGAACATGTTTCGCCGTTTTCTGATTCAGCAATCAGTGGACGAATTACAAATGAGATGGGAAGAGGGCTTCCTTGGTGCCGCGGAAGGTGTACCGGAAGACCGTATGGCCAACTTTCTTTATGCAGAAGGCGGCTTGCTGTGGCGATTTTTTGATGAGCAGTTGAACCCTTTTGTACAGCGGCGCTTCAGTGCCGGTTATATCAGTCGTAATGCTTTTGGTGCGCCTTATCCAATCAGCACTGATCTGCTGAGTTTCATGCGCAAGGCAGACGAATACCGCAAACAAAACCGTGACCAGTATTCTGTCATTCTGAGCACCCGCCCGATCACCGTAAATCCGGAAGCCAAAAAACTGCCCAGCAGGGTTCTGCTGGAAATGCAGTGTGGCAAAGGGTTGCAAGAGCTGGAAAACCTTAACTTCCGTATGGATGCAGAGTTTATCTGGTCACTGGATTGCAGCAATGTACGGCTGGTGATCCAGGTAGATAACTACCAAATGGTGAAGAGTTATCCCGGTCATTATGGCTTCCCGCGTTTTCTGGAAGAGTTTGCCCAGGGTTCAAAGCGTTTTGCCAGCTCAGATTTTCCCCTGTATGAAGAGCGACTGGCCGAGTGGGATATCCGTTACTTTGATCTGCAGTTCGGATTGCGTGGTCACACGGATGTTATCAATGTACTGACCGCCAGCCGGCAACGTCTGCCACGCACCATCATCCGTACAGGTGCACTCTGATGGACACCCGTTTATACAGCTCACTGCAGTTTGATGCAGCCTTGTCTGGCAGTACACGTCCACCACTACCGTGCCGGATACTGGTATTGGCTGATCTAGGGCTGTCAAAACCCGTTCTGACACCCGTTAGCACCCAGGGTTATTCCGGCATTAATGACTGGCTGCAGCACCAGCAACCAGAAGTTCTACTACAACTGCCGGATCTGGGTGAATTAAAACTGCAGATCGATAGCCTCCGGGATTTGCATCCACAACAATTACTGCGGCAAATCCAGCAACACCTGATACTGCCGGATGATGATTTTTTGCAGTTACAACAGTTAAAACAGGCGCTGCATCAGGTTAATCGGGTCTTGCATCATCCGCGTATCCGGCAACTGGAAGCCACCTGGCGAAGCTTGGATCGACTGATTCGCTTCAGTGCTGATCACCCGGCAACCGAGATATTACTGCTGCACCAGAGTCGTGAAGACCTGCAGGAAAATCTGACCTCCACAGCACTGGTTGATAGCCCGCTATTTCAAAAAATTTATGCTGAAGAACTGGGTCAGTATGGTGGTTTGCCCTATAGCCTGATTCTGGTGGATCAGCAGTGGAGCAATAACCAGCAGGATCTGCTGGAGCTTGAGGCTCTGGCAAAACTGGGGCAGGCAGCTCATGCACCAATCCTGACTTCTGTGGCACCCAGCCTGCTGGGGTTGGATCAGTTCAGCCAGACCCTGACACCCGAGCTGGCCGCAGAACTGAATACCAGCCGTAACTTCATCAAATTGCGCCAGTTGATGCAGCAACCAGCTTGCCGTTATCTCAATCTGGTTTTACCCAGAGTGCTGGTTCGTCCGCCCCATGCCTTGCAGCTGGAAGAAGCCTTTTTTCAGGAGCAGCCACTGGATGATGAAGATGCGATGCTGTGGGGAAATCCCTGCTATTCACTCTGCAGCCTGGTATTAAACAGCTTTCAGCAACATGGCAGTTATACCGGCATGTTGAATTCACCGGGTGATGAAGATCCACTGCTGGCAGCCTATCAGCTGAATCCCCATACCCCGCCGCTACCTCCAATAGAGGCCAGGTGGCCACAGGAAACCCTGTCAGCTTTTGCCCATCAGGGTTTTACCCTGGCAGGAGTTGGACAGCATTTTTCCATAGCTTTTGAACAACCCGTTGCACTGCATACCGGAGCCGGGCACAACACCATCATTCAGCCGGATTACCAGCTGCCTTATGTGTTAACCCTGAGCCGGGTTGCCCACTATCTTAAACTGGTGCTGCGTGAGCAACTGGGTGGCAGTGAAACCCTGAACAACTTGGAAACACGATTAAACCAGTGGTTGCAAGGCAGTGTTTCAGCACAGGAAAAACCCTCCGCAGAAGTGATGCATCGTAAACCCTTCCGCGAAGCCTTGTTAAAAATCAGCATCAGTGACCAGCAACAGCCAGAAATCCATCTGCAGCTGACTCCTCACCTTCGGCATCAGGGGCAGGACTTCAAGCTGAACCTGACTTCAACCCTGGCAGGAGATGTATATGGCTAGACCCGGCTACATGAAAATCACCGGAAAAAGCCTTGGCAGCATTCAGGGTGGGCTGAATGACAGCCGAATTGGTGAAGGACTGATCAAGGTTTTGTCCTTTAGTCACACGGTTGAACGTCAGGGTGAAGGCCTGGGTGGTGTGCTGGGCAGCAGTGTTGTGCACCGCCCGGCAGAAATTCTGAAACCCATTGACCCGGCATCCCCTCTGCTAAATCAGGCGCTGTGTGAACAGGATCAACTGACCGTTGAACTGAGCTGGTATCAACCGGATACCGAAGGTCAACCCGAGGTGGTTTACCAGATTGAAATGAAAGGTGTTCAACTGCTTTCTGTCACCACCGAAATGCCTGACTGCACCCAACCACAGCAGGATGGACTGCAATACCTTGAAAAGGTACGGCTGGTGTACCGCAGCATCATCTGGCGTTATGGCGCAGGTGGTGAGCAGGAGTTTGAAACCACCGCTGAAAGTGGGAGTAGCTGATCATGCCACTGCTTGACCGACTGGGAAAATCCAGAGCCAAAAAAACGCCGGTGCAGGATATTGCCCTGCATCTGGAACGTTTGCTCAATACTCGGCAAAGCACTGTTCCACAGGATCCACTGATGGGTGTGGGGCGTCTGCCAGTTCTGGGGCTTTATGCCGATCCGGAACTGATGGAGCAGCTGGCAGGCGTGTTACTGCAACAGATACGCCGTTATGAACCCCGGTTATTACAACCGACTTTTAAATTGCAGCAAGAACAGCTGCTGCTGAATGCCGCCTTACCTGATGGTCAACCGGTGCAGCTGCTTTTTCGGCTGAATGACAACAACCTCCTGCAGGTACTGCCACGCAGTAGCTCAGGACAAGAGGCTCTGACCCATGTTTGATCAGTATTACCGTGATGAGCTGACCCGTTTACGGGTTCTGGCCGTTGATTATGCTGAAAAAGAACCGGAGCTGGCGCGACATCTGGTGCCGGGTAGTGATCCTGATGTTGAACGCCTGCTGGAAGGTGTTGCCTTCCTGACAGCCGGTCTGAGAGATCAATTGGATCGTGAAGCCCCTCGATTCACCCGTAACCTGCTGGAAATACTGGATCCAACCCGACTGCAGGCATTGGTATCCACCACATTGATTGCTTTTACACCCCGTGGCGGCTTAAAAACACCACTGGTTATTCCAGCCGGAACACCATTGGGTAATACACCCGGTCAGGGTAGCCAGATCGAGTTTGCCACCAGCCATGCCTGTCGGGTTTCACCGCTGGAAATCACTGGTTGCAGCAGTAGTGGACAAAAATCCGGCAGCCCCACCAATCGTTGCCTGACACTGGATTTTAAAACCCTTGCCGGTGGGCTGGGAGAAATACTGGCTGGGCATCCGTTATCCATTCATTTGATTGCACCCCAGGCGATCAGTGCAGATCTTTACTGGTTGTTGTTGCATGATTGCAAACAGGTGGAAGTGTTGCTGGATCAGCGTCCGGCACCGGAAGTTCACTGCCGTATCACTCCCCTTGATGCACCCTTGCAGTCCGAGCGGTTGCCCGGTGAAGCAGCAATGAGCAGTTATCTGCATCACCCGGAAGCGGCCATGGCAATCCAGCTGCATTTTGATGGCATGGATGAAATGAGTAAAACCAGCCAACTCAGCCTGAATTTCTGGCTGGATGAGTCCCGGCTGCCATTACCAGCGATAGATCGTGCGTATTTCCGGCTGCATTGTGTAGCTGCCAGCAACTGTTTTACCCGTCAACTGCCACCATTTTTGCATGATGAAAGGCGTCTGCTGCAGCCCCTGCAACCTCGCAAAAAACAAGGTGAAAAACTGCTGGTGCAAAGTCTGCTCAAGGTTCAGGGTCAGTACGCGGGTGACACGGCGCAACACAACTATTTACCCTATTGGGAAGCGGATGATACCCGTCGGGCTTATGCTTATCAGGTACAACAGGAAGTTGATCCGCTTACCGGCCTGCCTCAACCTAGATTGCTGTTGACCCGAGGTCGTGATCTGCCATCTGGTCAGGAAGAAATGATCCGTGTCACAGCTCTGTGCAGCAATGGCAGCGACGCAGCTCATCTGCTGCCCAATGATCTGAGTACCCATTTACACGGCACACCGGAAACCGTGGACTTCAGCAACATCACCACCAGCACCGCCTGGAAAGCCCCCCGGTTGGATGCAGCCAGTGAGCGCCAGCAGGTAGCAGAACTCAGTCGTGGTAATGCCAGCCTGTTCACCCGTAACGGACTGCTGCAACGCCTGCAAGAGATGGCAGAACGGGTCAGCCCTGATGAATCACGGCTGGCGATTAACCAGAAAAAACTGGATGCCATTCAGCAGGTTAATATCCGAGCGGCAGAAAAACTGCTGGAGCAATCTCTTTATCGCGGGCTGGAAGTTTCTCTGGAGATCAGTTTTCAGGCCTTTAACAGTCGGGGTGATGCCCTGGGCTTCTGCAGTCGGCTGGATCGGCTGCTGGCACAGATGGCTCCCATCAATCATTTTTCCGCCCTGCATGTCACTGATGTGGCTTCCGGAGAGAGTTATTTATGGCCGCCGAAACTGAACACCAGTCTGCTGATTTAAGCGGCACACTGCAGGCCTCACATTTCAGCCTGTTTCAGCTGATTCGACAGATTCGGGCCGAGTCGCCCGACTGTCCCATTCAGCTGCGTCCTGCTTTACACCGCAGCATTCAGCAGGGTGAGGTTTATCGTGCCTTCCGTGAAGGTGATGGCTGGTGTGTGGAAGTTAACTTACCCGGTCTGTATGGCAGCAGTTCACCCCTGCCGTCTTATATCACCGAGCTGCTGTTGCAACAGGAACAGCAGGAAAACAGTGCACCCAGAGCCTTGTTGGATTTGTTCAACCAGAGGTTGTATGAGCTGCAACTGGAAACCGACAGTAAAAACTACCCGGCCATCCAGTTGGTGGAAGAAGAGAACAATTTATGGATTGGTCTGGCAACACGTTTACTGGGTATCCCGGCGGAACGCCTTGCCATTTTACCGCGGCGGGAATGGTTGTTCCGCCACTTCCAGTTGTTGACTCATCCTTATCCAACAGCTGCTGGTCTGGCAAAACTGGTCAGTAGCTGGCTGCAGGAAAGTGTCAGTGTTGAACAGTGCATTCTGCGTCAGGTGGAAGTCGAAACAGACTCTCAAACCCAGTTAGGTATCACCAATCATCAACTGGGCAAAAGCAGCCTGCTGGGTAACCGGATTAATGATCGCAACAGCAAACTGCGCCTGAGGATCGGACCGCTGGATCATGAACACTTCAGCGCACTGATTCGGGATCGGAAAACCTGGCGCACACTCAGAACCCTGATCAATGTTTACCTGCGCTCACCCTATGAGTGTGAGCTTGAATTTGTATTAAATGCACCGCAGGAAGTGGAATCACTCACCCTGGGTGGCCTGCAGTGGGGTCATCTGGGCAGAAATGCCTGGCTGCTCAGCAGCAAAAAATCCGAGACACCAGCCTGTCTGGTGGCACAAATGCCGTTAATCTGAAACCATCCCGTCAGTCACGGGGTGTTATGAGTGGAGATACATGATGATGCTGAGCTTTCAAACCCGCTGGTGGTTGAGCTGGATACTGGTTGCAACCGCCGCAGCGCTGATCATCTACTGGAGTGTGCAGCAAGCCGGACAGACCCGGGTCATCCGTATCGCCACTGCAGCCTCCGGTGGATATTATTATGAATACGGCGCGATGCTGAAAGATATGATCGAGCAGCATGGTCGTTATGATGTGGAGCTGCTGGAAACCCGTGGTTCAGTGGATAACCGGGGTCGTCTGCTGAAACAGGAAGCCGACCTGGCCATTATCATGATTGGTTCCGCTACGCTGCGTAATCTGGAGCTGGTTGCACCGCTCTGGCAGGACTACATGCATGTGATTGTTCGTCGTGACAGCAAGATCAAAAGCCTGCTGGATCTGCCGGGGCACAATATTGCACTGGGCTCCAAAGGTTCCGGTTTCCGTGCCCAGTCCATGCAACTACTGGAGCATCTGGGTATTGATGAAAACAGCATTGGCATGAATGAACTCTACTTTGCCCGACTGCTGGACACCCCTGAACTGGAAGGTGCCATAGTCACCACCGGTATGCTTAACCCGGATTTACGCTCTGTACTGATGAGTGGTGAATTCCGTTTGTTACCCTTTGAACTGGCGGAAGGTTATGCACTGAATCAGAGCCAGGTTAACACTGCCATCATTCCACCCGGCAGTTATTCCAGTGCCGCAGGCCCACTACCACAAGAAGCAGTTCCCACCGTGGGTACTCTGGCCGTACTGGCTGCCCGCCAGGGTCTGCCGGATGATCTGGTCACCACCCTGCACAGCGTGCTCTTCTCTGAAGAACTGCGCCGTAAGGCACCGATGATGGTGGATATGAATCCACTGGAAGATCGCCTGTTGCAATACATGCCCATGCACCCGGCCAGTGCCCGTTATTACAATCCTTATGCCGGTTTTGATGAGTTATCACGTAGCCTGTCCTGGTTGTCCCAGAATCGCTGGTTGGTGGTTGGTCTGTTAATTGCCCTTGTTGGTGGCTGGTTACAAATCAAATACCTGCAGCGCCTGCGTGATCTGCGTAAACGCAATCATCTGGAAACCGGGCTGGAAAAAATCTTCCGCGAAGCCGTGGAGCTGGAGCGCGCCCAGAAAGCCGCCAAGGATATTCGCCTGCTGCATCAACAGCTGAATGAAGCACTGACATTAAAAAATCAGGCCGTCTCACTGGCTCAGGGTAACCACCTGAATGATTCAGTGTTATTACTGACTACCCTGCAGCAGTGCAGTGATGTTATGCGCCAGATTGAATGGCGACTGTCTGGATTACAGGTGCATGAAATGGCCAAACAGCAAGCCAAAGCAGCTGCACACCATTGATTTTTTGAGGTAATGCGGGATGAGCAGTGATACCCATTATGAGTTCCTGATACCTGAAAAAGACGAGCTGTCTTTTCAGGTGGTCAGCTTTAAAGGTTATGAAGCGCTGAGCCAGCCTTTCCACTTTACCTTTGAGCTTTACAGCGAAAACTCCGATCTGGCAGTACGCCAGTTGCTGGGTAAAAAAGCCTCCTTCACCCTGCAGGTTCTGGGAAAGAGTCGTACTGTGCATGGCATGGTGGCCTATTGCCGTATCCTGCATCCGATTGAAAAGGGTTACCTCTATCAGCTGCGGATGGTGCCGCGCCTGAACCGACTGGAAATGATCCAGACCAACGAAATTTATCTGGAGCAAACCCTGACGGATACTCTGACCGAAATTCTTGAAGAAGGGGAATTCAGTCAGGATGAGTTTGACCTGCAACAACTGGGTGATTATCGCCAATGGGAATACCGTTGCCAGTTCGGTGAAAGCCACCTGAGCTTTTTGCAACGCATCACGGAACGTGAAGGTATCTATTATCGTTTTGAACACCTGGATGAGCATGCCAGGGTCATTTTTCATGATGCCAGCTCCCAGCACCTGAAAGACCCACAAACCCAACTACGTTATCAACCAGAAACCGGTATGGTGCCAAAACCGGAAGACGGTCTGCTGAGTCAATGGATCAGTCATGGTGAGCCTCTGCCGCGCAGCATCACTTTAAAGGATTACAACAGCAATACACCTTCATCCCAGATACAGGGGCAGGCTCAGGTTGATGAGCAGGGTTTTGGCAGTATTTATCGTTACTGTGACAACCTGATCAGCTCGGAGGAAGCCGAAAAAATTGCCGAGACTCGTGCTCAGGAACTGATGATGAAAAGTGAGATTTTCCACGGTGCCAGCCGGGATGCCTCACTACAAACAGGGCTGGCTTTTACTGTTGAAGGGCATTTCAGAGCAGCAGACAACGGTGATTTTTATCCTTTTGTACTGGAGCATGAAGGTTTTAATCCAGCTTTCCGTCGTCTGCAGAATGATCCTTCTTCACAAGCACCCTATCAAAACCGAATTCAGGCTTTACGCACCAGCCTGCAGTTCAGACCCAGTGTCACTACCGAAAAACCCCGTTTTCATGGGGTTTTAAATGCCATTATTGATGGCGGTGAAGATGAGCGTTATGCCCATATAGATGCTGAAGGGCGTTACAAGGTTATCCTGCCTTTTGATCGTGAACGTGTGCCCGGTGAAGGCAAAGCCTCCTGCTGGATAGCCATGATGCAACCTTCTGCAGGCACTGGTGGTGGTATGCACTTCCCGTTGTTAAAAGGCACAGAAGTGCTGCTCAGTTTTATTGGTGGAGATCCAGATCGCCCGATTATCTCCGGTGCCTTGCCCAATGCCGCCTGCCCCAGTGTGGTCAAGGATGAAAACAAAACTCGCAGCCTACTGCGCAGTGCCAGTGGTAATCGTATTGAGCTGGAAGATGAAGAAGGTAATAGCCGCCTGAAACTCTTCTCACCCACCAACAATACTTACCTGCATCTGGGTGCACCCAACCATTCCGGGGATGGTTTTACCATCACCAGTGATGGCCTGTATCGTTACGAAATGCTCGGTGGTAGCCAGACATTAGTTTTTGCCAAAGGGCATGAGGTTGATGACAAGGGTGTGGATAAATTCCCCTATGAGTCTGAAGATGACACATCGGATGATCACGACAAGTTTGATGAGCAGGAACTTTTTGCCTTCCCGAAATTCAGCAAAGAAAGTGGTGGTGAGTATGAGGATGCCACTTTAACAAGAGAAGAAGAACTCTCAGGTGAATACATCATCTCCCGCCAGGCCGGTCATCAGTATCACTGGGCAGATGGTGATGTATATAACTTTGGGGGTGATGGTCGTGAGTTCAGTTTTGGTGGTGGTGATGAATCCCTGACCTTTTTTGTTGAACCTGATGATGCTCGTTACGAAAAAATGGAGTGGGATGTACCCAACAAACCCAGTGGAACAGAGAACTGGGGCTTTGAGGATGGCATTGATGGGGATGACACAGCCTGGTCACCGGGTAGTCATTATGTCGAAAAATCCTGGGGCAATACCTTCACCTACCAGATGGGTAACAACTACTCCTGGGGCGATACCGCTGATTACGATTTTGGTAATGGTTATGAAGAAGCCCATATTGATGAAGATATTGCCGGAGGTATCAACAAAAAAACTGGCAATGATAAGGCTGATAAAGGTGGCCCTTATTTAACTTCAATCAACGGTAATAATGTCAGCTTTTCTGATCCTGGTAAGGTAGCCATCGCCAAAACCTATGGCAACAGCTACGAATACACCAAGGGCGATACGCTGGAAGTGCAGGATGGAAAAAGTGAAAGCCATCAGCATGGCGACTCTTTTGAGTACAGCTACGGCCTCTCAAAAAGCATCCACCATGGACGAGTCGAAGAGATGTTTATGGGTGGCACTGTAGAGCTAAGCCTGGCCGGTGGTAAATCTATTAGCCTTGCTGCAGAAAGTGAAATATACGGTGGCCTACAGAGTTCAATTTTTGCGGGGGGAACAAGTGAAATCTCTCTATCTCTTGGTTTTGAGCTTAGCTTATCAATCTCTAAAGAAATATATGCAGGACATAAAAGCGAAGTTGCCATAGGCACTAAGTTCACTGCAGATACAGCTATCGAGTTAAATACCACTGTCATGAATGTAGAAGCCGAGATTACCAAGCTTCAAACCACTACAACAAAAGTTAATAATGCATTGGTTGAAGTTGCTAACTCCACTGCAGGGGTTAAAAGCGTTAAAGCCAAGATCAATAACTCTCTTGCTGCAATTAATAGTGCCGGCCTGACTATGATCAATTAACCATGCAGAACATCAAGCCCCTGCAACTGACCCCTGTAAATCGTTCATTCACCTATCAGCACCAGCATTATTATTCTTTAGGTGCTCTACTGGGTTTTGACTTATCCACCGGCAAAACACTGCTGGAGCAAGAGTTATGGGAAAAGGTTTCTGAAACCCCTGAAATTCAGATACTGGATGCCGGTTTTCCCAAACCCCAGGCTGAGTTTCTGGTGTATGGCTGTGCTGAAACACCGGAAGGCAAACCGGCAACTGAGTTATCTGTCAGTATTCAGGTGGGCGATTTAAAAAAACAGTTGCGGGTACTCGGTGAGGGTTACTGGCGAGGTTTACCGTGTTTTAAACAGCAACAGGTGGATACACCCTTTACCCGTGTACCCCTTAGCCGGGATTATGCTTTTGGCGGTGAAGGTTATGTTGATAACCCAGAGGGCAAGGGTTATCAAGCCATCACTACAGCTGAGGGTGATAGTCTCTACCCTATCACCCAACTGCAACTGTTAAATACACCTGCACAAAACCCAGGGCAGGTATTACCCTTGGCTTATACCAGTGCCATGGATTTAATGGCAACCCAGCGCCAGCAGTTTGCCGGTACCTATGATGATGCCTATATGCAAAAGGCCATGCCAGGGTTGCCAGATGATTTTGACTGGTTATTCTGTCAGGATGCCCTGCCGGATCAGCGTTTTAAAAGCCCCACACTGCCAAGTGGTGCCCCTTACCTGTTGCAAAATCTGAATGCCGAGTTTCCCCTGATAAAAGGACAGCTTCCCCACTGGCAAGCCGTTGCCTGGTTATTACAACAACACAAGGATCAAGCAACACCTGTACCTCAACAAGTGCGCCTGAAAGCCGAAACTCTGATTTTATTACCTAACCAGAATCTGGGTATTATTGTTTACCGAGGTCAAATCCAGGTCTGTCGGGATGATGCCCGAGATATCAAAGCCCTGATGTTGGCACTGGAAGATCCGGCAGCGCCCAAACCGGAGGCTCACTATATTGATCAACTGTACAAACGCTCGGATCAGGAAAACGCCTGGCGTTATCTGTTGGATACCCAGCCTCTGCTCCCCGCACAGATCACCTGTGGTATGGCCTTGTTGCTGGAACAAGAGAGCGATATGCCAGCTATGGATATGCCGCAAATGGGCAAGGTTAAATATCAGATAGAGGAAATCCAGGCACAGGCAATGCAACAAGTGGAAGCAGAACGATTGAATCTGCAACAGCAGGGCTTAGATTTACCATCAACACCTGCAACTCCACCACCGCCAGAATGGCAAGCCAAAATGGAAGCTCTGCAGGCAAAAATATTGCCCAAAAAAGCGAATGGTAGTCCGGACTTGGCAAAAATTGATTTTGACGCCATGAAAGAAATCACTCCTTTGGTTGAAGAAATCAAAAATCAGGAAATGGTAAGAATCCAACAAGAAATACTGCCTCAACTGGAAGCTCTGTTGCTAATCCCTGAATTAAAAGATCGGTATCCTGAGATCCGAAACAAAATAGCATTACTGAAGAATCCACCACCTCCCAACTGGCCTAGAGTGGAAATTGAAGAGTCACTGGATCAATCCATTGCCCAACTTGAAAAAGAAATACTGGAAATAAAAAATATTGATTTATTGCAACTGCATGCTCCAGAGAAGGCTAGGGAACTTGAGCAGCAACTTCATGACAGTATAAAAAAAATTGAAGAAGCCAAAGTCCAGCTTGCAGATACACCAGCAAAAATCAAAGCTGCCTATCGCATGGGTGCGGAACAACCTGAACGTGGTTCACCCTTGCTGGATGCTGAACAGCGTTTGCTTCTGCGCCAGCAGGTGCTGGATGCCATCAGCCGTAAACAGCCTCTTCCCACTGATGACCTGTCGGATCTGGATTTATCCAACCAGAATCTCGATGGTGTGGATTTCAGTGAGTGTTATATGGAAGGCATCAACCTGAGCGGCAGCAGTTTAAAAGGTGCCAAGCTGACGGGTGTGATTATGGTTTATGCCAACCTGCAACAGAGTGATTTTTCCGGTGCAGATCTGAGCGGTGCCAACATCGGTGCCTCCAGAATTGAGCAGACTCGCTTTCACAGAACGATCATGACCGAGACCAACCTCAACAAGGCACAGATCCTCTCCAGTGATTTCACTGGGGCACAGCTTGATAAAACCCAGTGGATGCAGGCCAGTCTTCAAGCTTGTAACTTCACTGAAACCAGCATGAAACAACTGAATCTGATCGACCCTATTTTTACTGACTGCAACTTCACTGCGGCAGATCTCAGTCAGTGCAATCTGGTAAATCCAGTATTTACTGGCTGCCGATTTGATCGTTTTAAAGCACAAGGCAGTAATCTGGTAAAAATGCAGGCAACCGGCTCCAGTTTTGTTGCAGCCCAGTTGAACAACGCACGTTTTGTAGGTGGTTGTCAGCTGGATGACAGCAATTTCAGTAAAGCACAAATGAACATGGCTTCATTACGGGAAGCCTCCGTTAAAAATAGCCATTTTGATGGCGCACAGATGGAACAAGCCGATCTGGAATTAGCAAATCTGACCTCCAGCAGCTTAAAAAAAGCCAATCTCTATCGAGCCAACCTTGCTAACACCAATTTCACCGCAGCCACGCTGGAAGATGCCAACCTGATGGAGTCCGTGCTTTATCATGCTTGTGTGGTGAATACCGATCTGCGGGGAGCCAACCTTTATGCAGCCAACCTGCTGTACATGGAACACGGCAACACCCGGTTTGATTTTGCCAATCTGGATCGCACGCTGCTGCAGGACTGGCACCCATGATGGATAAACAGGCATTACAAGAGTGGGTCAAAACTGGTGATACATTTGTGCTGGAAAAACAGCAGATTACTGGTGACCTGCGTGGCATCAACCTATCCGGCGGTGTATTTGATCAGGTGGATTTCAGTGATGCCTGGTTGGATGAGGCAATCTTAAAAGAATGCACCTTCAACAAGTGTATTTTTAATCGTACTCGCTTTCGCAAAGCGCAGCTGATTTATTGCAACTGGGTGGAATGTCAGGGTGAAAACATCCAAGCACAGTCCAGTCACTGGGAAAATGCTTCCGTCATCAACAGTTTTTTACCCAGTCTGGATCTGACAGATAGCAAACACAAGTGCAGCAGTTTTGTGGACAGCCAGTTGCCGAGCAGCATCTGGCATCAGGTGGCGTCCGAACAAACCAGCCTGGTGAACTGCAACCTGCAACAGAGCCACCTGACAGAGTCTCGCTTCAAAAACCTGAGCGCAGTCAACTCACAGTTGGATTCAACCCTCTGGCGTGGCAGTTTTCTGGAGCAATGCAGCCTGGTTAATGCTTCGTTAGTAGCTGCTAACTTAACTTATTTATCCGGGTTCCGGTTAAACCTGCTGGAGTGTGCGTTTGATCAGGCCATCCTGCATCACACGGCCATCGAATTGCCTTTCTTTCAAAAGATCAACTTATCAGGTCGGGATTTTACCCAGTCCGGTTTGATCAAACCCCAGTTTCAGGAATGTGATCTCAGCCGTTGTAATTTTAAAGGTATGGATCTGACTCAAGTGGGCATGATGAAAGCAGTAGCTATCGGATGTGATTTCACCGGTGCAGTGCTGAACCAAGCCAATCTGATCGAAGCCACACTGGATGCTTCGGTGTTTAACCACTGCCAGTTGAATATGGCTCTGTTGATCAAAGCCAGCTTAAAAAAATCCCTGTTTTATCAGGTACAGGCGGAACAAGCTCAGTTCACTGAATGTGATGCCCGTGAAGCGGTATTCACCGGCAGCAATCTGACCTATGCTGATTTCAGTCATGCACTGTTAAGCAAGGCAGACTTCTCGGATACCCAGCTGAACCGAACCAATCTGCACGAAATTCTTGACCCGGATACCCGCTGGCGAGGTGCCAATCGCTCAGCTGCGCTGGAGACTGATCCGATACGCCAGAAAGCTGAACAACAGGCCAAATCATAAAACCTACAGGAGCAACACTCATGTCTTCACAACCCATAGCTTCTGATCCTGTCTTGCATCACACCGCCGCGCCGCTGGAAGGTTATGTACAGGGTGGTAAAAATGACCACTGGCTGGTCACCACCAGCAGCGGACTGATTCGCGCCACTCAGGCTTTTTCCTGCCTGGTTCAGCCAGTACTGGGTGACAAGGTGTTGCTGCAACAGGTGGGTGATCAGTGGTATTTACTGGCGATTCTGGAACGCCAACAACCTTTACCCATGCAGCTTAATGCCAAACACGGACTGAATATCAATCTGGGAGGCAAGGATTGTCACTGGCAGAATGCCGGTCGCTGGCAGTTAAATGCTGAAACCACACAAATCCAGACACAACATGCTGAGATGACCACCCAAACCGCTCAGGTACGCGGACAACAACTGACCCAGCACTGGCAACAGGTACGTAATCTGATTCAGGATCTCTGGCATTCAGGACAAACAATCTGGCAGCAGGTGCGTCAGTCCATCAGCCGAGTGGATGAAGTGGAGCAGAAGGATTGTGGTCACCAGATTCAGCGAGTGCGGGGTAATATGACACTGCACAGTGAACAGGGCAGCATCACCAGTAATAAAGATCTGCGTATTGATGCTGAACGCATTCACATGGGTTAAGGGGGATTTATTATGGTTTTTGCAACAACCCAGATGGGTGGTTTAAATCTCGGTTTTCCAGACGTTTGCCTGACACCAATTCCTTCACCTGTGGGGCCGATTCCGACCCCGATTCCTTACCCAAACCTAGCGATACCCACCACAGGCATTCCTTCACAGTTCAAGGTTCTTACCCTGGCCATGCCCAATCACAACATGATGACCATCACCCCCATGAGCAACGGGGATAATGCCGGTCTGATGACCAATCCGGCATCGGGAATGGTGATGGGACCACAACGCCAGTTGCTGGGTAGTTTAAAAACCCTGATTGGTGGAATGCCCGCCAATAAAATGCTGGGTATGTCTGGCCAGAATGGGTTCACACCGGGCGCACCCGGTGTCACTCTGGCGCCGTCTCAGGTTAAACTGATGCTGCTGACCTAGGAGTTTTAATCCTGCAGCAGTGAATACAATCGACGATTACTTTCTCGTAAACGCTCGGATTGCATTAATACCACAAAACGGTGGAAGGCCATGGCGAGATCCGGGTCGCGCGCTTCCATTTGTAACAGGCTGGGATGACTCAACGTCAGTACCTGGGTTGCTCCCACTGCACGAGCTGAAGCTGAGCGAGGTTCATTCAGGTAAAGCCCCATTTCACCCAGCACCGTTCCAGGACGCATTTTTTTGATGCGCATCCAGCTGTCACTTTCTTTATGTTGCAGCCCAACATCCACGCTGCCGGATGCAATGATATATAACACTCGTTGCTGCTGACCCTGCATTAATATCCATTCACCATCAGCAAAGGTTTGCTCAACAAAATACGCCAGCAGTTTACGGGTTTCACTCTCTTCAAGCGTCAAGCGGGATTTCAGCATGGCCTGAACCGGTGATTGTTGCTCCAGTCGCAGATCCTGCAGCAGCTGATTTTCCAGAAATTCCAACGCTTCTTCCAGGTTATCCGCCATACGAATAACACCCACTCCGGCTGACTTCTGGAATACCAGTCCGGCAGCTTGCAAGCGCTGCTGAATCACTTGCTTCATACCGGTGATGTGCACCTGAATTTTATGCGCATCACAAAACTGCTTTAAGCGCAGCAGGCTGTTGGCTGTGGATGAGTCCGCATTACTGACTCGGTGAAAGTCCAGCAACAGGGCTTCAATTTTGCCATCCAGTTTTTGCACATCACTTTTGATCTGTTCAGTCAGGGTATTGGCCGTACCAAAAAATAAAAAACCACGCAGCTGATAAACCCGAATCCGGCTGGCTTGTTCTTTTAACCACTCATGTTCCTGTGGAGTACGTTCTACACCACTACTGAGACCAACCAGATTGGTATTCAGGTGGATGACCTGCAGGCGGCTGTATTCACGGATAAACAGCAACACCGTCAGCAATAGCCCCAGCAATACACCACCCAGAAAACCCTGAAAGACAATCACCACAAAAATCACGGCAATAACAAACTGATCTGCCCGCGGGAAACGATCACCGGAAGTCAGCAGCCATTGATGAACAAACTGTATACCCTGGAAAATCAACAGGCCAGCCACCAGAGGCAAGGGCAACCAGCGCAGCAGCTCTTCGTGGATCAGCAGTGCACCGAGCAGACAGATTGCCATCAATACGCCAGTAATACGGTGATTGGCTTTCATCTGTCTGACCATGCTGGTCTGACTCAGTGACAGGGAGCCAACACTGCCACCGGCAAAAGCATTCAGCAGGTTCATACCCCCAGCCACTTTAAGCTCTCGATCCAGATCCATATCCTGTTTAGCCAGCAGCTCAATGGAGGTAGCCTGCAGCAGCATGGACAACACCGAAATAGCTGCCAGAGTCAGCAAAGAACTCCAGGGTAGCAACCACCAGTCCACATCCGGCAAACCCTCTGTCACCAGACTCAGCGCTGTCAGCGGCAGATTGCCCGCAGCATCCAGCTGAAAAAACCAGGGGCTATGATTCTGTAAAGAAGGAGCCAGCAGGATCATCACCAGACCACCCAGCAGGGTTGCACCCGGCAGTAGAAAAGCCGGAGGTACAATTTTTCGTAGCATCCAAAGCACGGCAGCAAAACCTATTGCCATCCAGAGTGCAGAATCCTGCAACAAGCTGAGATCAAAACTTTTAAGGCCTGTGAGCGCCAATCCACCCTTGATAAATAACCAGCCAACCCCGGCAAGGAAGCCGGCCAGCACCGGCAAGGGCAGATAACGCACAATCCGACTTAAACGAAAACCACCGAGCAGCAGCATCAAACCAGCAGTCAGCAGGCTGCCGATCAACAACAGCAACCACAGCAGCTCCACACCCGGTTGGGTGCGTTGAAACATATCCGCAAACATAGCTGCAGCACTGGGCAGGGGAATAGCTATCAGACCAGCCATACTGCCTTTCCAGGCCACCATCAGGGCAGAAAACAGGGCAGTGAACAACAAGGCAAAGACCATGTCAGGCAGCAGTGAAACCTGGCTGGTATGTACCATCATTGCAGCAAAAGAGAAAGCCATAACCATGCTGATCATACTCATCAGCAATACGGCCGGGAGAAGTTTCAGGAAGTCCTGAATCCGGAAAGTTTGCATAACCTGCAGCTCTCGGTTTTGTAGTTATAAAAAAGGGGCGCTGAGCACCCCTTTTATATTTTACTCGCTGGCTTCTGTCAGCTTGGCTTCCAGTTCACCCATCAACTGTGTGATGGACTGGGCTGATTTGCCGGTTTCATCGGCCAGTTCTTTGACCTGATCCGCCACCACAGCAAAACCACGACCGGCTTCACCGGCACGAGCTGCTTCAATACTGGCATTCAGACTGAGCATTTTCAGAGTTTTCAGAACCTGCAGAATCTTCTGGGTCTGGCTGATGATCTGGTTACTGGTACCACCCACATCTTCCATTTTTTTACGGCGTATGCCTTCCTGTGCCTTGCGATCATTAATATCTGCAATGATTCCTTCGAGGTAGGTCACTTCACCCTGGTTATCCAGCACTGCACCACCGTGTTCATTCACCCATTGCACTGTTCCATCAGCACGTTTGATACGATAATCAACATTCCAGTTGGTTTTGCTCTTGATGGCCTGCTCAACAGCAGCATCCAATCGAGCTGTATCATCCTGATGAATCAGAGACATATAAGAAAGACGCTGATTGCCCAGCAGGTCTTTTTCTGAATATCCGGTTACTTTTTTAACTGCACCAGCGATATTGACCATGGTATAACTTTTATCACTGCGGCAGCGGTAAAGAAAACCATTCATCCGGTTCGCAATACTTTCATAAATCCTGGCTGTATCATCAGCAGCGTTATAGTTCAAATCCTGCTGGTATTCTTCTGAACTCATGGCAAAAAGACCTTCCCAAGTGAGAGTTAAATCTGTGACTGAATGTACACTTATCCCGTGATAACAGCAA
>NZ_JACUUA010000237.1 GCF_014859565.1 Marinospirillum sp. | reverse complement strand
TGAGTAATCATACCCTCAAAATCAGGTGGCCAGATTTACTATGCCACTACAGTTCATTGCTTTCTTTGGTGTCTGACGGTGCAGACTGTTGATCATCTTGCATGGTGATCATGCCTCCTGCTTAAGGTATTGGCTGTTATTCGGGCGGTTCTTGGCCCAGGCATCCAGTTGACGCGCTGTTTCACTGGGGCAAAAGTGGTCATAGGCTTGATGGACGTAACCTGCAAACCGATGACGAAGTTTCTGGCGCTGGGCTGCAGCCTCATCCGTCTGTTCGCAATGGTCGACCAAAGATTGAGAATCACGTTCACAAAGCTGCCAGAAAAGCTGGGTGGCCTGTGGTGCCACTTTGCTACCGTCAACCGTTTGCTCTTTGAAAAAACCAAGAACCCGGCCGTAAAGGTTTCTGGCAAGCCCATCAAGCAAATCCATTTCTTTTTTGAGCAGACTGAACCAGATCTCCCCAAGGGCATCTGCCTGTAACCAAATGGTGGACTCAACAAAATCATCACTCCCTGATGCATACTGCTCACCAGCATTACTGCTGACACGCAGTCCTCCTGACCAGACGGCAAAAACTTCCGTTTCATCGCGGGCGCGATCAAGGCTGCTGCGTAGTTGCCAGCTCTGAAACCCTTGTGTATCTGACTGACCAAAAAAGCCAAGCAAGGCAGTCAACTCACGCCAAGGGCGCTTTTCAGGATCAACCCACAACGCTTTTGGCTCTTTGCCGGAGTAGTTGATAGCCATACTGGGGTCAACCATGCCCTCTTTATAGCCAGGATGAGCAATGCCCTCGGAATAGTGCAATTCATTTTCGGTAAGCAAACAGAAACGACAAAGTGGCAAAAACCGCCCCATCAGAGACTGCTTGAGTTTTCTTGCAGCAGTGCAATCTTCACCTTCTGGCATAGCCTCCCAAGGTGCTGTTCCCACACCTTCTGGATAAATTTTCATTTGATCCAGTTGCTTTGAAGTCAGCAGGTTGAGCCAGATGGTTTCAACAAGACCCTGTCCCATCAGAAAATTGTGAAGTAATCCCATATGTGCAACTGACGGACCAGGCTTGCCAGTCGATGGCTTGCCTTTATCATTTTTCTTTCCAGCATATCCGGGTGTGAGCACTACGCTGTTATCCGTTTTTTTACCGGAGAGTGCAAAACCCATCAGCGTCAAAAGAAGCAGTGCTTTAGCACCATCGTCCATGTTTCTTTGTACTTGTATCTGGCTTAAAACAGTGGTGTTACCCGTAGAAACTTCTGGAAGAACAGCACCAAAAGATTGTGTCTTTGCGGCCTTGATTGCAGGCATCTGCAAAAACGGCTTTTCACCGTAGAGATAAAAGTGATCATGCCATTGATCCAGGTAAGCCAGGCATTGCTTTGCAAGGCCCTCTGCTCCTAGTGCTTTCCACTCAGCTTCATCTTTGGGTGTTGCTGCCGCCTGAGCGATGGCGAGCAGCAGCTTCAACAAGGCTATTTTCTGAACTGGGTTGCCACCAAGGCTTCGATATTCAGGATGACTGAATATCTGACGCAGGCTAACTCGGCCTTGATCGGCCACAGGTATCCAGGGTTCATCAATCAAGTTAAAACGATTTTCCATGGTCATTTTTCCTGGTTCTTGATGACTCGGTAGCCCAGGTCATCGCGGTATTCAAACTGATACTTATCATGTACTGCATAGTTATCCATGCCACACAAGGAGTCGGTTTCTCCCACTAAGGCAACACGCAAGATGCTTTCATCTTCAGGCCAGTCAGGGTGGCCCAGATAAAAGCAATGATGCAGACCTAAGCGTTTAAGCTTGTCCACAGGCAAGGCTTTGGGAGCATCACTGGCAGGCACTGCAACAAGCTGACGCATGAGTATTCCCGTGCGCTGACGCAGCTCTTTTTTAGTCAGTAGTGCACGATTCTGAATAGGCAGCTCCACCTGGCTGCCATCTAGTAGGGTCAAGGTTGCCCATTTGCCATCTGGATTAACTCTGACACGGCGCAACAACAAGACTTCATGGCTATCTGTTTCGCTATAGCGTGTCTGCGCCTTGCTTTCTGGAAGCGTATTTCCAGCCTCAGCCAAAGCAACCCGCGCTAGGCGACGCAAAGTATTTCGTCCTGCGCGATAACGTGTACCTTCGTCCAGCTCTTGCAGCCAGCGGTTCATGCTGCCCTGCTCAGAGCGAGTACAATAAGTACGTTCGATCAAATTGCGGATATCCAGTGGCAAGCTGATGCTCGTAAGCTGCTGCCAAACTTCCAGGCTGCGACACAACACATAAGGACTGTAAACGTAAGCACTGTTTCCAAGCTGACTCTGTGGTGACTCAATGGCCAGTGCCAGATCCGGTGCGAGGAACCAGGCTTCAGCTTTTGCATGCTTGCAGCGTGGTGTTTCATCATGCCTCCACAAGCGTCCCAGCCGCTGCAGCAACATATCTGTCGGAGCAAAGCGTGACACCATAAAGTCAGCATCAATATCCAGCGACTGCTCTAGAACCTGAGTACCAATCAGTATCCGTCCTTGTTTCTGGCGAGCAGGCCAACCTGCTTTACCATACAAATTGACCCATTGATCTTCGATCTTCTGACGATCATCCACCGTAAAGCGTGAATGTAATAAACCACAAGCTACACCCAGTTCTGCAGCTCTGGCTGCTAACATCAGGTAACGCTCCTGGGCTTCCTTGACCGTATTCTCTATCCATAAAATCTGCTGACCTTGCTCGGCGCGTTTCAGTGCTTGTTCAACGGCATGTTTGTCATCTGCACAAAGGGCAAGCTGTATTTGTTTTTTATCCTTTTTCTCGATTTCGATTTTGTTCTGGCTGACTAGCTCTTTGTCACCGGCTGGACTGGCCGTAACCAAGGGATAATCCATTGAATCAGAAGGTCGACCCAGCAGCTCTTGTCTACGCTCCTGATTAAGGGTTGCGCTGAGAATGATGACCGTACAGTGTAGTTCTCGCAGCAAGGCCACCAATGCATCCAACAGGCTTCCGGTATAGGCGTCATAGGTATGCACCTCATCCAGAATAACGACCTTGCCTGCCAGACCAAACGCACGAACAAAACCATGCTTTACATTCATGGCGGCCATCAATGCCTGATCTATTGTTCCAACAGCAAAAGGTGCCAACAAGCCTCGCTTACTTTGATTAAACCAGGCTCCTCCGGGACGGCCTTCTTCTCCCATATCCGTATCCAGTAACCAGGCGTTGCCATGAAGTAGCAGAGAACGATGAGAGCAGTCATCCGACAGAATACCCGCCATACGCTTCTCTTCATTTCCCTGAAGAAAATCGTTGAAGCGCTCAAAAATTTTGTTGGAGGTCAGTTGGGTGGGTAAAGCGAAGTAAATTCCGCGTGCTTGATGGCTTTCCAGCATTTTGTAGGCAGCATAAAGTGCTGCTTCTGTTTTTCCCAGTCCCATGGGTGCTTCGAGAACATACACACCCGGTGAAACCACCTGACCAATCAGTAGGGACTGGGCTGATCTGGGCTGAAAGCCGAATACATCTTCAAAGCTGAGATTTGGTTTGTAGGTGGCTGCTACCAGACCTAATGCATCCAATACACCTGAAATCCGGCCTTCCCATGGGGTTTCAGGGTTGTCGAAAGGGTGGCCGGAGCCTATCCAATCGGCAACCGAGGTAAGACCGGCCAATAAACGCGCTTTTGCTACTGAATCAATTTCTGGCCACACTTCATTTAGCGAACTTTTCAGAGCAGCAACCAATTGTTCTCTTTCTTGGTGCCAGACCTGACCACCAAAGTTTTCATCAGTAGCGCGCATTCCAGCCAGATTGGGTGAAAAACCGTGATGCTGCCCCAGTATCTCCGGCACATATTCAGGTAGCCCTAACTGCTTGGCAGTCAATTGACTGACACCTGCATGACCGCCCCAGTTTTTTTCCAGCTCGGGATTAAAACCCTGAAGGGTTTCCAGAGCGCAGGCACGCATGATTTTATTGAAAAAAGTCGGGCTGACTTTGCCAATATCATGAGCAGCCGCAACCAGCGGACTACCAGCAGGGAAAAGAGCTTCTCGCAAAGCCACTGGATATCGATTGATCAGTTCACGGGCAACACTGCCTACAATGTGGCAGTGGGTCAGAACAGTGTGGCCGGGGACAACGTCAATACCATTGTTATAGGACTTGGCAAGACAGCTGTTGAAGGAAACTTGCTGGATTTTAGTTGCTGTGTGGTTGGCTTTTTTTGCTCTTAACATAAGTGCATCCTTTCATCTTTTTTGACACCTTGCCGCCTTCCTTTGGAACCTGCAACCCCGACTAAAGCCCACTGTCATCTGATCTGACAGTCTTTATTGATCCCTGTCAGTTCAACGCAAGTTTTCAGCCAAACAGCCATTCCTGTATGTCGCTTTTGTTGACGATGATCAGTTGCTGGGCTTCGGGTTCTCCTTCCAGCATGTGCGGGTGGATCTGCAATCCTTTCAGCAGGTAGTTGATGTGGCAGGCGCGGGTGGTGATCTGAAGCTGGCCGTTTTGCATCAGGTAATCCTGTTCGATGACTTCCCGCTGAGCCGGGGTCAGGCGTGGGTCGGCTTGCAGTAGCAGCGTTACTTGTGTGTTCCAGGCAATATCTTGTGCAACTCCTTTGTCGGAGCGTTCCATCAGATCCGGTTCACCACGAAAACGGCTGAGCACAAAGTCCCGGTAGTCGTGGCTTTTTTCGCACCAGGCGCGTAGATGCCAGCGCTGACCGTTGTTGACGAAGTGGTGGGGGACAATAATACGA
>NZ_JACUUA010000030.1 GCF_014859565.1 Marinospirillum sp. | reverse complement strand
GAGCGGGCAATGACTATGCGCGCTTCAATCATTACCTGATCAACCGGGACATCCAGCGTTTGAACAATGTCACGAATACGCCGTACTTGCTCTGCTGTATCACGGACATACAGGGTGTTGGTGCGTTCATCCACCAGCAGGTGGCCACGATCCGACATAAACCGACGTGTGCTGCTACTGGCATCCGGTGACTGAGTCAGTTGGGGCAGGCTGCCCATAAACCCTGCCGCCAGGCTTGGTGCGGCGATTGCAGCGGAATCCAAATCACCCATGATAAAGGTGCGAATAGCTGCAGCACTGGCATAGTTCACTTTGATGAATTCATCTTCGAGCTGAGCCAGGGTGGCAGCGGACTGGTTGGCCTGTCGTTGTTGTTCTTCCAGTTGCATCAATTCAGCGGTGGGTGCAACCAGCAATACTCTACCCATCTGACGACTGGCCAACCCTTGGGATGTCAGGATGATATCCAGCGCCTGATCTGAAGGAACTTGTTCGAGTTGTAGGGTGATATTGCCTTGCACCTGATCACCGGCAACCAGATTCAGGTTAAGAAAGTTAGCCATCACTCCCAGTAGTTGTCTGACGGGAATATCCTGGTAATTCAGGGTGATTTCCTCACCTGTGTACTGGAAACGGCGGTTACTCACGTCACCATCAACCGGCTGGGTGGTGGCGCTGGCGGGGACAATTTCAACCTGCAGCTGTTGCTGGCTGTGTGTCACCAGATGACTGAAATGCCCTTCTACCGCAAGGGTGACTTCAGCAATTCTGCCTTTTTGATCAAGACGCAGACTGCCAACCTGAGTGGCAAAGTCACTGGCGTCATAGAGGTTAATCAGATCAGGCTGAATTTGGGTACCGACAAACCTCAGTCGCAGACCATTTTCAGTCTGTTCTGCTTCGGGCAGTGAGGGGGTGTCGGTAAAATCTAACAGTAAGCGCGCGTGCCCCTGAGCGGTACGTTGAAAATCCACCCCGTTCATTCGGAGGTTTTCTGCTAGAGCTGGCTGGGTGATCAGCAAAGCTGCCAAAAACAGGGTGAACAGGCGAGCGAGCTGCATCGGAGAAACATTCATGTTTATGTCCTACCTGGATAAAGAGAGAGTTTGGTCACGTTCTTGCCACTGTCCACTGCTATCAGCGATCAGTTCCACCAGCTGCACCTGATCGGGCAAGATCTGACGGACAGCGCCGTAATCACGCCCCAGATGGTCACCGACCTGCACCGCAATCAATTGATTGTCAGGTGTCAGAATCAAGGCGCGGATCTCGCGACCCTTCTGCAGACTGCCCCGGAATGCCAGCTCATCCAGCCCCCACTGCTCCAGTGTGCTTCTTGGGCGGTTAAGATCAGGCTTCAGACCCGATCCGGAACCCTGGAAGCGCAGTGCCAATTGCTGGTTGGGTGTGAAGGGGTCGCGCTGTTGCTGCTGAGTGTATTTAGCTATGACTGGTTCAGGGAAGCGTGGCAAAGCTTCAACTCTGCCTTGTGGTCGAGTGCGCAGTTCATAAAGCTGGGCTTCGATCTTTTCTTCCTGTGGCTTGTCACCACACCCGGCCAGCAGGCTGAGAGCCAGTACCGCAATCAAAACTTGTTTGCCTGGATTCATCGGCTGCTCTCCCGGCGGGTTGCTGTGGTTGTGTTTTGGTCATAACGGTAGGTGCGTGCCTGGATAGTCAGGGTCAGATGCGGGGTGCCAGGTCGAGAAGGTGCCAGATTAAAGTCGTGCAGTGTAACGATACGATCCAGCGCACTGATTCCAGCCATAAAATTGGCCAGATGGTGGTAATCTCCAGTGGCACGAATTTCAAAAGGCAGCTCAGTGTAAAAGGCTTGTGGTCTTGGTGCCTGCAGGGTTAATGCCTGCAACTCCAGTCGATGTATGGCGGCTTGCAGCTGAATATCATCTAGTAATCTCGGGATTTCGTTCTCAGAAGGCAATCGTGTCAGCAGACCGGAAAAAGTTTCTTCTATAATCACCATCTGTTGCTGGTAAGCAGGCAGGTTGGCAGCCTGAAACGCCCGCACTCGGTAGGTCTCAAACAATTCATTCTGTTCCTGCCGTACTTGCTCCAGCTGCTGCTGACTACTGCTTAACAGTAACCAGTGGCTGACACCAATCACACTGCCGATGATGACCAGCAGGGATAATATTTTTAATGAATCAGGCCATTGACCGGCAGAGGCCAGATCCAGATCATCCCGCTCCAGACGCTTGATGGCTCGCCATTGCCCAACCAACCAGTGTCTAATTTTCTGATGGGGTTGAGGGTTGAGTTTTAGTGCATCCAGCCAGCTTAAGGTGATCTTTTTCATGGTGTTGGCTCCTTCAGCGGCAGCAGCAGATCAAAACGTGCAGCACTGTTGCTGGTGTCCGTATTCAAACTGCGTAATACCGGCTCACTGAAGCGGGGCTGTTGTGACAGCTTACGCATCCAGGCTGGCACAACCTGTGGCGGTTGTGCCAGACCAGTCAATGTCAGTTGATTGCTCTGTCGCTTGATATCAGTAAGGTAAACACCGTTTTCCAGGCTGGCAGTCATCTGATCCATGATTTCGATGGTCACTGGGCGATCCTGCTGCAGTTTCTGGATCACCTGAATGCGCTGGAGTAACTGTTCATGATTTCTTTGCAGGTTGATAACTTCGCGGATCTGTTGATCCAGAGTTGTCATTTGAGTTTTGATCAGTTGATTTTCCTGCTTTACTGCGCTGATGGACTGGTTGTTGCTGTACCAGATCAGAGCAGTGATCAGCAGACCTGCAACCAGTGCCAGCAGGCAGAGCTGAGTAAAAAGAGCTTGGCGCTGCTGGCGTTTTTCTTCTCGCCAGGGACGAAGGTTAATACCATCACTCATGACTGAATCCTCATTGCCAGACCACAGGCAATCATCATGGCGGGAGCATCCTGCGCCAGGGCAGCAGCATTCACCTTATTGCTGAGGGTCATGTTGGAAAAAGGGTTGGCTACATAAGTGGGTGAGCCAATCTGGTTTTTGGCGATGTCCGGCAGGCCTTCTATGGCGGATGAACCACCGGCAAGAATCAGGTAATCAATGTCATGATATGAAGATGATGAAAAAAACAGCTGTAGTTGACGTTCGATTTGCTGAATCATGGCCGTTTTGAACGGATTGAGTATTTCGGTTATGTAGTCAGCTGGCAGATTGCCTTTTTTCTTGGCAAAGCCGGCTTCTTCACGGGATAACCCATAATGCCGCTGGATTTCATCAGTCAGTTGTTTGCCACCAAAAATCTGGTCGCGGCTGTAGATGATTTCACCATCACGCAGCACATTCAGAGTGGTCATGGTGGCACCAATATCCGCAACGGCCACAATCTGATTGACTTCCTGTTGCGGTAGCTGGCGCAGAATTAGACCCAGTGCCCGCTCCATGGCGAGGTTTTCAACGTCTATAACCACCGGCTGCAGGCCGGCTTCTTCCAGCACTTGATCCAGTTGATCTGTGGTTTCCTTGCGACAGGCAACAAGCAACACCGGCTGATTATCATCATCCGGGTTCAAGGGTGGCAGGCGATGAAAGTCGATTGCCACCTCGTTGAGCGGATAAGGAATGTGCTGATCAGCCTCCATCAATACCTGGGCTTCCATTTCGTCATCATCCAGTATTCTGGGCAGGCTCAGGGTACGGGTGATAACACTGGCAGTGGGAACCGCAACAGCCGTTCGGATAGTGCTGGGTTCGGTACGATCCATAACACGTTTGATACTGCGCGCCACCGATTTATAATCCTTGATGCGTCGATCGCTGACTGCACCATTTTCCAATGGTGCAACACCGTAACTGGCAACTTGCAGTCGATCACCTGAAGGATGAATTTCCAGCAGCTTGACGGCTGAACAGGAGATATCAATACCAATCAGAGGTAGCTTTTTGGGTCGTAAAAAAGGAAGATCGGGCATCCTGAGCATCGTATTGCTTGTATCCTTGGTTTGTCAGCAACAACAAAATGGTTTCGTTGTCTTTTGTATCAGACTGTAATGAGAGTTGCAAACAATTGTTGACTATAAGTGTTCAGATGAGTCGAAGAGTGTCATATCTCCTGAAAGCAGGCAAGATTACGGCTAAGATATGTGATTTGAATTTGTCACAAGTCATTTTCTATATGTCTGGTACGCCGATTTGGGTTGACTAGGGTTGAAACCGGGAATTTAGGTAAACAATGAAACTTCTGCTTAGTACGTTTAAATACCTCATCTGGCTGGTGCTGGCAGCTGCAGGGATTGGTGGAGTGTGGGCGATGGCGGTAATGCTGTATTTCTGGCCCGGTTTGCATGATGAGGTTGCCCAGTTGCAGGATGTGGAGCTGCTGTTGAGTGAGCAGCTGGAAATGCCTATGCGTATTTATACAGCAGATAGTCGGCTGATTGCTGAGTTTGGTGAGCACCGCCGTACCCGGATCAACTATGAAGACATTCCCCGTCGTTATATTGATGCCTTGCTGGCTGCTGAGGACGCCAGTTTTTATGACCATCCCGGCGTTGATGTTCGTGGTTTGGCCCGTGCTACAGTGCAGTTACTGGACTCCGGTCAGATACAGTCCGGTGGCTCCACTATCACCATGCAGGTGGCACGTAATTATCTGCTGACACGTGATCGAACCTTCGCCCGAAAAATCCGTGAAATACTCTTATCCTTGCGGATGGAGCAGTTGCTCACTAAACAGCAGATATTAGAGCTGTATGTTAACAAGATTTATCTGGGGCACCGGGCTTATGGCATCGTTGCTGCGTCTGAGGTCTATTATGGCAAACCGCTGCATGAGCTTAACCTGTCGCAGATTGCCATGATTGCCGGTTTGCCCAAGGCTCCTTCTGCTTATAACCCCCTGACCAATCCTCGTCGTGCACTGATCCGGCGTAACTGGATTCTGTCCCGTATGTACAATCTGGGGCAGCTGGATGATATGAGTTATGAAGGCGCCATTCGTGCACCTGTGAGTGCACGCTTTCATCCACCCGAACGCGATATTGATGCACCCTATGTTGCTGAGTCAGCGCGGCTTTTTGCGCTGGAGCAATTCGGTGATCAGGCTTATACCCGCGGGCTGAAAGTCTACACTTCAATCCATTCCGAACAGCAGCTAGCTGCTAATTTAGCCATCAATCAGGGATTGCTGAATTATGATCAGCGTCGCGGCTGGCGGGGCGCAGAAGTACAAGGTATCCCGCTGGTTGAGCAAATGCAGGAGTTGGAGGCTGATGCGCTGGCTGAAATCCAGGCCAGTGAATCAGGTCTGGAGCAGGTACAACAGGCTTTAGTTGATCCTCGTGCGGAAGGTCTGAAAGATCGGTTGGCTATGGATGTCAGTTATTGGTTGCGGGTGTTGGATCAAACACCCGTTTATGGTGGTTTGCAACCGGCCATAGTCGTGGAGTCAGAAGCAGAACGCTTGCTGTTGCTGCGACGTGGTGGTGGTCTGGTTGAGCTGACTCCGGAAGCCTGGGCCTGGGCTGGTCGTTATCACTCACCCTTCTGGAAAGATCGTAATGCCCTGCCGGGTCATCGGTTGGTGGCTCGGGGTGATCTGGTACGCCTGAGACGTTATGAAGACTCTGCAGATACACCCTGGATGCTGGCACAACTGCCAGGGTTGGAAGCTGCACTTGTAGCGATGAAAACGGAAACAGGTGAGATCACCGCAATGGTGGGTGGCTTTGATTATAATCAGAGCCGTTTTAACCGTGCCGAGCAGGCGCTGCGTCAGGCCGGTTCAGTATTTAAGCCTTTTATTTATATGGCGGCGCTGGAGCGAGGCTACACACCAGCCACCATCATTAATGACGCCCCGGTGGTTTTTGAAGATCAGCAGTTAGAAGACGTGTGGCGCCCGCAGAACTCCAGTGGTACTTTTTATGGCCCAACACGTTTGCGAGAAGGGCTTTATAAGTCACGCAACCTAATATCCATACGTGTGTTGAATTATGTTGGACTCGGTCGCGCCATAGAATATGTCAGTCGTTTTGGTTTTGATCGTGCACGTATGCCGCGAGATTTATCTCTTTCGCTGGGTAGTGCCAACGTAACCCCGCTGGAAATGACCCAGGCTTACGCCATGCTGGCCAATGGTGGTTACCGGGTTGAGCCTTATCTGGTAACACGCATTGAGGACGGTGATGGTGAGTTAATATATCAGGCCATCAAGCCACGTGTTTGTCGCGGCTGTCCTGAAGATCAGGAGAACATGGCTT
Source organism: Marinospirillum sp. (assembly GCF_014859565.1). The sequence goes on along the minus strand of NZ_JACUUA010000030.1, from coordinate 20,790 downwards.
TGTCCGGTGTGGATTATCCCCTTGCCAAGCGTCTGGTGGATCCGCGCGCTGTCTACTCAATGCACTCGATCCTACGAGATGTTATTGATGATGGTACTGGCAGACGTGCTCAGGCGCTGGATCGCAGTGATATCCGTGGTAAAACCGGTACTACCAATGAGTTACATGATGCTTGGTTCTCCGGTTTTAACCGGGATACTGTAGCCAGTGTCTGGGCAGGTTTTGATCAGCCGGCCAGCACTGGTGAATACGGTGCCAATCTTGCCTTACCTATGTGGATCAACTTTATGAAGGTGGCGCTGCAGAACCAGCCGGAGCGGGTGCTGGATCGTCCAGAAGGACTGGTGACCGTGCGTATTGATCCTGATACGGGCTTGCGTGCAAGACCGGGTCAGCAGGATGCCATGTTCGAGATTTTTTATCAGGAACGGGTGCCGGAAGAGCTGAGTAGTAGTACCGGGCGGGATGAAAGTCTGGATGCTGGGCGTGATTCTGATACGTCCCGGCCTTCATTGATTCCGGCTCCAGAAGCCTTATTCTGAAAAATCAGCAATGCGCTGTTTATACCAAGCCTACAGCAGGTCAAACGCAGCAAGGGTGCGGCCGGAATCGACAAGCAGAGCCTGATGGGCATTCCGACCCAGCAGGGTCGTTTCCGGTAGCATCATGGCGTCAAAAAACAGCTCGGTGGTATCACTGGCGTGCTGGCCACCCTGAGTGGACAGTTGGGTTTTGAGGATCTCGCCAGTTTTAACCGTGCCTTTCGCCACTGGACAGGGAGTACACCGGGCAGTTACCGGCGTGGTCTTGGGGGCTGAATTCTATACCGGATGGCAAGTGTATATTGACAATATATTAATTAGTATATTATAAACTAACCCTGTGTTGACTCTGGGGTGAAAGAGTATGGTGGATATTGAAAAAATGCAGTGTCAGGTTCGCTCGGCATCCGAGTTGTTGCAGGCCTGTGCACATCCTTCCCGGCTGTTGCTGCTGTGTCAGCTGTGTCAGGAAGAGTTGAATGTCGGTGAGCTGGAGGCACGTCTGGATATCCATCAGCCCAGTTTGTCCCAGCAGCTGGGTGTTTTGCGTCGTCAGGGTCTGATTGAAGGGCGGCGAGCAGGCCAGCAGATTTATTACCGGGTTGCTGATGATCGTGCTCAGGCGCTGGTCACCAGCCTCTACCGGATTTTCTGTACCCAATGATTTCTGTTACTGGAGAAACGAGGATGAAAAACTCTTGGCTGGGTCTGGCAGTGGTTGCACTGACAGGCTTTTCACTGCAAGTGCAGGCACTGGAAACACAAACGGTGCAACGTGCTCCGCTGATCGAAAGCATCCAGCTGGATGGTGTGATTGAAGCTGTGCGCCAGGCCACCGTATCGGCTCAGACCAGTGGTCAGGTGCGCCGTGTCCACTTTGATGTAGAAGATGCAGTGGCACCCGGACAGGTGATTGTTGAGTTGAATGACACCGAGCAGCAGGCTCGCCTGAAGCAGGCGGAGGCCGGTTTGCGCGAAGCTCAGGCAGGTCTGGATGATGCTCGTCAGAACTTTGCTCGTATTGAAGGTATTTATCAGCGTGAACTGGCATCCCGTGCTCAGCTGGATCAGGCTCGTAATCAGCTGAGTGGTGCTGAGGCTCGTATGAACCGTGCTCAAGCCGCAGTGACTGAAGCACGTCAGCAGCTGGCTTACACCCGTGTGGTGGCTCCTTATGGTGGCATAGTTACACAGCGCCATGTGGAAGAAGGCGCTTCGGTGAGTCCGGGGCAAGCCTTGTTTTCCGGTCTGTCACTGGAAGAGTTACGTGTGGTGGTGGCTTTACCTCAGCGTTACACCGCCTCTGCCCGTGAAAAACGTGAAGCCAGGGTGATGCTGGATACCGGACGGGTGCTGGAAACCGACAGCATGACTTTTTATCCCTATGCAGACCCGGCCACCCATACTTTTCGGGTACGCATGAATCTGAAAAACCCGGAAGGGGATCTGTTCCCCGGAATGCTGGTCAAGGTTAGCCTGCCGGTGGCAGAGCGTTCAGCTCTCTGGATTCCTGCTCAATCGCTGGTGCAACGGGGTGAATTAAGAGCGGTTTATGTGTTGGATGCACAAGAACAGCCACGCCTGCGTCAGGTAAGAGTTGGCAGTCGTGAAGGAGATCGTCTGGAGATCCTGTCTGGTATCGGTGAGGGTGAAATACTGGTGCTTAGCCCGGCTGAGGCGCTGGCGGTGATGGAGGTATCCAATGACTGAAAACAAGCTGGGTATTTCCGGTCGTATTGCGGCAGCCTTTCAGACATCCCGTCTGACACCCCTGCTGGCGCTGGCTGGTTTGTTGATGGGTCTGTTTGCTGTGGCGGTCACACCCAAAGAAGAAGAGCCGCAGATCGATGTCACCATGGCGGATGTTTTTATTGCCTTTCCGGGTGCCAGCCCGGTTGAGGTGGAACAGCTGATTGCTACACCTGCCGAACAAGTGATGAGTGAAATGGCCGGTGTGGAGCATGTGTATTCGGTGTCGCGTCATGGTATGGCGGTGGTCACCGTGCAGTTTGCTGTGGGTGTGCCACGTCAGAAGGCTCTGGTTAATCTTTATAATCAGGTGTACGCCAATCAGGACTGGCTGCCTCAGAATCTCGGCACCCTGCCACCCTTGATCAAAGCCAAGGGCATTGATGATGTCCCTATCATGGCTTTGACCCTGTTCAGTGATTCGCCTGAGATCACTGCGGAAGACCTGACCCGCGTGGCACATTCACTCGAAACTGAATTGAAGCGCGTACCCGGAACTCGTGATATCTACACTTTGGGCAGTGTACGTGACGAAGTACAAGTGATTTTTGATCCGGCACGCCTGCGCGGTTACAACCTGGCACTGAATGATATTCAGCAGGCGGTGCAAGCGGCCAATGCCACCTCGCAGGAAGCCTGGGTAGTGCAGGATGGTGTGGCACTTCCGGTGCAAGCCGGAACCCTGCTGGCGGATGTGGCTGAAGTGCGTCGTCTGGTGGTGGGATTACATCAGGGTGCCGCAGTGTTTCTGGAGGATGTGGCCGAAGTCAGCCGCGGCGGCAAGGTGCCTTCGCAGAGTGTGATGACCGGTTTTGGTCCGGCTGGTGAGCGTCCAGCAGGAACCCTGTCTCAGGCGGTGACCTTAGCCATTGCCAAACAGCCGGGGCAGAACGCCATCGACATTACCCGTGCCATCACTGACCGGATAGAGCTGCTGCAGGATCGTGTGATCCCCGAAGGGGTTGAAGTGCTGGTAACCCGTGATTATGGTTACACCGCGGCGGATAAATCCAACACCCTGATCACCAAATTACTCTTCGCCACCGGCTCGGTGGTGGTGCTGGTGATGGCTGCACTGGGCTGGCGGCAGGCGCTGATTGTGGGTATTGCGGTGGTGATCACCCTGGTCATTACACTTTTCTTCTCCTGGACGTGGGGTTTTACCCTCAACCGTGTATCCCTTTTTGCACTGATTTTCTCCATCGGCATATTGGTGGATGACGCCATAGTGGTGGTGGAAAACATCCACCGGCATTTACAGCTGGGTGCCAAATCACTGGTGGATGCCATTCCAAAAGCAGTGGATGAAGTGGGTGGCCCGACCATTCTGGCGACCTTCACCGTGATTGCAGCATTGTTGCCGATGGCTTTTGTATCCGGCCTGATGGGGCCTTACATGAGCCCGATTCCGATCAATGCTTCTGCCGGTATGTTGATCTCCCTGGTTATTGCTTTTGTAGTTACCCCCTGGCTGGCCGTCAAACTGATGAAGCATGAGCATCATGGTGATGCGCAAGGGCATGAAGCTGGTGCAGAACAGGCTTCCGGCAAAATGCTGCGCCTGTTCGAAAAACTGATACGTCCTTTCCTGGGTGACAGCCGCAAACGTCGCTGGATACTGGGTGGTGTCGTGGTGGCTTTGACTCTGCTGGCCGCCATGTTGCCTGTGTTTCAGGCGGTGGTGATGAAAATGCTGCCCTTTGATAACAAGTCCGAATTTCAGGTGATTGTGGATATGCCGGAAGGAACACCCGTTGAGCAGACCCAGAGAGTACTGCTGGCGCTGGGTGAACATCTGGAAACAGTGCCGGAAGTCATGAGCTGGCAGGCTTATGCCGGAACAGCTGCACCCATCAACTTTAATGGCCTGGTGCGTCAGTATTACCTGCGTGCCGAACCTCATATGGGTGACTTGCAGGTGAATCTGGTGGATCGACGTGACCGTGATCGTGCTTCCCACGATATTGCTCTGTCGGTGCGTGAACCGCTGCAGGCCATTGGTGAGCGTTTTAATGCCAATGTGAAGATTGTCGAAGTTCCACCCGGCCCGCCAGTGCTGGCTCCGGTGGTGGCAGAGGTTTATGGCTCGGATCCTGAAGTACGTGCCGAGATGGCTCGAAGGGTTGTAGCGCTGCTAAAAAATACCGATGGGCTGGTGGATGTGGATAGCACTCTGGAAGCTCCGGCCAGTCGCTGGCTGATTGAAGTGGATCGCGATCGTGCTGCGCGTCTGGGTGTGGCTCAGGGACAGGTGGTGGAAGCACTGACCATCGCGCTGGGTCAGGTGGAACTGGGTTACCTGCATGATGAGCAGATGAAATATCCACTGCCGATTCGATTGCAGTTGTCTGAGGGTGATAAAGCTCAAGCATCACAACTGCTGTCGCTGAGTGTGCGTAACCGTCAGGGTCAGCTGGTCAGCCTGTCCGAGTTTGCCAGCGTGACACCTGCTGACTGGCAGGGTGCGATTTACCACAAAGACCTGTTGCCGGTGACTTATGTGATGGCTGATATGGCCGGTAAACTGGACTCCCCGCTTTACGGTATGTTTGATGCAGTATTCACACTGAGTGATGAAGAGGGAGCACCGGAGCAGTATTTCATCAGCCAGCCAGTTTGGCCGGCCACGGCTGCCATCAAGTGGGATGGTGAATGGCAGATCACCTATGAAACCTTTCGCGACATGGGTATTGCTTACGCCGTAGGTATGATTCTGATTTACATGCTGGTCGTAGCGCAGTTCAAGTCCTATCTGGTGCCGCTGGTGATCATGGCTCCGATTCCACTGACCATGATTGGCATAATGCCCGGTCATGCACTGTTGGGTTCACAGTTCACTGCCACCAGTATGATTGGCATGATTGCTCTGGCCGGTATTATTGTGCGCAACTCCATCCTGCTGGTGGACTTTATCAACCAGCAACTGGCAGAAGGCCATAACTGGGAAGATGCCGTGATCCAGGCCAGCGCAGTGCGTGCTCAGCCCATTATCCTGACGGCATTAGCAGCCATGGTGGGTGGGTTCTTTATCATTGATGACCCAATCTTTAACGGACTGGCCATCTCACTGATATTCGGCCTGCTGGTATCCACCCTGCTAACACTGGTGGTCATTCCGCTGCTGTATTATGCGCTTTATCACAAGCGCGGTGTTCCCGGCGCGGATTAAGCCTAGGTCAACAGACCATCCGGTTTATTAGCGTTAGTTTGTCATTTGCCCCCATTTTTGGGGGCTTTTTTTCAGGTGTTTTTCAAACCACCAGCCCTTCTGCCAGATGAGTCCACTGAATCGGCCATTCGTGTGTTGGGGTGCGTTTAAAGCCGCTGCGTACAAACTGCACAATGCGGCCTTCCACTATGGCCAGCAGCATACTGGCTGCGGCGGTGGTGGGTAATGCCACCTTGCGACCTTCGCGGATTTCAGTCTCTCGTAGCACTTGCCGAACCTGGGTTTCTATCCGATCAAACAGGCGGGTGATGCGGTTACGCAGGTCTTCATCTTCACCGACCAGGGCATCACCGGTCAGGATACGGCACAGGCCAGGGTTCTGTTCAGCAAAGGCCAGGATCAAAGTGAGCAGGTGCTCACAACGCAACAGGGTGCCGGTCTGTTCTTTCAGAATCAGGTTGATGCGGGTGAACAGGCTTTCTTCGATAAACTCGATCAGCCCTTCATACATGCTGGCTTTGCTGGGGAAGTGTCGGTACAGGGCGGCTTCCGACACCCCGACCTCACGGGCCAGGGTGGCGGTGGTGATGCGTCCCTGCTGCTGGTTCTCCAGCATGTGTGCCAGAGCCTGCAGTATTTCATCCTTGCGCTGTGCTTTACGCTTGCGCTTCACTGGCTGCTGTTTTTGCACTTTAACCTGCCTGTTGTTGTTCTCAGTTACTGGTTTGATTAGTGATCAGGGTGCCAACACCAGCGTTGGTGAAAATCTCCAGCAGTGTGGCGTGGGCAACTCGGCCATCAATGATATGTGCAGTCCGTACACCACCCTTGACGGATTCCAGTGCGCAGTTGATCTTGGGCAACATGCCACCGTAAATGGTACCGTCGGCTATCAATTCATCCACTTGTTGGGTGGTCAGGCCGGTCAGTACCTTGCCTTGTTTGTCCTGCAGGCCTGCAACATTGGTCAACAGAATCAGTTTCTCGGCTTTTAATGCCTCGGCCACTTTACCGGCCACCAAATCCGCATTGATGTTATAAGACGCGCCCTTGTCATCCACACCAATTGGTGCAATCACCGGAATAAAATCCCGGTTGGCCAGCATTTCAATCAGTTCAATATCCACGGATTCCACTTCACCGACATGGCCGATATCGATGATTTCCGGTGCGGTCATTTCCGGGGACTGGTGGCTGACCTTGAGCTTTTTGGCCTTGATCAACTGACCATCTTTGCCGGTCAGACCGATGGCTTTACCCCCGGCCAGATTGATCTGGGTGACAATTTCTTTGTTGACCAGACCACCGAGCACCATCTGCACCACGTCCATGGTTTCGCTGTCGGTCACCCGCATGCCATTCACAAAGCGTGATTCAATATTCAGGCGTTTCAGCAGATCACCGATTTGTGGGCCGCCACCGTGTACCACCACTGGATTGATGCCTACTTCTTTTAACAACACGATGTCACGGCAGAAGGAGTCAATCAGGTCATCTTCGGTCATGGCATTGCCGCCGTATTTGATGACCAGGGTTTTGCCGGAAAATTTCTGGATATAAGGCAGTGCCTCAGAAAGTACTTTGACGGTGGTCTGGGGGCTGCTGGCTGATGAAGTGTTTGTCATGCTGTGTACTCGTCAAGTAAGAGGTCAGTCAAAAATGTTCAGAACGGGACGCTGAGTTCGGGTGCAATCTGCAACAAAGCTTCGCGGAAGGTGTTGCTGATGCGCTCCAGTGCAGCCGGTGTTTTGCCTTCAAATCGCAGTACCAGTACCGGTGTGGTATTGGAGGCGCGGCAGAGTCCCCAGCCATCTTCATAATCCACCCGGATGCCATCCAGAGTGGTTTTTTGTCCGTCACCAAATTGTCCTTCGTCGGCCAGCTTTTTCACCAGCGCAAATTTGTTTTCATCGGTAACGGTGATGTTGATTTCCGGGGTGCTCAGATCCTGCGGATAACGGCTGAAAAAGGCATCTGCATTCTGCTCTTGTGCCGAGAGGATTTCCAGTAATCTTGCTGCTGCATAAAGGCCATCATCAAAACCTAACCAGCGTTCCTTGAAGAAAATATGGCCGCTCATTTCACCGGCCAGCAGTGCTCCGGTTTCTTTCATGCGTGCTTTGATCAGGGAGTGTCCGGTTTGCCACATTTCCGGCTGTCCACCAGCTGCAGCAATCACTTTGCCGAGGTTGCCGGTGCATTTCACGTCATAAATAATTTTTGCGCCGGGGTTACGGCTTAACAGGTCTTCAGCAAAAGCCATCATCAGGTGATCCGGGAAAATCAGGGTGCCGGAGGGTGTAATCACACCGACTCGGTCGCCGTCACCATCAAAACCCAGCCCCAGATCGGCTTCGTTGGCCTGCACACTGGCAATCAGATCCTTGAGGTTTTCCGGCTTGCCGGGATCAGGGTGGTGGTTGGGGAAGGTGCCGTCAATTTCGGTAAACAGCGGAATCACTTCACAACCCAGTTCCTGCATCAGACGCGGAGCCAGTTCACCAGCGACACCATTACCGGTATCCACCACGACTTTGAGTGGGCGTTTTAACTGCACAGATTCCAGAATGGCATTGATATAGTCATCCCGTACATCCGCATCCTTCTCAAAACCTGTGCCGTATTTAAAGTCGGACTCACAAATGCGGCGGTAAAGATCGGTGATGGCCGCACCGGAGAGGGTTTCACCAGCCAGCACACATTTAAAACCGTTGTAATCCGGTGGGTTGTGGCTGCCAGTCACCATAATGCCGGAATGGGTGCCTTCGATTTTCATGGCTGCGTAATAAAGGGTGGGGGTGGGCACCATGCCGATGTCGATGACATCACGACCCGTTTCAGTAATGCCTTGTTTCAGTGCGGCAATCATTTCCGGACCGGAAATACGTCCGTCACGCGCCACCACCAGTGTGGTTTCACCGCGTGCGGCAGCTTCAGAACCCAGTGCCAGGCCAATCAGGCGCACGATCTCTGGGGTCAGGGTTTTGCCAACAATGCCACGAATATCATAAGCACGAAAAATGGAAGCTGGTACGTCTGTCATGGGTATCTCCAAGAATTAATAGTGATTCACTGCACGGGTGTTGTTCAGGGTTTAGCAATCAATGACGACCAGAACTGCCGAACCCGCCTTCGCCGCGTTGGCTGGCATCAAAATTGTCGACCACCTCCAGTTGCACCTGCACTACCGGCACCACCACATACTGAGCCAAGCGCTCACCCGGTTCCAGCGTGAAAGAAGTCTGCCCCCGGTTCCAGACCGAAATCATCAGCTCACCCTGATAATCCGAGTCAATCAGGCCGACGGTGTTGCCGAGGATAATGCCGTGTTTATGACCCAGGCCGGAGCGCGGCAGAATCATTCCGGCCAGCCCAGGATCGGCCAGATGAATCGCCAGTCCGGTACGCACCAGATGGGTTTCGCCGGGATTGATCACCAGTGCTTCATCCAGCAGGGCGCGTAAATCCATACCGGCAGAGCCTTCAGTGGCGTAGGTCGGTAACGGCAGGCTGTTGCCCAGCCGTTGATCAAGGATTTTTACCGCAACTTTGGGGTGATTCATGGTTGTTTCTGTTCCTTATAAAAATGCAGCAGCTCAAGCAGCAGTTGTTGAGCCAGTGCTTGTTTGGAGTTTTCCGGTAGTACCAGAGCCTGGATTTGTTCATTACGCCGCAGTAATAAGGTCACCCGGTTGTGATCACTGCCAAAACCTATGCTGGAATCACTGACATCGTTGGCAACAATGGCATCCAGATTCTTGCGTAGAATTTTGTCGCGGGCGTAGCTTTCCACCTGTTGGGTTTCAGCGGCAAAACCAACACAGAAGGGGCGAGGATAACCCTGAGCCATTTGCGCAAGAATATCCGGGTTTTTGACCAGCTTCAGGGTCAGGGTGTCTTGATCAGCCTGCTTTTTGATTTTTTGCTCTTCGATCTGCTCGGCACGGTAATCGGCCACGGCAGCACAGGCGATAAAAATATCCGTTTGTTCACGCAGGTTTTCACAGGCTAATTGCATCTGGGTTGCGGTCAACACCTGGGTGCACTCCACGCCTTTGGGTACGGCAAGCTGAACTGGCCCGGAGATGAGTTGCACCTTGGCACCCAGCTTGGCGGCGGCTTCAGCCAACGCATAACCCATCTTGCCGGAGCTGTGGTTGGATAAAAAACGCACCGGATCAAGCGGCTCCTGGGTGGGGCCAGCGGTGATGGTGATACGCAAGCCCGATGCAGGCTGCTCTGCTGGCGTGAAATGCTGTTGCAGCCACTGCAGCAGCTCTTCCGGTTCTGGCATTCGTCCTGGCCCCAGATCACCACAGGCCTGTTCACCCACAGCCGGAGGGATCAGGGTGTAACCCAGCTGCTGTAATTGTTCAGCATTACGGCAGGTGGCGGGATGTTGCCACATGCCCTGATTCATAGCGGGTGCCAAATGGACTGGAGCCGGTGTTGCCAGACACAGGGTAGTCAGCAGGTCATCCGCCATACCGGCGGCAAGTCTTGCCATCAGACTGGCACTGCAGGGAGCGATCAGAATCATATCCGCCCAGCGTGCCAGCTCAATATGCCCCATGCCTGCCTCGGCATCAGCATCCAGCAGCTGGGTGTGTACTGGATGGCCGGTCAGCGCCTGAAAAGTCAGCGGTTGAATGAAGGCCTGAGCGCCTTGAGTCATCACCACCCGAACTTCAGCACCGGCTTTGACCAGCAGACGCGCCAGAAAAGCACTTTTATACGCAGCAATGCCGCCGCTAATACCCAGCAGCAGGTGTTTGTTAACAAGACCTGTCATGGATCAATTCGTTTTATCAAAAAAGGGCGCTAACCTTACCATGTTTCCCATTTAACTGAGAAATGGGACTGATCAAAATAACAGGGAGGTTTCTGATGGGAATTAATCACTGGCCAGCAGATGAGCGCCCGAGAGAAAAACTGCTGCAGCGAGGAGCGGCAGCACTTTCAGATGCGGAACTGCTGGCAATTTTTTTGCGTACCGGTGTTACGGGTAAGAGTGCCGTGGATCTGGCGCGTCATTTATTGCAAGAGTTTGGTGGTTTGCGTCCTTTATTACTGGCGGATCAACAAAGCTTTTGCAGTCATTTGGGCTTGGGTTCAGCCAAATTTGCCCAGCTGCAAGCGGTGCTGGAAATGGCGCATCGGCATCTGGAGGCTGAACTAAAACGCGGTGAAGGCCTGACCAGCCCAGAGGCTGCCGGTCGTTACCTAAAGTTGCAGCTCAGGGATTTACCGCATGAAGTGTTTGCCTTGTTGCTGCTGGATAACCAGCATCGTGTGCTGCATTTTGAGACGCTGTTTCGGGGCACCCTGGATGGTGCTTCTGTTTATCCCCGCGAAGTAGTCAAACTGGTGCTGGCACACAATGCTGCGGCAGTAATTTTTGCACACAATCATCCATCAGGCATCAGTGAGCCAAGCCAGGCGGACGAGCTGATTACCCGACGCTTAAAAGAAGCGCTGGCCAGTGTGGAAGTGCGGGTTTTGGATCATTTGATCATTGGCGATGGCGAACCTGTGTCTTTTGCTGCCAGAGGTCTGCTATAATGCCGCAGCTTTTTCACCCGGATGGTGTGTCGGCTTGCCTGCAGGCTGCCTTTCTGGTATAAAGGCGCCCTTAATTTTTCATCACCTGCGCCCTTAGATTGACTGGAGGCATATAATGTCCATGGTTTGCCAGGTTACCGGTAAAAAGCCGTTAGCCGGGAACAATGTTTCCCACTCGCAGCGTAAAACGCGTCGTCGTTTCCTGCCTAATCTGCACGTTCACCGTTTCTGGGTTGAGTCACAGAAGCGTTTTGTAAAACTGCGCGTTTCCACTAAGGGTCTGCGCATCATCGACAAGCTGGGTATCGAGCAGGTTCTGGTTGATATTCAAAAGCGCGGCGATAAAGTTTAAGCAGCTGACTTAAGCACCCACTGGAGCAGAACACATGCGTGAGAAAATCAAGCTGGTTTCAAGTGCCGGAACAGGTCACTTTTACACCACGATGAAAAACAAGCGTAACACCCCTGAAAAACTGGAACGCAACAAGTATGATCCGGTTGTTCGCAAGGTTGTTGCCTACAAGGAAGCCAAAATCAAGTAATTGATTGGCTGGCTTGTTAAAAAACCCGGACTGCGCAGGTGGCCCGGGTTTTTTTATGCTTGCAGGAGTAGATTGATGCCTGAATTGCCTGAGGTTGAAACCACGCGGCGTGGCATTGCGCCTTGGTTAGAGGGGCGTAGTGTAACCCAGTTGGAAATACGCCAGCACCGATTGCGCTGGCTGGTTCCGACTGACTTGTCAAAACGAGTGGAAGGTCTGCGTATTGCACCCTTGCAGCGCCGTGCCAAATACCTGTTGATGCCTTTATGCCAACCGCAAGCAGAACAGCCGGATGGTGGTCTGATATGGCATTTGGGTATGTCCGGCAGTCTGCGGCTGGTCAGTGCTGAAGAGGCTTGGAAAAAACACGATCATATCGAGTTGCAGGTGGGTGAGTTGGCTGGTGATACAAGTCCACCCTTGTGTTTGCGTTATCATGATCCACGCCGTTTTGGTGCACTGCTGGAGTATCAGCAGGATGCGATGTTGCATCCCCTGTTGCAAAAGCTGGGGCCGGAGCCACTGAGTGATGCTTTTACGGCAGAGGCATTGTTTGAGCAGTCCCGTGGTCGAAAAATGCCGATCAAGCTGTTTATCATGGATAATGCCCGAGTGGTTGGAGTGGGTAATATTTATGCCAATGAATCACTGTTTCGTGCCGGTATTGATCCGCGCCGACCGGCTGGAGAGGTGAGCCTGGCGCGTTACCAAGCGCTGGCGCAGATTATTCGTGCAGTACTGGCCGCTGCGATTGAACAGGGCGGCACCACACTCAGGGATTTTGTGGGTGGTGATGGCAAGCCGGGTTATTTTGCTCAGCAACTGGATGTGTATGGCCGTGCCGGGCAGCCTTGCCGCGTCTGCGGTAACACATTAAAAGAGGTGCGTTTGGGACAGCGTAGTAGTGTCTACTGCGACGAGTGCCAGCGCTGATGCCGAAGGCAGCTGCCTTCTGGTAAGATAGCTTAATTCCTGAACAAAACAATAGGCTATTCAAATGACTTACACAGCATTCAAGCACCTGCATCTGATGATGGTGGCAATCACGGCGGTTCTCTTTATTGTTCGTGCCGGTGGACTGCTGGTGGGGATGCAGTGGATCAGCAAGTCGGCAGTCCGTGTGACCCATCACTGCGTTGATCTGCTGGTACTCCTGTCGGCTCTGGGTCTGTGTTATCACTTGTCCCAGTGGCCTTTTTATAACAGTGCCTGGATCAGTGCCAAGTTCATCGGCCTGATTGGTTACATGGTAGTCACCGCTTTGGCCATTCGCCGTCACAGTTTTGTGGGTCTGGTACTGGCTGCAGTGCTGCTGGCTTACACCGCCTGGGTGGCAATCAACAAAGTGCCTTTCCCAGGCTTGTGATGAACAAAATTTTAAGCACACATTGAACAACAACAATGACAGGAATCATGCATGAAAGTTGAATATCTCTGGACAGAGCCACAGTTTATCCGCCTTGCTCTTTATGACTATGAGCTAGGGCCTCAACGTATTCGCAGCCAGTTGACCATGGCGCTGGTTATTTTCACCCTGCTGGGATTGCTGCTGAACAATCTCTATCATCGTGGTTTTGAGTTCTCCATCTGGGATCTGGTATTGATTGCCGTAGGTTTATGCTGGTATGCCCTGCGTGGCAGCATTATGATTCGTATGTTTTCCCGTGCCTTTAAGCGCTCGGGAATGGAAGGCCTGAACCTGGTGTTTGATGCCAAAGAGGAGGGACTGGGGATTCAGGTAACGGATCGTCCCGCTCAGTCACTGGAGTGGTCGCAAATTAAAAAAGTCATCCGTACCCGTGATGGTTTTCTGGTGTACCCAGGTCCTATGTGGTTGCCGGCTGCAAGGATAGAAGATGGCTCAACAGCCGATCAACTTGCTGCACTACTGCAGCGCAAGGTCACGGATTATCAGGATATGAGCCAGCACCAATTAAAACTGAAAGACGACTAAAAGGTTGGGATTCTGATGAGTCAGCAGCAGCGTTTTTGTGCCACTCACCAATGGGCACAGCGGGAAGGTGATAACCGTGTTCGTGTTGGCATCAGCCACCATGCACAGGAAGCACTGGGTGATATTGTTTATGTTGAGCTGCCGGAGCCGGGCAAGCTGGTGAATGCCGGTGATGTGATCAGTGGTATTGAATCCGTCAAAACAGCCTCGGAAATTCAGGCACCGGTATCGGGTCGTTTGCTGGAATCCAATACCGCGCTGGAATACACCCCGGAAGCGCTTAATGAACAACCACTGCAAACCTGGATTTTTGTACTGGAGTGTGACCCTGCAGAGCTGCAGGAAGAGTGGGAGAACCTGATGGATGCGCCCACTTATCAAGCTTTTCTGGAAACCCTTTAAGCCAAGTAACCTGGAACATACATGACCCTTGCCCGACTGCGCCTGAATAAAAATGCTGACCGACGTATCAAGGCTGGTCACCTGTGGATCTACTCGAATGAAGTGGATACCGCAGCAACACCGCTGAAAGGTCTGCAACCGGGACAACAGTGCGGGATCGAAAACGCTAATGGTCAGTCATTGGGTGTGGCTTATGTTCATCCCAATAACCTCATTTGCGCCCGGATGATCAGTGAAAAACCCGATCAGCAACTGGATGTTGAACTGCTGAAATCCCGTATCCGTCAGGCGCTGGCACTGCGCGAAACCTTTTATGATCGTCCCTTTTACCGACTGGTGTATGGCGAAAGTGACCTACTGCCCGGTCTGATAGTGGATCGTTTTGGTGAGGTGCTGGCCGTGCAGTTGAATACCGCCGGGATGGATGTATTAAAAGACGAAGTGTTGCTGGCGCTGCGTGAAGTCCTGCAACCTGTTGCGGTGGTGTGGCGTAATGATGCCTCAGCACGTCAGCAGGAAGGTCTGGAGAGTTATGTCGCACTGGCCTGGGGTGAACTGCCGGATCAGGTGCTGGCGGAAGAAAACGCCTGCTCTTTTGAAGTGCCAATACTGGATGGACAGAAAACCGGCTGGTTTTATGATCATCGCCCCAATCGTGCCGCACTGATGCCACTGGTCAAGGGCAAACAGGTGCTGGATGTTTTTTCTTATCGTGGTGGCTGGGGTATTCCGCTGGCAAAATCGGGTGCCGCCAAGGTGGTGTGCCTGGATTCTTCCGCACCGGCATTGGAAGGGGTGATGGACAATGCCCGACTGAATGGTGTTGAAGCCAGTGTTTCAACCCTGTGTGCTGATGCTTTTGAAGGTTTGCAGCAACTGCAGCAGGCTGGTGAAACCTTTGATCTGATCATTCTTGATCCACCGGCTTTTATCAAACGCAAAAAGGATCAGGGGCCGGGTGAACACGCCTACTCACGGCTGAATCGTGAAGCCATGAAACTGCTGACCAATGATGGACTGCTGATGTCCGGCTCCTGCTCCATGCATCTGGCGGAAGATCGTCTGCAGGATCTGGTGCGAATTGCTGCCCGCAAACAGGGTCGCTCTGCCCAGCTGGTCTGGCGCGGTGGGCAGGGTGCTGATCATCCGGTGCATCCGGCTATAACAGAAACCCGTTATCTCAAGGCGTTGTTGTTCCGTCTTGTCAGTAACTCCGAGGCCTGATGCTATGCCCTGGAATCAGCCTGAATGAAAGTTTATCTTTACCTGAATCCATTACAACTGGATGTACTGCGCCATGCCCGCCTGCACCTGACCGCAGTGGCTGAACAGACGGATCCTTATCAGAACAATGCCCGCATGATTCAGCGCCAGTCGATCCGAATCAGTGAGGGTGAGTTTCAACAGGAGCTGGAGCGGCAATTTAAAGCCTTGCCCGCATCATTAAAAGGGCTGATGACCTGGGATACCTTTAAGGTAGAGGCGCAGAAAAAACGCCCGAAGATTGAAGCACAGATGAAAAAAGGGCGGCAAGGCAAACCGACGGTATTACCCAACCCGCAGAGTTATCAGGATCTGGCCTTTTGCCGATTTTTCAGCCGCCCGGATAATCCCTTGTTGTGGGAGCGTTATGCGGATCAGCATCGGGGTGTAGTACTGGAGCTGGACAGTAGTTTTCCCGGTTTTAACAGTAAAAAACAGGTGTTACGCCCGGTGGTGTATGGGCAACCTCGCCCCCAAGCCGATCATCCGATGAAACCCTTTCCGGCACTGTTCCACCGACCAGCCGAATATGCAGCGGAAGAAGAAATCCGCCTGGTTCGTCCACTGGATGAAGCCAAAAGCAATAAACCTTTGGCCAATGGCAAACTGGTGTATTTTTATCCCTTCCCGCCGCGTGCGGTGATGTCGGTCACCCTGGGGGTTAACGTCTCTGACGACACCCGTGAACAGGTCAACCGTATCCTCAACTACGATATGAAATACAAACCCGGTCGCCCACTGCGAGAAACCCTGCTCGACCCGGATCAGTTCAAACTGCATATTCGTGGCACCCTGTAACGAGTCAGACTATCATGGGAAATGACTTGTGCGTTGGTCATCAACCAGAGGGTTTGCAGATGACACCCCAGAAGACACTTGATCAGGAAACAATGGAAGCGGTTCGTCGCTTTCTGGGTTTGCTTCACAAACGTTATGACCTTGCCGGTGCCATAGTGTATGGCAGTCGCGCCCGAGGTACACACAGACCGGATAGTGATGCAGATCTTGCTGTATTGTTAAATGGTGAGCATCAACGCTTTTTACCTGTGAAACTGGATATGGCCGATCTTGCGTTTGATGTCCTGCTGGAAACCGGCATTCTCATATCACCACTACCCCTTTGGCTTGATGAGTGGCAGCACCCGGAAACCTACTCCAATCCAGCGCTACTCAAAAATATTGGTCAAGAGGGGATACCCGTTTGAGTCGTAACCATGTATTCACTTCATAGGTCAGGGCGCTTATGTTTGACTCTTGATGCAGCTGCAGATGGGCGGGTAAAGCGGCTAGAAATTCCAACTCCTTTTTTAGGGGTGGCAACCCCACTTTCAAGTAACTTTTTCGTAGCTGTACCACCATCAAGCGTCGGCAATTCCACTTTCACGCTGCACAACAACATTTGATGAGGGTTAACCTATGAATGCACTCCTGAAGGATGATCCAACCCCTGGGGTGGCTACCGAGGCCAGGGGAGTTTGCATGATGCACCACAGCTTGGTGTGGTGCATCATGGGGAAGGCTCACTTTTGGTCTTGGCCAGAGAGCAGGCTCCGGCAAGACGACCTCCACAGCAGATCAAATTTTGGCGTTGATTATGTTTGAAGCGGTGAGACCATCACCGATCAGAGGTGATTCAATCGGTCAGCAATTCGTCCAGAGTGGCAGCCGTCAGGATTTTCCCAACCCAAACATCCAACTGATCCTTAGTTGCTTCATTCAGTCTGCTTTCGACCCACTCAGGGTGCTGACCAAATTTCAGCTTGATCAGCTTCAATAAGGTTTGAGCTTCGCCTTTGACTTCACCAATGCTGATCCCTTCTTGGCGACCTTTTTTCAGAGCATCCTCTATCAGGGATGCTTCATCACGGATGGCCTTGGCTCGAGCCTCCGCCAGCTGCCGGGCTTTCTCATCGGCACTGAGTTCACGGATGTAACCCCGTACTTGTTGTACTGCTGGATTCGTGATTACAGACATTTTGTCCTCCTCTTTCCAGTGTTCAAATAGAGTAATCCAGTCCCTGATGGCTTGGCTACCCAGACCCAGTCGATCAGCCTTTTTCATTTCAATGATATTGAGCTGTAGATCCTCGCCCAGCTTGACCTTCGGTTGCAGGCCATCCCGCATTTCAAAACGCCATAGTGCTTGTTGTTTCTGCTGCTGCGTTTCTTTGAACAGATCAAAGTCCAGCAGGTGAATACCCACTGCACCTTTCAGGTTGGCATAAGACTCACCGGCTTGCAGCTGTGAGGCCAGCATCTGCGCCAGGTAATAGATGCCACGCTTGTTCCAATCGTTGTAGTTTCTGACCTGCATTTCGATGTTGTATTGCTCGCCCTCACTGTCTTCGGCCAGTAGATCCATAACAATGTTTTTGCCGGTCAGATCCTTGGCGGTGATCTCAGGGTTTAAGATGGTGATCTGAGTGATCACTGGCAGATCCGGACGCAAATCATTGATTAGGTGCACCAAGGCATCAGGATGGGCGGTGAAGATCTTCTTGAACACAAAATCAATCTTAGGATCCAGTAGATGGTCGTTGTGGCTTAGACTCATAAAGCATCGCCTTGCTTCGTTGTGCATTAGAGTTAGTGTACTGGATTCTGGTGTGACCTGCTCCCCGAACAGTCGTTAATCTGCCTGTCGGCAGAGTGACTGTCAGGTTTTGACTGCGTAGGACTTGGAATATCAAAGCCGCATTTCGATGCCTTGGTCTGCCATAAAACGTTTGGCTTCCGGTACGGTGTGCTGGCCGAAGTGGAAAATACTGGCTGCCAGTACTGCATCCGCATGGCCTTGTTTAACACCATCCACCAGGTGCTGCAGGTTACCCACGCCGCCAGAAGCGATCACAGGTACACGAACGGCATCAGAAATGGCACGGGTCACACCCAGATCAAAACCATTTTTGGTGCCATCCCGATCCATGCTGGTCAGCAGTAATTCACCGGCACCCAGTTCTACCATTTTAATCGCCCACTGCACTGCATCCAGGCCGGTGGCTTTACGTCCGCCGTGAGTAAAAATCTCCCAGCGATCCACTTCACCAGGGGCAGATACCTTTTTGGCATCGATCGCTACCACGATGCACTGGCTGCCAAAACGCTGGGCAGCTTCTTGCACAAATTCCGGGTTGGTCACGGCTGCGGTGTTGATGGAAACCTTATCGGCACCGGCATTCAGCATACGGCGAATATCTTCACAGGTGCGGATGCCACCACCGACAGTCAGCGGGATAAAAACCTGGCCGGCAATTTCTTCCACCATCTCCACCGTGGTACCACGATCTTCATGGCTGGCGGTAATGTCCAGAAAAGTAATTTCATCGGCACCTTGATCGTTATAACGCTTGGCAACTTCCACCGGGTTGCCTGCATCACGGATGCCAACAAAATTCACACCCTTCACCACACGACCCTTATCAACATCAAGACAAGGAATAATACGTTTGGCCAGTCCCATATTATTGATCCGCCATACGCTGGGCTGCGGCCAGATTCAGGGTGCCTTCATAGATGGCACGGCCGGTAATGGCTCCGATGATGCCTTGATCAGCCACTTTAAGCAGCCGTTCTACATCACCCAGATCAGTGACACCACCAGAGGCAATCACCGGCAGGCCACCTTGTTGAGCCAATTCTACAGTAGCTTCCAGATTCACACCCTGCATCATGCCATCACGGCTGATGTCGGTGTAAACAATGCTGGACACTCCATCATCAGCAAAGCGTTTAGCCAGGTCGGTGGCCTTGATATTGGATACTTCTGCCCAGCCATCGGTGGCAACCAGGCCATCTTTGGCATCCAGACCCACAATGATGTGGCCAGGGAACAGCTTGCACATTTCGGTGACAAATTCGGGTTCTTTGACTGCCTTGGTGCCAATAATGACCCACTGCACACCGGCTTGCAGGTAATGCTCAATCGTGGCTGCGGTACGAATACCACCACCGATCTGGATTGGTAGGCCGGGGTTGGCGCGGGCAATGGCGGTGACAGCTTCACCATTAACCGGCTGGCCGTCAAAAGCACCGTTTAAGTCAACCAAGTGCAGGCGGCGGCAGCCTTCTTTTACCCAGCGGGCAGCCATTTCAACCGGATCATTACCGTAGCTGGTGGAGTCTTCCATGCGGCCTTGTTTCAGGCGTACACACTGGCCGTCTTTTAAGTCGATTGCGGGGATAATCAGCATTGTTGATGAGTTCCAGTATTTAAAAAAATCAGGGTTTCCAGCTCAGGAAATTTTCCAGCAGCTTCAGACCGGCATTGGCACTTTTTTCCGGGTGGAATTGCACAGCAGCCACATTGTTGGCGGTCATGGCGGCATCCAGTTGCACCGAGCCGTAATCACAACGTGCCAGTACCTGCTCACGCTGGCGGGCTTGCACGTAATAACTATGGACAAAATAAAAGCGCTCACCGGCAGGTATATCTTGCCAGAGTGGATGATCCAGCAGCGGGGTGACCTGGCTCCAGCCCATGTGGGGGACTTTCAGGCGCTGACCGTCAGCATCACGCAGGTCATCACCAAAAAACTTCACCTGTCCGTCAAAATGCCCAAGGCAGGGAATACCACCGTTTTCTTCGCTGGATTCCATCAGTGCCTGAAAACCAACACAAATACCCAGAAACGGTTTGTTGTTCAGGCATTCACGGATGATCGGAACCAGCCCGGTGTTATGCATTTCAGCCATACAATCACGGATGGCACCCACACCGGGAAGAATGACGCGTTCAGCATTCAGAATCACCTGGGGGTCGGAGGAGATACCCACACTTTTTTGCCCGTTAGCTACTTTTTCCAGTGCCTTGTGTGCAGAGTGCAGGTTGCCCATACCGTAGTCGATAATCACCACATCAGGGTTGGCCGGTCCCTTGTCCTTAATGGCGGTCATTACAGCACTCCCTTGGTGGATGGCATTTGACCGGCCATGCGTTCATCCGCAGCCAGCGCCATGCGCAGTGCACGACCAAAGGCTTTAAAAATGGTTTCGGCCTGATGGTGGGCATTAAAACCCTTCAGGTTGTCGATGTGCAGGGTCACCTGGGCATGGTTAACAAACCCCTGGAAAAACTCCCAGAACAGCTGGGTATCCAGTCCACCAATACTGGCACGGGTGAACTCGACATTCATGGACAGGCCGGGACGACCGGAAAAGTCGATCACCACACGGGATAGGGCTTCATCCAGCGGCACATAAGCCTGGCCGTAACGCACCATGCCTTTTTTGTCACCCACAGCCTTGGCAAAAGCCTGACCCAGAGTGATACCCAGATCTTCCACACTGTGGTGGTCATCAATATGCCGATCACCGTCCAGCTCGATTTCCATATCAATCAAGCCATGGCGGGAGACCTGCTCCAGCATGTGATCCAGAAAGCCGATGCCGGTATTGCAGACAAACTGTCCGCTGCCATCCAGATTGATACTGACCTGAATTTTTGTTTCCAGTGTGTTGCGGCTGACACTTGCCGTACGTGCGCTCATGAGGTCTGCTCTGCCTTTGATAACGTCGAATCACGAGATTATAACAGTTGGGGCGTGGAAAGGCAGTGCAGAGGTTTTTATGCTGGTTATAGAAATGGTCTAAAATACAAGATTAAACCCA
>NZ_JACUUA010000236.1 GCF_014859565.1 Marinospirillum sp. | reverse complement strand
GTTGTTGCTGCTTTTGCCTTGAATTGCTTGCTTGAACAGACTGCTGGTGAAGGGTTTATCACCTTGCGCCATGATCAGCTGCACCAGCTTTTCCAGATCGACCCATTCACGCGAGTGCAACCCACCACCTTCATTGCTGTCGATCCGCAAATAGAGTTTCTGGTCTTCCTCCTTCACGGCCAGTTGATAAAAGATGCGGCCTGTGGATTTGGGACTGATCTTGGCGGCTTCACCTTTTTCGATCAGTAGTTGATAACCTTCATCAGGATTGGGGGTTTCAGTAGGTGCTGATTGATCCGGCGCGGTTGTTTCAGGGAGTTGATTGAGTTCATCTGCATTTGATTCTGCTGAATCAGAGGTGGCTTGCTGTTCAATAACAGTTGCTTTTTTATCATTGCGGTTGGCTTTCTGGTTCATGGTGTTCTCCTGCTTGTCAGATATTGCGATAAATGTCTTGCGCTTGGGCATGGTGGTGAGGACGGATGTTTTCTTTAATGGATGCCAAGGCGGCGGTCAGGACAGCCAAGTCATCAGCCAACCCTGCGACAGGGATTGCATCCGGTATGGCATCAACTGGATTGATCAGATAGGCCAGTGCACCGATTACAACGGCCTTTACCCAGCGGGGGGTATTGCCATCAGTGATCAGCACATACAGCAGCAGTGCTTTTTCGATCAGGGGTTTAATCCCTCGGATACTTTTCACCTTGGTCATAAAGGCAACCTCGGTGACGGGTTCCGGTTGTTTTTTCATCAGTTTTCGCCTTGTGGGTGGGTGGATTGATCTTTCATGGCAGAGGGCGGTAACAGCAGATAGAGGCCACTACCCTCGTCACTGGTAATGGTGAGTCTCAATTCATAACCCGCAGGCAGGCTCTCTTTTAGTTCGGGATTGCTGAGTGCTTGCTGAATGGCATACCGGATGGAATCACCCAGCATGGAAACATCCAGTGATTGATTGCGATCCAGCACAATCAACATGCACCCGTATTCCTTCCAGTAGGTTTGCGCCGCCTGGATGCAGCCATCAAAGGGTTGGCTTAAGTAGTTGATCAGTGCCTGGTAGGCCATTTCAGGCAGTTCCAAGTCCGATGCCTTGGGCCAGCGATTGATCCATTTCATTCTGGGTATCCTCGACAATGAAAAATCCCTCTTTTCCGTTGGGGAGAAGAGGGGTTATGGGGGGTAGTCTTACTTTTATGACGGGTTCAGCCGTGAGCCGTGAATAACTCAGAGACTTTCTGGCTGGTTTCCTGAAGGGAGCGCGGGGTGAGTTTTGCGTAGCGTTCCGAGCTTTGTATGCTCTGGTGAGCGAGCTGAGCTTTCACCGCACTCAAGGGCATACCTGCTGAAATCATATTGCTGGCCGTGGTATGCCGAAGGGTATGCAGACAGATGTTTTCAACATCGGTGATACCGGATTCCAGCAGGAGTTGCCGAAATGTTCCGCGTATATCAGTCAGGGGGCGTCCAGCTTTACGTCCAGTAAAGATATAAGGGTTGTCAGCCAAACGTGGGATGGACTGAATCATTTCCAGTGCCAGATCCGTCAGGTAAACCAAGCGACCCTGCTTGTTTTTGGTGTGTTTAGGTGGGATCACCAGCACCCGTTGCTTGTAGTCCAGATCCTTGTGTTCTGCCAGACGCAGTTCTGACACCCTGCAGCCAGTCAGCAAAAGCATCACCACCAACCCGCCAATGGATTTGTTGGGATGGTTGCGTGCAGCTTGAATCAAGTTATGGGATTCATCCAGATCCAGAAAGCGGGTTCGGATATTATCTTCCCTGAGCAGTTGAATCTTGCCAGCCTGATTCACTTCAACAATACCCAAGCGGACAGCGTGAGCACCCATGGTTTTCAATAACGCCAGAGCACGATTGCAGGTGGCAGGAGCGTAGGCTCGCTTGAAGCCAGTACCATCCTTCATGGCTAACTGGAATTGTTGAACTTGAGCAACACTTAAATCTTGATAGCGAATATCGCCCAGCATGGGTTCGATCAAATCCCTGAACCGCTGCCGGTCATTATCCCAAGATCGATTACGTGACTGAGTTAAAGGCAGGTGGATCTGCCAGAAGAACTCACTCAGAGTGAGCAGATCTTTCATCGCGTCCCGTTGGGCTTTAGGATCTTCACCTTCAGCAATAGCCAGCAGGTGTTTTCTTGCCAGTTTACGGGCTGCTTGAACATCCAGTATGGGAAAGCGGCCAAGAGTCAGGCTGCCTTTTTTGCCATCCAGAGTTCGGTAACGCAATAGAAAGCGCTTCTGACCGGAGCGGCCTGATAAGCACTTTAAGCCAACGACATCGGTATCTGAAAACTCCAGATCTGTACTACGGGATTCAGGTGGGTTAGCGGGTAACGCGTGAATGCGCTCATTCGTAAAGCGGAATCGAGTTTTCATCAGGGTTCCTCCAAGAATACATTCCATATATTTAATGTATGCTTGAGGATCTCGGCTTTACGGCTTGCATGTCTCCGTTTCAGGTAATTGCACCACAATAAATTAACACCAGCATCCAATAATCAGCTGCTAACTGAGTTTCTCTTGAGCTTTTCCGACAGAGCCTTGCGATGCGACACAGCTTTATCGGCTAATACCCCTCCCTTACTCCTCATTCCGGCTGCAAATTCAGCTTCCCCAGCCTCAAGCTCTGTCAGGCCACATGCAGACAAGTCACTGAGCCGAACATCAAGAGCAAGAGCTTTATCTGTATTGGAAAAAGAAGTTGCCTGCTGCCGAGCTTTATAAATCATTGCTAACAGGAAGTCAGACATAACCACTGTCAGCAGGGTTACGTTAGCTATGAACGTGATGGCAAAATAAATCAGATTGGATAACCAGCCTACCTCCAACTCCGCGTGCTTCAGTGCAAAAATACCAATTAAAGCAATACCGACGATCTGGAAAATCATCTGCTGCTGCTTGATTCTTTTTACTGAAACCGAAGCCTCTTCTTGCCCTTGAGGCTCTAACAACAATTGTGAACGAAGAATCACTACACCCATACCGATAGACATCATTACCAAGCCAACAGCCAGGAAAACTTCAGCCATTTGCAGCGCTACGATTGCCACCACTAAAAGCAGCAACGCATAGAAGGGAGCAATCAGAAGCCCTAACCACCCTGGCACACTAGATTCCGGCAATAAAGTTTTCATGGTCAAGCTGCAACGTATCAGGCCTGGAAACAACCCAAATATTTTCGGTGCCAGAGCAAGTAAAGCGGCAAGACCAATTTGTGCCAGAATCAGCTGATCATTTATAAGAAGGCTAAACGGCAGCATGAAAATCAGCAGGGGAAGTACAAACTGCACCAGCCACGCCAAACGCGCAAAAGATCTTGATTTGGGAAGATCAGCCCACGACCTTGCAGCGATCACGCATAGAACTGTAGTGGCAATCTGAATGCTGAACAGCGCCACTCCTTGAAAGTGAATGATCCAGGTCACCACCCCAGCTCTGAATAGCACCAACATATCAATTAACTTGAACAACAAACCAAAGGACAATCCGAGCAAAGAGATCATCAACAGTGATCTTCTCCAGCTAGAGTAGTCCTGAGCAATGGGACTCGTTACCGGCTGCTCTGCTGAGGCAAGGGTCTCTGATTCTTGCTTACTGGCACGCACAACATGGAAGTCACTTTTCAATACCCGCGTCCAGAAAAGCCTCAGCAGTGAGATTTTTTCTCTTGCCTGCACAGCATGTTGATCAAGGCCGACCTCTTTAATCCTACCCTGACCTTTCTCCTTTATACCCTCAACAGCAGCGCGTGAGTGCTGGATTGCATGATCAGCATTAGCTGTAAGTTTGTCTGTCAGCGTTCTAGAGTACGACGTTATATTTGCTAATTGACTTGGCTTTGTAACCACAGCCTCAGATATAACCGAGCTAGGCCTTACCAGCCGAATTACAGCTTTGTATGAGTGGGGTTTACCAACAGGAGAAGGTGTGTTTCGAGAAATCAGTAATGCATTGGAGTCGCCTGCATCTGTTGCACTCCAGAACTCCAATGAGTCATCAAGAGCGACTACCTGCCCTGTTACATCAGCTTCAATTAGTGCCTGTAGCTCAGCAGCTGTGGGTATTCTCCAGTCACGGTAGCCAGCAAAACCTTTTCCGTTATTAAGCTTTTCGATAAGCGTATCCAGCTGCTTCCATGAAAAAAGCTTACCATCACCTGAGTACCCACCCTGATCTTGTAATGACTGACCTATTGCAAATGCAACCCACTGCAACCCAGCCTCTTGATCAATATATGTACTGGCACTACTTCGCACAAAGCAGCTTGATTTAGATGTCATTCCAGGTCTTTGCCCCCTGCTGATTCTTGCTTGATCCAAATAATTATGCAGCTCTTACGAACGTTATTAGTCCATGCAAGCCATTGTACTAAAATTACTTCAGTGATTCCTAGCTAGACTGTAGGGCATGACAGGAGTGAGAAAACAGCTGACAGCAAAAAAAGAAAGACCGGAGCTGAACCGGAACAGGTGTCCTGCTCAGCAGTAAGCTGATGCTCAGGTTAGGAGCTGGGTATTAGAGAGTCTTGGTTAGTAGTGTAGTAATGCAGGATATTGATGTGCACAAAATCCGCACAAAAAGACCGGAGTTGAACCGGAGCATGGTATGGAATCCAGTGCTTGGGTTCTATCGCTTACGGGGATATGAAGAGTGTATTTCGTGAAAGAAAACTTGCTATGGCAATCTGAGCGCGGAAGAAAAGTCTATACATTTCAAGCATTTGGTACCAGTGGTCGGACTCGAACCGACACTCCCTCGCGGGAACCGGATTTTGAA
>NZ_JACUUA010000235.1 GCF_014859565.1 Marinospirillum sp. | reverse complement strand
TTTGTATGAAGTTACGAATGTTCTGGTGGTCGCTACCTTCGGGGTTTTGTAAAACATCCTGGGTGTAAAAATCACCAAAGGCATTCAGAGTGGCCTGTTCACTCAATCCATGCAGCTGACCAAAGGCAAAAATCTTGCAGGAGCCGTTGTTGGTATTGGCTTCGTTGACCTGGCTGCCATTAATAAAACGTGTTGGGGTGAAGCTGTATTCCGCCTCAATCACTTCGATGACTTTTTTAAAATCAACAGATTGGCGGTTGAGTTCTTCCAGCAGCTCATTCAGGGTCATGGTCACGCTCCAATAGGCTCCAATAGTTTGCAAGATGCACAGGATAACAAAAATGCCTGTTATGATGTTATTTACTGAAGTGATGGAGATGTGGTGTGTTGGAACCCCTGATAATAAATGCGGTGATTGCACTGGTTGCCCTGCTGGTGGGTATGCTGCTGGTTTGGTTGGTGACGCGAGCCACACAACGGACTCTGGCTGAAGCAGCTGAAGCTCGTATTAATGAGTTAAAGGAAGAGTTGTTGCAGGTGCGGCAGGATTTGCAGATTGAGCAGGTAAGACACCGAGAACTGATTCGTGAACATGCGGAAGTTTCCAGCCTGCAGCAGGAGCGCCAGAAAAGCCACGAGCAGCAGTTGCAGTTGTTGAACTCGGCGCGTGAGCAGATGAAAAAGGATTTTGAGTTGCTGGCCGGTGACATCCTGGAGAAAAAAGGTCAGCAGTTTCGTGAGCTGAACAGCGAGAATATCCGCCATCTGTTACAGCCATTGCAGCAGGATGTGGTGCAGTTTCGCAGCAAGGTGGAAGCCCTGCATACCGAAGAAACCAAACAGCGCAGTGCCTTGCGTCAGGAGCTGATCCACCTGCAGCAGTTAAACCTGACCATCACCGAAAAAGCCGAAGAGTTAACCAAAGCCTTGCGTTCAGATGTTAAACAGCAGGGCTGCTGGGGTGAGATGGTGCTGGAGAAGGTGCTGGAACAATCCGGACTGCGGGCCGGAGTGGATTACAAACGTGAGGTGAGTTTTCAGAGTGAGGATGGGCGGCGGCGACCGGATGCCATTGTTTATCTGCCGCAGGACAAACACCTGATCATTGATGCTAAAACTTCACTGAATGCCTATACCCGCTATACCTCCGCAGAAACGGATGCCGAACGCAGTGTGGCACTGGCAGAACATACCCGCGCAGTCAGAGATCGTATCAACGAGCTGGCAGATCGGGAATATTTTCGTTTGCCGGGTTTAAACTCACCGGAAGCGGTGATTCTGTTTATTCCGGTGGAGTCGGCTTATGTACTGGCACTCAAGCAGGATGCGTCACTCTATCAACGGGCGATTGAAAATCATGTGTTGGTGGCAACACCCACAACCCTGCTGACCAGTCTGAGTATTGTGGGTCAGTTGTGGCGTTTTGAGAATCAGAGTAAACATACTGCAGAGCTGGCTAATCGTGCTGAGAAGTTTTACAACAAGCTGCGGGTGTTTCTGGAAAGCATGTCCAGCCTGGGTGGTCAGCTGGATAAAACCCGCGAAACCTTTGATCGAGCCATGGGGCAGTTATCCACCGGGCAGGGTAATCTGATCAAACAGGCTTCGGAATTTAATGAACTGGGTGTTTCAGTCACTCGTGCCTTACCGCAGGAGCTGGTTGAAAAAGCCCGTCTGGAATTGCCCAGTGGAGAAAAAAATGAGTGATTTTCTGATTTTGGGTGGTGGTGTGATCGGCATGATGCTGGCGCGCGAGCTGGCAGATGCCGGAGCGGATGTCACACTGGTGGAGCGGGGTGAGTGTGCACGTGAATCCAGCTGGGCAGGGGGTGGCATTGTTTCACCCCTGTATCCCTGGCGTTATCCACCGGAGATTACGGCGCTGGCGGCTTATGCTCAGGATTATTACCCGCAGCTTGCTGCCACACTGCTGGAAGAAACCGGCATTGATTCCGAGTTTTGTGCCAAGGGTTTACTGTTTTTGCGAGTGCCGGATCAACAGGATGCTCTGGACTGGGCCAAACGTGAACAGCGAGATTTACAGATAGTAGATGCTTCGTTTTTGTATGACAAGGAACCGGATGTTGCCCCCGGTTTTAAAGAAGCCCTGTGGATGCCGGGTGTTGCCAGTGTTCGTAATCCTCGTCTGGGGCAGGCACTCAAGGCATCACTGAAGTTGCGCAGCAATATACGCATTCTGGAAGATACCGAGATCAAGCGCATTTACCACGATGAGGGTGAGGTGCTGGGTGTGGAAGGCAAACAGATGATTTTTTCTGCACGTCGCACCATCCTGTGTGCCGGAGCCTGGACAGGTGGTTTATTGCAGGATCTGGGTGTCAAAACAGCCATCAAACCGGTACGTGGGCAGATGATTCTGTTCAAGGCATCGCCGGGGTTGGTGAATCGAGTGGTACTGATGGATGGGCGGTATCTGATCCCGCGCCGAGATGGTCGGATTCTGGCCGGTTCCACGCTGGAGTATGTCGGTTTTGACAAGCACACCACCGAAGACGCGCTGATCTCTTTGCGGGATACGGCTTACCAGTTACTGCCACGGCTGCGGGATTATGAAATCGAACACCACTGGGCAGGTTTGCGCCCCGGCAGTATTGATGGCATTCCGCTGATGGGTGAAGTACCCGGCTTTCGTAACTTGTTTGTCAGTGCCGGGCATTTTCGTAATGGCTTGGTGCTGGCGCCGGCGGCAACACGAGTGATGGTCGACCAGCTGTTAAAACGACCACCAGTGATCGACCCAGCACCTTATTCCTTGTCTTCTTTATCAAAAGCCTCTTGATGTTCACGGCAGCAGAAATAATGCTGCCCTGATTCTATGGCGCTGTTCTTTGGCAGGTGCACACCACACTGGGCGCAGGGAATCATCGTTTCTGAGTCCTCGGATTCGAGCTTTTGATCCCTGCTGTTGTTTTGATCCAGCCGGTTGTTCTGCTGCTGCAACCAGAACTGCCATAAACGCCAGCCAGCCCAGAACAGCAATACAAAAACCACCAAGCGTACAATTAAAAGACTCATGCAGGTTTCTCCATGTTTGAATTAAGTGCAGCAATAAGGTTTTGTTGTTGTGCGAATCTTTGCTATTTGACCCGCGTTTGCTCAAAATAACGCCCATTCTAACAGCTTTCTGTTTCCTGCCGACTGATGGAGCCTCAGCTTGTCGACCCTTCGTATTGTTTCTGCCCAGATCAACCCTGTAGTGGGTGACCTTGCGGGCAACACTTCAAAAATTTTACAGCTGGCGCATGATCTGGTGGCTGAAGATAGTGCCGATCTGCTGCTGGTGCCAGAGCTGGCACTGACTGGTTATCCGCCAGAGGATCTATTGCTGCGCCCAGCTCTTCAAACACGAGTGGAAGAACAGCTGCAACGGCTACAGAAAGAAATCCACGGCATCACTCTGGTGATTGGTTATCCGATCCGCCGAAATGGACAGTTGTTTAATGCTGCCGGAGTGCTGGATCAAGGGCAATGGTTGGCGGAATACCACAAACAGTGTTTGCCCAATGATCAGGTGTTTGATGAAAAACGCTATTTTGTTGCCGGTCAGACACCCTGTGTAGTCACCATCAACCAGATTGCTGTGGGGCTGCTGATTTGTGAAGACCTGTGGCAGCAAGAACCGGCTGCAAAAACCGTGGCGGCAGGAGCTGAAGTCCTGCTGGTATTAAATGCCTCACCCTGGCATCAGGGTAAACTCAGCGAACGTCAGGCGCTGGCACAACAACACAGCCGTACACATACTTGCCCGTTGGTGTACTGCAATCTGGTGGGTGGGCAGGATGATCTGGTGTTTGATGGCGCCTCTTTTGCTATCAGTGAAAAGGGTGAAGTACTGGTGCAGGCTCCGGCTTTAAAGGAAGCCCAGATGCTCTGCACACTGGAAAAAAAGCAGGGTGTCAGACTGTTGCCCGGCGAGTTGTCGGCCTTGCCGGGTGATCTAGCCTATTTATATGGCGCACTGGTGCTGGGTTTGCAGGATTATGTCAACAAGAGTGGTTTTAAAGGCGTGGTGCTGGGTATGTCCGGCGGTATCGACTCTGCCTTGTCAGCAGCCATTGCGGTAGATGCTCTGGGTGCTGATCGTGTATCCGGCGTGATGTTGCCTTACCACTACACCGCCAGCATGAGTGTAGAAGATGCCGAAGAAGAAGCCCGGTTGTTGGGGATTGATTACCGAGTGATCCCCATTGCACCGATGGTGGACAGTTTTATGTCTGGCCTGGCGGATACCTTTGCCGGAACCGCCAGAGATACCACCGAAGAAAACCTGCAGGCACGCTGTCGAGGTACCCTGTTGATGGCGCTGTCCAACAAGCTGGGGCTGATGGTGCTGACTACCGGCAACAAGAGTGAAGTGGCGGTGGGTTATTGCACTCTGTATGGCGACATGGTGGGTGGTTTTAATGCCATCAAGGATGTTTACAAAACCCTGGTTTTTCAGCTGGCTGAATGGCGCAATCAGCAAGGTTATGTGATTCCGCAGCGAGTGATTGATCGCCCACCATCAGCAGAACTGGCACCGGATCAGAAGGATGAAGACTCCTTACCGCCCTACCCGGTACTGGACAAAATTCTGAAGGGATATGTCGAAGACGACTTGTCGGCCAGCGCCTTGATTGATGCCGGATTCAGCCGCGAAGACGTACTGCGCGTGGTGGGTCTGGTGGATCGCAACGAATACAAACGCCGCCAGTCCGCACCCGGTGTACGCGTCACCCAGCGCGGGTTTGGCAAGGATCGACGCTACCCGCTGGTTAACAAATGGCCGGTGTTGTAGTCGGGATAAAATCTTGCTGC
>NZ_JACUUA010000234.1 GCF_014859565.1 Marinospirillum sp. | reverse complement strand
GGTACTTGGCTAGCGCAGCTTCGACGGGAAACCCCTGATTGGGGGCAGAGTTTGGCCAAGGTGATTAACCCAGGCTTGTTGGAAAGGAAAGATCTATCGCCAAACTTTACTGGAACTGATCATGAAGCCGTGATGGGCTGGATACTGGCCCTGGATAAGATCGCTGCTCCGGAATTTGCTTTGTCGGAAGAAACCTTAAAACAAAAGCTACAAGTCCTTGATGCCGAGAGGCATGAGGCAACCAAGTCGCGTGAGCAATTAGAAAACCAAGCGCGTCGTTTGCAAAAAGTATATCAAGAGCGGGTCAAGGCCGCTGAAGCGTTGGATGTCCAAACCGTTGTTCAGAAAAGAGCAGCAGAAAGCGCCAGGCAAGCTTTTGAAAATGCCAGGGTAAGGGTGAAAAGTGCCGTTGCTGAACGCAGTAAACAAACGGCTGATGATCTTAAAAAGGCAGAGCAAAAACTCGAAGCCTTTGATGCTGATACTCGTCAGTCAGTGAGTGAACTTAAGTTGACCTTTAGTCAGCAAGAGCAGGATATGCTTGGTTATTGGGCTGAGCGTGAGTCTGAGTTTGCGGAAGACCTTCGTATCCTTGCAGAACGAATAGCAGAAGCTAAAAAAGAGTATCAACAGCGGCTTGAAAAGAAACAGTTGATTCACCGCCAGAAGCTGTCTGCAGAAGGTGTTGATCCTGGCATAGTTCAGCAGGCCAGAGATGCCCTGGAACAGCTCAAGCAGACTGTCAATCAGATCATTAACTCTGAAGATGAAGTAAGAGCTTATCGCAAATGGCGTGAACAGGAATGGAGCCATGTAGAGCACCTCAATGAAGAGCAACATAGTGCCCAAGCTTCGTTGGATACAGCAAAGCGTGAGCGTGCCGACGCAGATGCACGATGGAAAGAGCAGGATGCTCAACTGAAGAAAACCATCACGGAGTTAACGCAAAGTATCAAAACTTCGCAGGCGATGATTGAGTCAGCAGAGAGCGTGTTGAAACACTTTCCGCAACCAGGTTCATCGATTGGCTTTCCAGGCAACATTCAGGATTTGACTGAAGAGTTACAAGGTTCCCAGAAACAATTGATGCAACTACGCAGTGAGGTTGTGGCTACTTTCGACCAAGCGATTGCAATTTTGAATCGTTATGACGATACACAGATCTCACTCGCTTGGCATAAGTTATCCAGCTATCGGCGTAGCCAGATTTCAGGAGAAGTGTTTGAACATGATGAAGAGTTTAAGCTGGCTCGTATTCCTGATTTACGGGGTTTGTTGGATACCGACATTCCACAACTTAAAGAAGCGCTGATTGACCAGTTCGCCTCTGAATCCGGCAGCCTGGAGAAGTATTTTGAGGGCTTGGAAATCATGGCGAGTGAGGTGGTCAGCGTCTCAAATGTGCTGAAACGTAAAATCAATACGGATCAGCAGATTGAGAGCCTGAGCGATATTCGGGTTGTGCTTGAGCCCAGAATTTACGAAGACGCAATGTGGCAGCCGTTGAAAGAGTTTGTCACTAAATGGCAGGCGTGGCGTGTTTCGAATCGAAAAGAGCTTCCAAGTGATGCATTGCTGCGGAGTTTTGTTCTGGTTGCGGATACGCTTCGAGATGCCAGAGTGAAAGAAAATATCGAATCCATGATCGATATGCGCTTGGAGATGAAAGAAAATGATCGGCATGTCGTGATTCGTACGGATGCCGATTTTTTATCTGCAAGTTCTACCGGCTTGACTTATTTGGCGATCATGACCGTTTTTATGGGACTGACTCGCTACTTGTGCCCTGATTTGAAAACACGGATTACCTGGCCAATTGATGAGCTGGCAACACTGAGCCCTAATAATATTTCGCACCTGGCCGCCATGCTGAACGCTCATAATCTGACGATGATTTCAGCCTGCCCTAAGTTGGACAGGAGCTTGCGCCAGTTTTTTGAAAACAAAGTGTCGTTAAAAGATGGGCGTGTTTACACCTACGAATCCTCTGGTGCGGTCGGCCGCTATGCATCGCACTTTGCCAGCTTGCAGTAGCAGGGAGATTGATTGATGAGCAGTCCGTTGTTCGAACGCACCGTAACAGCCTTGATGCAAGAGCAGGTCATCTGTGAAATTAGCGATGAGGACCTCTATAATTATTTGATGATGCCGGATAGTCAGGAGGCGGTTAATCGCTTTCTGGGGCAAATCAACCGAACGTTGCGTTTAACCAGCGCTCAGGATGCTTTTGTGTGTGCTTACCTGGATATCTCAAGACCAGAAACAAAAGAGGCTGTTCGCCAACAGTTTAAAGAGGTGGCGAATCATCTGGAGGCTTTTGTTCATTTTCTTCGTCTGGTGATGACGCTTGAGTCTGGTGATCGCCCTGTTCAGCCTGGCGATAAGGTGTCAGAAGGGAATTTACTTGACCGTATTACGGCTGCACCAGCTCTTGAAGCTAAGCTTCGCTCTTTGGTGGAAAAGAAAATATTTCAAACAAAGCGTTCAGACGCAGCAGGACAGCTTCGCTCGGTTTTGGGGAGCTTTGAAAAAATGGGCTACCTGAAATCCATAGGTACTAGTGGCAGCGTATATCGTGCAACAGGGCGATGGAGCTGGTTGTATGATGTGATGACATTTATCCAGGCACACGAAGGGATAGCACAAGATGAAGAGTCAGGCCCTGAGCAGTTGAGGCTTGGCTGATGGCTCGTGTTCAGGATGCAAAGAGTACACTGCAAGCTTTAGCCCGGTTTGGTGGTGAGATACTGGAAGCGCACCTGCGCCATGGTAATCGTTTAGCTGAAACCGACGAAAATCATAATATGCTTCAAACATTAGAGCATCACCGGCTGGTGTGGCGGATTGGTGATGCCGAGGATCTGCAACTTAAGAAAGTGCTTGTGCAGTTTCTTGATCATATTACCGAGACAGAGCGTCGACGCTACGCAAATGCGCAGGTCAGTCAATTGTGGCAAAAGTTGACTGATTTGTTTGGGGATTACAAGGCTGCTAAGAAACGATCGGCATTCGGGGATATCGATCGCCTTGAAGGCGAGATTAAAGAATGTCTCGCCGAGGTCATTGAAGATATCCGCAACGCGATTGAGGCGTTTGGTGCCTATATTAATACGGGCTTCGCTTATGTTACCGATGCAGAGCTGCGGATAAGAGAAAACAAGCGCGTTATTGAGCAGGCAGACAAACTTATTCAGTTATTTGAGAGCTTCAAATTGAGTGAGCTGGCAGAGCAGGCTGGTTCTGATGCCTTTCTGAAACGTCTGTTGCTGCGATACTTACCTGCTACCTTAGAATCTTCTCAAAAGGATCTTTCCTATTCACTAAACCAGCTTAGAAAGATGCTGGTACGCTTTCGTGAAAATCAGCGCTTGAGTAAGCTGGTTGGTGCGTTTGAAGCGCATTATATTAATCATCCAGGATTCGAGCCCACAATCGAGCATATCGATTTTGCCAGGCTGCCAGAAGCGTTCAATACCGTTAGTCCTTTTACAATCAGGGGATTTGGAGATATCTATGATCCAGTCGATGAACTGGCGATCATAGACCTTGCCGCCAATGCCCGGACAGTTGGAAATAGTTCCGAGCCTGAGCAAACGATAGAAACAGCGGTATCAGTCAATTTTGATGTGGCAGGTGAGGTTGAGATTGAAGACAGTGATCCCGTTGAGGAAGCCATTGTAGAGTTACTGCAGCTTGTGGTCGATGGTGCACTAGGAGAACAGACAATCCTTGCTTCAGATGCACTTAAAAGCACTGGCTTGGCTGTTGAAAGAGCCGACTGGCTTCAAGCGCTGGCTGCCGAGATTGACGTACTTCCAGATAGCGACAGAGAGTGCATCGAGATTAGTTTCCATGACACCCCTGATCCTGTTTATCTCGATAACCTGTATGTGTATGACATTGCTTTGAGATATCGCCATGCGCAATGAAATTGCTGCGATAGAGCGCTTGTTGAAATCAGATAAATTGAAAGTGAAGCGCAATAAAACCTGGGACAGTATTTGCGTGGAAACTGGAGCTGGTGCTGTTGTGGGTAAAGAGATTCACTTTGCATCTGCAGATAAGCAGAGGCTTAGAGCTTATATTGCATCAGCGTGTGGCGTAGACCCTCAGTTTGATTCCCGTTCGGGTGGGCGAATGGCTATGGCCAGCCACGATGCGAGTGAAAAGCTGACAAGCGATTCGGTATTTGGTCACCTGGTCGTAATCGCAACAGCCGGAAAGTCTGAAATTAAAGTGAATGGCGACACGATTAAAACCCCAGCAGGTAGCGTGCTGAGCGTTTTACCCGAGAACCTTGATCGCGAGCACCTTAAAACACAAAAGCTGGTGATTGTTGAAAATGGCGCGATCATGCCCTATTGGCATGAAATTCAATTGCCTGGTAACTGGAAAGACTCGGTCATTATCTATCGTGGGCACCGTGAAAACATGCGTACCGTAGCCGAAATCGCCCGCATTCAGCCGGATGAACAGCTCGGATGGTTCTTCGACTTTGATCCTGCTGGCTTGGCTCTAGGCTTTGATCAGGGTAAGGGTGTGCTTATGATCCCTGAGGCGTGGTCTAGTTTTGATTCTAAAACTGGGTTTAATCAACCCCATAAGTATCATGACCAAAAAAATGCGTTGAACCGGATTAAAAAACAAGCAACAGGTGAGTTGCACGCCATCGTTGCTCATATGGAAAAACACAGTTTGGCTGTGATGCAGGAGCACCTGGTTCAGCGACGAGTTGCATTAATCGAGAGAAAAATAATGGATGGATTTTTGATATGAGATACAAGCTGACCAAAATGCGCGACAAGCCCCGTACTTTTAGTGCGGGGAAGGATAGCGCTGG
>NZ_JACUUA010000233.1 GCF_014859565.1 Marinospirillum sp. | reverse complement strand
TTTGTATGTTATCTCAAAATCAGTTGGCTCAGGCTTAGGTTGACACACAGGGCCTGGAGCATGATGTTTTCGCACCGCATCGGGCGTTCCACCTACAAGGAAAAGTATGCCTTTGTCTGGCGAGAATCTCGCATCGACTATCTCGATGGGGCTGTGGTTTACCTCGACCCAGGTGATTTGTTTGCTCGCGAACCCTATTCTGCGCGCTTTAAGGATTTAAGTTCAGGTGATGAATTTGCAGTCGCCACCGTGCATATCGTCTATGGTCGCCGGATCAGTGACCGAACGGAAGAGATTGAAGAGTTGGCGCGCTACTGGGATTGGTTGCATGAAATCTATCCTGGCACGCCGGTATTGCTGATGGGGGACTTTAACTTGCAGCCTCTACACGCTGCATGGCAACCGCTGCGGGACAAGGGGGTAGTGCCCCTGATTGTTGAAGGTGCGACGACCTTATCGTCGGTTGATGGTCGTTTTGCCAATCTCTACGACAACATCTGGGTGGCAGAGTCAGGCCCCTATGCATCTAGCTCTGCCGGGATTATTGAATTTCCTGCGCTGCTGGGGATTACCCATGAACAAGCGCGCCGTCATGTGTCCGATCACACTCCTATATACCTGTTGTCTCACCAAGCAGGTTTGCGAGGTAATATCCAAGCGGATGATTTTAAGGTGCAGCCCAGTGCAGAAGAATCCAGTGCTCAAAAAGCCTCAGACCCCTTAATCGGCAATCGCAGATCGAAAATTCTTCACCGCCCGGACTGCCCTTCCTACAGTCGAGTCGGTGAAGCCAATCGAGTCTATTTCGATACCTTGGAGGAAGCTCAGGATGCTGGGTATCGGTTAGCGGGTTACTGTCCTTAGTTGGCTTTTAAAGCACGGCCCAGAGCTGAAAAGTATTCAGTAAAGGTGGCATTAATTGTTTCTCGTTGCTGGCCCTTGGGGTAAAGACCGGCCAGTGCTTCTTCAGAATCGCGGCTGCCTCTGACCAGAAAGGCGTTCTGTGGACCGGTATCTTCCACCAAAGCTTCAAAGGCTCGGGCACAGACTTCTTCCGGTCGCGCATAGTAAAGAACCCCTAGTTTTTGATCCATTCTCTTTGAACACTGAAAAAGTGGACTGGGCTGGCTGCCAGTCTCATCCAGTAGAATTGCCTTGAAGCATTCGCCCAAGAGGCTGTTAAGAGGGTGGGGGATGCCGGGTTGATTGTTTAGCCAGCAGCTTGAAGCAAAAGCCATACGGCCTGTTTTTTGAAATGCCTTGTCAGCCAGGTAATGATCCAAAGCATGAAACCACTCATGGGCCAGACTGCCAGCGCCTGCATTCTTGGCTAGGGCTAACTGGCGGGAGGCCGGGATATAATGAGCTGCCACACCGGGTCGCCCACCAATACCGTATTGAAGGCCCAAGTGCCCCCGCAAAGAAATCAGGGTTTCCGGCCCCTGTAGAGTGGCCATTAAATCACCCAGGGCACGATGAAAATTCACAGCCGCCCGATCACGTTCCTGCTCAGTCACCCAGCGACCCACTTCGATGCTTTTGAAGTCAAACTGGCGGCGAATTGTGACAAAAGATAACGGACGCTCTGACACTTAGCTCACCCTCGGCAGATCACTCCACCGTGTTGTGTAGGCCGGTGACAGCAGCTCACGCTTCATGCTCCAGCCTTGTCGGGTGCCTTGTGCAGCAAAGAACAGCTTGCCTAGCCCTCGTTTGTGGATCTGATCCAGACTATCCATCAGCTTCTGGCTGTGAGGTTTTTGGGGGGCATCATCAAACAGCTGTTGCTGGTAGGTGCCGGGGGCATAAAAGTCACTGAGTACAATGCCCCCTTTCATGTAGCGGTAACCGTCTTTCCAGATCGCCTTCAGTCCAGTATGGGCCACCTCCAGCAGCCGCCGTGTGTCGTCACTGGGTTCAATCAGATCAATATTGGCTGCATTGCTGTAAAAAGGCTCACGCGGGTTATGCGGGTTGGTGCGTATAAATACAGAAATCAGCTTTGCCCTGCGGTTTTCAGCACGCAGCTTCTCAGCACCACGAGTTGCATACAGGCTGATGGCTTCACGCATGGATTGAAAATCAGTGATCCGCTCACCGAAGGAGCGTGAACAGATGATCTGCTGTTTGGCCGGTGCTTCTGGTTCCAGATCCAGGCAGGATTGCCCATTCAGTTCACGTACAGTACGCTCCACCACCACTGAAAAGTTTCTTTTGATCCACTGCGGATCAGCATCCGCCAGTTGCAATACAGTCTTAATGCCCAGTGCTTCCAAGCGTTGTGTCAGCTTGCGGCCAATTCCCCAGACCTCATTCACGGGTAACAACGCCATCAGCTTGCGCTGACGAACCGGTGAGGTCAGATCAACCACACCACCGGTTGCCGGATAGGACTTGGCGGCATGATTGGCCAGTTTTGCCAGCGTCTTGGTGGGTGCAATTCCCACACATACAGTAATGCCTGTCCACTGATACACCTGCTGTCGCACTTGCAGACCAAAAGCATCCAGTGCCATGCAGGCATCAACGCCAGTCAGATCCAGAAACGCCTCATCAATCGAATACACCTCGACCTGTGGAGCCAGAGCCTCAAGAGTGCTCATCACCCGCTGGGATATATCAGCATACAAAGCATAGTTGGAAGAAAAACACACAATGCCATGCTGCCGAATGGCATCACGGATCTGAAACATCGGCACGCCCATTTTGATACCCAAAGCCTTGGCCTCACGGGAGCGTGCCACCACGCAACCATCATTGTTCGAGAGCACCACCACCGGCACATGCTTTAAATCAGGGCGGAACAGCTTCTCGCAGGAAGCATAAAAGTTATTACAGTCCACCAGAGCAAACACAGGGCTCATGCTGCTATTTCCGCAGACTATGAATCACATGCGTCACCACGCCCAGAATCTCCAGATCAGCATCCGGTGGAACCTGAATCGGCTGCATCCGATGATTACAGGGGAGTAGCTGTGGTGGGTTCCCCAGCTGCAACTGCTTCACCGTCAACTCACCATAAAACTGAGCAATCACGACATCCCCTGAGCGCGCTGTGAGTGACCGATCTACCACCAGCACGTCATCCGGGAAAATCCCAGCTTCAATCATGCTCTCACCCTGAGCGCGTACAAAAAAAGTGGCCGCTGGCCGCTGAATGCACAACTCATTCAGATCCAGCGCCCGATCCACATAATCCTGGGCAGGAGAGGGAAATCCGGCAGACACCCGCTCCAGATAGAAAGGCAAAGATTTAAGAGGAAACTCCCCGGCTGGGCCGAGGAAGGTGGCAAAGGTGGTCATACACAAAACTCCGGGATGCTGATATTTATACAGTATCGGAGTCAGGGGCATCTTTCAACGCAAGAGATGAAAAAACCTGCTGAGTTGCCAGGTAGGAGTATGTTTGGTAAAAGGTAGACAGGAAAGGACACACCCACCCGCAGGATGCGAAGCAGCACATTTCACATCCTGGGGCGGTAGCGTCCAAAAATCCGATATTCACAGTCTTATCTAGCCCCTCTGCTTCACAGTAACCAAATCTAGCTTGCCCCTACCTCACGTCAACCCGCCTTATTCATGAGATATAGCTGAAAGGTGCAGGGAAAACGCATGAAACCACCAGTAATGGCGCGGCATACAGGCAGGTTTGAAATTTTCAATGTACACCGATTGGCATGATGTGATTTGATGAACCTTTTGTAAAGGTCAATCATGAAAACTCCATCTCTTGTTGAGCACCTTTCTGTTGTCAAAGACTTCCGGCAAGACTGGAAAATCGAACACAAACTGACGGATATTTTGCTGCTGACGATCTGTGCAGTGATCTGTGGTGCAGAAGGCTGGGACGAGATTGAAGACTTTGGTGAAGCCAAACAGGATTTTCTGAGAAGTTATGGTGATTTTGAAGCAGGCATTCCCAGTGCAGACACCATTGCTCGTGTGGTTGGCATGATCAACCCCAAGCAGTTTCAGCGAGTCTTTGCAGACTGGATGCAGGAATGCCATACCGTCAGTGCGGGGGAAGTGATTGCCATCGATGGCAAAACGCTGAGAGGCTCTTACGATAAAAGCCGCAAGAAAGGCGCAATCCACATGATCAGCGCCTTCAGTGCAGCCAATGGCGTGGTACTGGGGCAGATCAAGACAGAAGAGAAATCCAACGAAATCACCGCCATTCCAGAGCTGTTAAAACTGCTGAACCTGCACGGTTGTCTGGTCACCATTGATGCCATGGGGTGTCAAAAGAAGATTGCCTTGGAGATCATTAACCAGGGCGCGGATTACCTACTGGCCGTGAAAGCCAACCAGCCTAAACTGGCGGATGCCTTCACCGCCCATTTTCCAATGCACAAGGTCGCCACTTATGAGGGTGACTCGTACAGTATCCAGGAAAAAGCCATGGGCGCCTGGAAACCAGGCACCACATCGTCAGCGACCTGCCGGATAGCTTCTTTGACTTCACCTACGAATGGGCAGGCTTGAAAAAACTGGGGGTAGTGGTGTCTTTCAGACAGGAAGGTGACCAGATCCCTGAAAATGCGACGGTGCGCTATTACATCAGCTCCAAAGACCTGAGTGCACGAGAATTGGCTGATGCAGCACGCCAGCACTGGTTTATTGAGACCAAATTACACTGGTGCCTGGATGTTGGCATGAATGAAGATGCCTGCCGGATACGCAGAGACATGGCCTCAGAAAACCTGGCGGGCATCAGGCACATTGCAATGAACTACCTGAAAAGCGAAACCAGTTTCAAAGCTGGGATCAAGTGCAAGCAGAAGAAGGCGGCAATGAGTGAAAGCTATCTGGCTACAATCCTTGCAGCATAAGGGTTTTCATGCGTTTTCCCTGCTGAAAGGTGGGTGTGGCTTTGGTATGCTGTTGAAATATAACAAGTTCCTGCAAGAACGGTTTGTCTCAACAACCAAAGCCACGGGTGAAACTATACCA
>NZ_JACUUA010000029.1 GCF_014859565.1 Marinospirillum sp. | reverse complement strand
CCAGCTCGACCAGTCATTCAGCAGTTGCTGTAAAGCGGCTTCGGTAATCATTTTTTTATCCTTATGGGCTTTATGTCCATTGTGCTGGACACATACCTGCGTGTCCAGCACAATGGACATATACGCAAGAGCGCCGAAATTGTCCTTAGCTCTCCACATACAATACAATGGCAGAATTATCTAACACTGCCTCTTTATGCACTTAAGGAAACGTTATGACTGACAGTAAAAGGGTCGACAACCTGAATGTTGCCACCCAGGAAATTCTGATCACACCGGATCGTTTAAAAGATGTTATCCCACTGACCGCTGCTGCTGAAAAAACTGTTTTTGAAGGCCGACAGGTTATCCAGAAAATTCTGGATCGAGATGATCCTCGCCTGTTTGTGGTGGTTGGCCCCTGCTCCATCCATGATATCGAAGCAGCCAAAGATTATGCCCGTCGCCTGAGAACTCTGGCCGATAAGGTGGGTGACACTCTGTATCTGGTAATGCGGGTTTATTTTGAAAAACCCCGCACAACCGTGGGCTGGAAAGGTCTGATCAACGACCCACACATGGATGATTCCTTCCAGATTGAAGAGGGCCTGCACATCGGTCGTAAACTACTGGTAGAACTGTCTGAAATGGGGCTGCCACTGGCAACCGAAGCCCTTGACCCTATCTCTCCCCAGTACATGCAGGATTGTATTGCCTGGAGTGCCATTGGTGCCCGTACCACCGAATCCCAGACTCACCGCGAAATGTCCAGCGGCCTGTCCTGCCCAGTCGGTTTTAAAAACGGCACAGACGGTGGGCTGGAAGTGGCGGTGAATGCACTCAAATCCATGGCACATCCACACAACTTTCTGGGTATCAACAATGCCGGTCAGGTAGCTATTATCCGCACCAAAGGCAATCAGTACGGCCATGTGGTATTACGCGGCGGCAATGGTAAACCCAACTATGATTCAGTCAGCGTTAAACTGTGTGAGAAGGATCTGACCAAAGCCGGTCTGGCAAACAACATCATGATTGATTGCAGCCACGCCAACTCCAACAAAGATCCCGGCTTGCAACCGCTGGTACTGGATAACGTCACCCACCAGATTCTGGATGGCAACGAATCCATTGTTGGCCTGATGATTGAATCCCACATCGGCTGGGGCAACCAATCCATACCGGCAGACAAGTCAGCACTCCAGTATGGTGTATCCGTCACTGATGCCTGCATCGACTGGGAAACGACCGAAAAAACCCTGACAGAAATGGCAGACAAACTGCGCCCAGTACTGGAAGCACGCCGCCAGCAAGCCAAGCAGAGTTAAGTCTGTACCTATTTACAGCATCAAGTAATAGCTCAAGTTTCGAGGTTCAAAACAGTCGTAAAATACACTTAACTTACTGAATAGTATAAATAAAAAAATCTTTTTACCTAAGTCATGCAAATGGATACCTTTACGTTGAGGCTAGAGGCTAAATCCGTTGGTGATGAGTGCTGATTTTAGCAAAATCCGCGTAAACCCTCGCCCAATCGGGCGGGGATATAAGCCTAAACTGAACTCCGAAACTTGAGTTAATAATTCTGATCGTTGAGGTTGCGGTTGTTCTGGACAGCCTTAGCTCTGCTCGGTAAAGTTTACCCAATTCAAATCATAATGATCAGAAAATGGCTGGAGCGAGTTGTGGATCGTAGAACACTTCTGAAAGCAATGTCTTTATCTGGTTTTGTTGCGCTAGGTAGTGGTTCAGTACTGCGTCAGATTCATCTGACCGGTCAGCTGCAAGATACCTTTGGTATGGGCGCTGTGCAGGGTCATTGGGCTGCCATGAGCCTGCAGCAGGGTATGGAAGATATTCTGCCGACTGAATTGACTCAGGCTTTGTCTGTTGTACACCAAAAAGCGGCACAACAGGCAGCTGCCAGTGGTCAGTCAGGTTCCCAGACTCGCATTCGTTATTTCGAAAGTGTTTTTGACGATGACTACTTTCTGCCGGAAGACAAAGTGGCTGCGATGCGTGCCAGTTATCAGCGTCTGGATCGTGTGCAGAGTTTTGTAGGTCACGGTAATTTTAATCTGTTGTCCTTTGATGAGGCCTTGCGTTTTGCCCGCAACTACCCTGATATTGGGGCATTTACCCAGGCTGAAATGGATTTTCTGGACGAGCTGTATCACACCGATGCACGGATTTACGGTTTTTATGGTGAGCAGGTGCTGGATAGCCTGACGGCTAACATTTCCCGCAATGATGTACAGAGTGTTGGCCGTACTGGTCATTTTCTCTTTAAAGGCAGGTCAGAGGTCTTTTATGACCGGCTGCTGAACGAAGTGGGTGATGATCTGATGCTGACATCCGGTGTACGCAGTATGGTTAAACAAATGCACCTGTTTCTTGCCAAAGCTGAACAGTCTGCAGGTAACCTGTCCAAGGCATCTCGCTCTCTGGCGCCGCCCGGGTATTCTTACCATGCCATTGGTGATTTTGATGTGGGCAAGGTCGGTTTGGGTTATCGCAATTTTTCTGATGACTTTGCAGAAACGGATGTTTACAAGCGTTTGCAGGATCTTGGTTTTGTTGAAATTCGTTACACCACCGACAACTCTTATGGTGTGCGTTACGAACCATGGCACATCCAGGTTAGCTGATATCCTTATTTCTCAAGCAATACAAATCCCAGCCAGTTCCGGGATTTTTGCTGTATAGTGCATGTAAAATCAATCAATAGATCCAAGAGATATTATGCCAAGAACTGCTGTGGAACACCCAGTGAAACCCCCTTTGATTTTTTCTTTCCTGCTGGCTTTGTCACTGCTAATTGCCATGGCAGCTCTGATAAATGAGTGGCTGGCACCTAAACCCAGTCTGCAACCTTTTATGGGCACAGAAGTTGACCCCCTGAAACAAATGCCGGATTACAGTAATATCAGCCATGTACCCTGGCGCAAAGAGGCATTTTTTAACAC
Source organism: Marinospirillum sp. (assembly GCF_014859565.1). The sequence continues at coordinate 24,732 of NZ_JACUUA010000029.1, read as the reverse complement.
CTTGTTGCCCCTGGTTCTTTACGAGAATCAACGTATTCAGTGGCAGCGTGAACAGTTGCAAATTGCCAAAAGCCTGCTGGATGCCGGACAGGAGCTGGTTGCCAGTGATCAAGAGCTGGTGAGTGAAATTGCCAAGTATTATGCACTGGACTGGCCGCTGTCTGAGAATGAATGGGTGACTTTGATGCGCCGGGTGGATCAGGTGCCACTTGACCTGGTACTGATGCAGGCCGCCAATGAATCCGCCTGGGGTACATCCCGTTTTGCCCAGCAGGGTAATAATCTGTTTGGTCAGTGGTGTTTTTCTGTTGGCTGTGGTCTGGTTCCTGAACAGCGAGTGCCCGGCATGAATCATGAGGTACGGCGTTTTGCTACGGTGCTGGCCAGTGTTCAGGCTTATATGCGTAATATCAATACGCATCGTGCCTATCGTCAGCTGCGCACAATACGGGGCAACCTGCGAGCCGTTGATGCAGAAATCACCGGTATTGATCTGGCACCGGGTCTGATTAGTTATTCCGAGCGCCGCCAGGCTTATGTTGATGAAGTGATCTCGATGATTCGCAGTAATCAGGAGTTTATTGAGCTGGCCATAAAATCCCTATCATCAGAAGAATAAAGCTGGTACACATCGACTATAGTTGAGTAAAATACTTGGTTATAGTCGATGGAGGCCTGCATGAAAACACTCGATGAGTTGTTCCTGACCCATCAGTACCGCCAGTTACCCACGCATTTTTATCAATCCCTTGTCCCTACACCACTTCGTGGTTCCAGTGCTTTGGTGGCAGTCAGTGCTGATGCAGCACAGTTACTCGATCTGGATCTTTGTCGTCAGGATCAGCAGCAGCTTAAGGCATTGCTGACCGGCCACTGGTTACCTGCTGATGCCAAACCTTTGGCGATGAAATACGCCGGTCACCAGTTTGGTTTTTATAATCCGGCACTCGGTGATGGTCGTGGTTTATTGCTCGGTGAGATCAACAACTCACAGGGTGAACACTGGGAGCTGCATCTTAAAGGTGCAGGTCGCACGGCTTTTTCCCGCTCCGGTGATGGTCGGGCAGTATTACGTTCCTCCATTCGAGAGTTCCTTGGCAGTGAGGCGCTGTTTCATCTGGGTATTCCCACCACTCGTGCACTGGCCGTAGCTGTCAGCACAGAGCCAGTCAGGCGTGAGGGTATAGAATCCGCTGCAACCCTGTTGCGCCTCAGTCGCAGCCATATCCGATTTGGGCATTTTGAGCACTGTTATTACACCGGTGACCACAAGGGGTTACAGCAACTACTGGATCAGGTGATCCGGCTGCACTACCCGGAGTTATGTGATCATGATGATCCTGCTGTGGCTTTTTTAGCAGCGGTACAGCAGCGCAGTGCAAAGATGGTCGCTGCCTGGCAGGCTTATGGTTTTTGTCATGGTGTGCTGAATACCGACAATCTGTCGATTCTGGGTGAAACCTTTGATTTTGGGCCCTTTGCTTTTTTGGATCATTATCACCCCTCTTTTGTCTGTAATCATACCGATGAACAAGGACGATATGCCTTTAACCGCCAGCCGAGTATTGTGCACTGGAATCTTGCCTGTCTTGGGCAGGCTTTAACTCCTCTCGCTTCAGAGGCTGCCATACGTCGGGTATTGGATGATTTTGGTAACAGTTTCACGCAAGAGTATCGGCAATTGATGGCCACACGGCTGGGTGTAGATGCAAAGCAAGACTGGGCGCTGATCGAGCAATTCCTGGCCTTGTGCGAAGCCAGTCGTGCTGACTGGACACAGCTATTACGTTTGCTGGCTGAAGGTCATCATAGTGATTTTATAACGCAGTTACAGGCTGGTTTTAAGCAGCCGATTTCAGCCGCCACTCGTTGGTTAAATGACTGGCAACAGGCAATTGAGCAAAGCTTACCGGATGCAGCAGCCAGAAAAGAACGGCTGTGCGCGGTTAACCCCTGTGTATTACCAAGAAGTTTTTTGCTGCAACAAGCAATAGAACAGGCTGAAGCTGGCGATTTTTCGGAGGTGAATCGGCTGTTATCCGTGTTCCGCCAGCCGTTTAACTCTGCAGGAAAAACTCCGGGTGACTTACAATCACCACCGGACTGGGCTGCAGGGCTGGTTTTGTCCTGTTCTTCTTAATGGGTTCAAACCTTTGTTACATACCGCACCCTTTTATTTATTCCAAATGAGTTACAATAAAACTTCATTCTCTTTAATTACGGCAATCAGGAATATTCATGGCTGCAGGTCTTGTTGTCACCGTGTTAGGTGGCGGAAGTTTTGGTACGGCGTTGGCTTCCATCGCGGCTGGTAATGGTTATGCCACACGTTTGTGGGTTCGGGATTCGGAATTGGCCAGTCAGATTAATCAGCAACACCGTAATCCACGTTATTTGTCAGAACTGGCTTTACCGGAATCCATTCAGGCCACCAGCTCCTTACAAGAAGCGCTGACGGGGGCTGAACTGGTTTTTATGGCGATTCCCAGCAAGGGATTTGCTACAGTGCTGGAACAGGCACTGCCTTTTCTACACCCAGACCAGATTCTGGTGAGCACCACCAAGGGTTTTGAAGAAAAAGGCTTTCGCCTGATGAGTCAGGTGCTGGAAGAAACCACCGGTTTTAAACATCTGGGAGTCTTGTCTGGCCCCAATCTAGCCAGTGAAGTCGCACAGCAACAATTAACTGCTACAGTGATTGCCAGCCCAGACGATCTGACTCGCAGTCAGGTACAGCAGGTGCTGGGTAATCGTTATTTCCGGGTTTATGCCAATACCGACATGTACGGTGCTGAACTGGGCGGAGCGTTAAAAAACATCTATGCCATTGCTGCCGGTATGGCTGCAGCCATGGGAATGGGTGAAAACACCAAAAGTATGTTGATGACCCGTGCACTGGCGGAAATGAGCCGTTTTGCCGTCAGTCTGGGTGCTAATCCCATGACTTTTCTGGGTTTGTCCGGTGTGGGTGACCTGATTGTCACCTGTTCATCCCCTCTTTCCCGTAACTATCGGGTGGGTCAGGCGCTGGGGCAGGGGCAATCACTGGAACAAATTGTTGCTTCCCTGGGCCAAGTAGCTGAAGGTGTGGATACTACCCGCTTGGTCAAAACCAAAGCGGATGAAATGGGAATTTACATGCCACTGGTTCAGGCATTGTATCTGGTACTGTTTGAAGGCCATAATCCCAAAGAAATGGCTGGTTCCATGATGGGGCGAGAGCAAAGCACTGATGTTGAATTTGTTCTGCCTCGCAGTGAAGTGCTTGAATCGGCCCGAAAAGTCACTCGGTTAACCTGAAGTGGAGAAAAGTGATATGACATCCGGCTCTATGAAAGAACGTCTGAAGGATGAGAGTTACTGGTTGCGCCTGCCATTCATGCTGCTGTTTTTTATTGCCTGGCAGTTGACCGAATTGGTGTTGATTGGTGTCATCCTGGTGCAGGTGGTTTACCGTCTGTTTGCAGGTCAGCCTCAGCCACAACTCTTGGCTTTAGGTTCACAGCTGACCCGTTATGCCTACCAGCTGTTTCGTTACCTTACCTTTAACGCCGAGACAAAACCTTTTCCTTTTGCTGAATGGCCATCTGTGGAAGAGGTCGATCCTAACCCCTATACACCTCAGAATCCTTCTGCCACCGATGCGGCAGAAATGGAGGTGGATAATGACTCGTTTAAACAGAACCAATAAGGCAAGATCAGCTCTGACAGGGACAATGCCTCATGATGAATGAATTGCTCTGGCCTCTGGCCTCAATGCAGCAGGGTATTAATCTGGTCAATCGCCAGATACTCGCCAGCCAGTGCCGTATGTTGCGTGATTATCTTAATGAATTGAATACCAGCGGTCGCCTGCCGCATGATATCGAGATGATGACACTGCAGATTAATGGTCGTGATGCTGAGTTGCTTAGCCCGTGTGGCAGCAGTACCCAGCGTTACCTGCTGTATCTGCATGGCGGTGGATTTGCACTGGGCTCACTGGATACCCACCGGGAACTGGCAATGGCCTTTGCCCGCCATGCGGATGCGCGAGTGTTGGCCATCGATTATCGCCTGGCGCCGGATTATCCCTGGCCTGCCGGTTTGGAAGATGCTCAGGCTGCTTTTGACTGGCTTTCAGGACAGGGCGTGACTGCTGAGCGCCTTGCAGTGGCAGGAGATTCAGCGGGTGGTGGGCTGGCGGTTTCCATGTTGCAACAGCTGCACCAGCAAGGCAAACGTCAGCCGGCTGCTTGTGTGTTGCTTTCTCCCTGGGTGGATCTCAGCTGCTCCAGTCCATCCATGGATTTGAATGCCGCCACTGACCCTGTTCTGAATCGGGTACAAATGCATGCTTTTGCTGAGTTGTATGCAGGAAAAAAACCGCTGGACAGCCCAGATATTTCACCTCTGTTTGGTAATCTACAAGGGCTGGCTCCGATGCATGTGCAGGTCAGCCTGCAGGAAGTCTTGCGAGATGATGCCAGGCGATTGGTGAGTGCTGTGCAGCAACAGGGTGGGCGTGCTGAAATCAAGGAAATGGCCTGGATGCCGCATGTTTGGCAACTGCTGTACCGTTACCTGCCGCAGGCTGCATCCAGCGTGCGACAAGCATCCCGCTTTATTAAGTCATTCAGTGCTGCGGCTTAACAACTGCAGTAGGCACTGACAGGTTTCATTTGGGTGCTCCAGTGGAAACATGTGACCACCGGGCACTTGAAGGCACTCAAAACCCATTGCTCTCAGTGTTTTTTCCCGCTCTACTGTTAATAAGTCGCTGGACTGACCACGAATGATGGTGACTGGTACCTTGATTTTACGGTGGCTGCCGCGCAGGTTATCGGCCAGATTACGAAAAATAGCCAGCTCCACTTTTGGATCAAACCTAAGCCTTATTCCCCCTTGGGGATGGGGTTCGGTGCCAAAGGCCACATAATCCTTCAGAGCCTGAGGATGAAATCCGGCAAACAGTTTTTTTCCGGCAAAATACTGTTCAGCGATAGTTGCATCCGGCCAGTGGCTGCGTCGCCCACGCGTAATACCTGCTGGTGTGACCTGATCAATAAATCCAAAACGCTTGGCGGCTTTTAAGCCCAGACTGTCTTTCCAACCGGTTAACAGCGGTGGATCAAGCAGTACCAGCCGGGAAAAACGCTCTGGTGCCTTGATGGCTGCCATATAAGTGATAACGCCACCAAGAGAATGCCCCACACCAATCACCGGCTGATCACCGCAGGTCTGCTGCAAGTGATGCAGCAGCTCATCCACCAGTGATTGCCAGTTGTGGTCAACTGGAAACGACGGGTGATGACCAAAACGATCCAGACAAATCACCTGGCACTGGCTTTTTAATGGTTCCAGCAATACCCGGTAACAATCGGCAGGGAAACCGTTGGCGTGGGCAAAATGCAGAATCGACTGGCTCATGCAGAATCCTTATACTGAGAATAAGTCACCAGTAAAACGTCTGTTTGAATAAAATGCAAGGTTGTAGAAGCTGGTAGAATGGATAAAATCTGGACTGACCAGTCAACAACCTGGAGGCACTGTTTTTATGTCGGACAAAAAACCAACCCGCAATACCACAGCACGGAACCTGATTTTTATGCTGATTGCGCTATTGGGTATTGTTTATGCGTTGGCCACTCTGTAAATGCAGTTATTCATCGAGACGCTGAGTTTCACCCTGCATGTCACTGCACCGGTATTTATTCTGGTGTTTCTGGGGCTTTTTTTCCGGCGGATTGATCTGATCAATGATGAGTTCAATCGTGTGGCATCACGGTTGGTCTTTAACGTCACCCTGCCCACTCTGGTGTTTCTTAATCTGCTGCGTACCGATTTGACTCAGGTGTTTGCACTGGATCTGCTGGTTTATGTGGCGGTGGTAACATTACTGGCTTTTGCCTGGCTGGTCTGGCGTGCACGCCGACTGGCTGCTACAGAAGACCGTGGTGTATTTGTACAAGGCAGCTTTCGCGGCAACCTGGGTATTCTTGGTCTGGCACTGGCTGGTAATCAATATGGTGAGGCCGGGCTGGCGCTGGCCTCCATCCTGCTGGCGCTGTTGATTGTGCAATACAATCTGTTATCGGTGGTGGCACTTAGTCTCTGGCGTAACCAGCCGGGAGAAGGGTTGAACTGGAAGCGTATGCTGCTGGATATAATTCGCAATCCGTTGATTATTGCTGTGGCGCTGGCGGTACCCTTTTCACTGTATCAGATCCCTGTGCCGGAACTGGGTATTAAGGTGGGCAGTTATTTTGCCAGTATGACCTTGCCGCTGGCATTACTTTGTATCGGTGCGGCATTGGATTTGCAGGCGCTGCGTGTAACCAGTAGCTCTGCCTTGATGGCAACAGCTTACAAACTGGTGTTATTGCCTCTGCCGATGTTGTTTGGTGCCTGGCTGCTGGGTTATGAAGGCATGACGCTGGGTGTGTTATTTCTGATCTTCAGTTGTCCGACCGCAGCGGCCAGTTATGTTATGGCAAGAGCCATGGGCGGCAATGCCGTACTGGCTGCCAATATTGTGGCGCTCACCACTATTTTTGGCACTCTGAGTATCAGCCTTGGCGTTTTTGCGCTTCACTGGTCTGGTTTAAGTTAACTATTAAGGTTGATCCATGTTTTCAAATGATACTTTGTTGCCGGTTCCTGCAGGTGCTGAAGAGCTGACTCTGACATTACCCCACCTGCAACTCAAGGCGCTGGCCTGGGGTGATCCGGCAGGTAAACCCCTGCTGGCATTACATGGCTGGCTGGATAACGCCATGACCTTTATCCATCTGGCACCGGCTTTGGCTGCTGCCGGTTATCGTGTGGTGGCACCGGATTTTGCCGGTCACGGTTATTCTGACTGGCGACCTGCCGGGCAAACCTACCTGTTAATGGAAAACTGTTTTGATATTCAGGCTGCAGCACTGACGCTGGGTTGGACTCGTTTTACCCTGCTTGGGCACTCCATGGGTGCTGGTGTGGCTTCACTGCTAGCCGGTGCTCACCCGCAGGCGGTAGAAAAACTGGTCATGCTGGATGGTATCGGCACCCTGACTACAGCTGATGAAGAAGCTGCTGCTCAGTTGGGTCGTGCACTGGGTCGCTGGATCAGTCATCAGAAAAAATATGCCGCTGTTGATCCTTTGTCTGCTTTTTCCGGCAAGATCTACTCCAGTGTGCATGAAGCAGCTGAAGCCAGAATGAAAGGTGTTGGAGCCGTGGATTTTGAAGCTGCGCTGCAACTTTGCCAGCGCGCCTTGCAGCAGGTGGATGCACCCCATGCAGCAGGCGGATGGTTCTGGCGCAGTGATTCCCGATTGCGTCATCCATCACCCTGGCGTTTGACAGAAGCACAGAATCTTTCATTTATGCAGGCGATTCAGGTCGATACCCTGCTGGTGGAAGCTGAGCAGGGTTTGCTGATCAATCGTCCGGAAATCGAAACGCGTTTTTCCGCAATAAAAAATGCACAAAAATTGGTGATTACAGGCGGACATCATCTGCATCTGGAAACAATCAGTGCCGGTCATGTCATCGATGCCGTGCTGAATTTTCTGCAACAGGAGTAAACAATTTATGGTGGTTCAGGATCTGGTGTTAAGCAGTGGCAGGCGTCCAAGGGTTGCTCTGGTACTGGGATCCGGGGGTGCCAGAGGTTATGCCCATATTGGTGTAATTGAAGAGCTGGAAGCCAGAGGTTATGAAATAGTCGGGATTTCCGGTTGCTCCATGGGCGCCTTGATTGGTGGTTTGCATGCAGCCGGCAAACTGCAGGAATACCGCGACTGGGTTACAGGTCTGGATTACATGGATCTGTTCCGACTGGTGGACATCACCTGGAGTCCGATGGGTGCCATCAAGGGTGAAAAAGTCATGGAGGTAATTGGTAGAATGCTGGAAGGCCGCACCATTGAATCTCTGCCCATTCCATTCACTTCCGTTGCCACTGATCTGATCAATCAGAAGGAAGTGTGGTTTCAGGAAGGGTCACTGGAGCAGGCCATCCGTGCCTCTATTGCGGTGCCCGGTGTGATAACTCCAGTACATCACCACGGTAGAACGCTGGTGGATGGTGGTTTGCTGAATCCTTTACCGATCACACCAGCTGTTGCTTGGCATGCGGATATGATTCTGGCTGTGAACGTGACAGCGCAGAACATCAACGCAACACTGGATGAATTGATGCCTAACTGGGGTAAGACGGGCAAAAAAAATGCCGAACCTTCCGCCATGGGAGAATGGATGCAAAGGGTTCGAGGCCGTGCCAGCTTGTTAATGGATCGCTTGAACTTCTGGGAAGCCGAAGATAATGAACCCAGCAAAGAGGGACAGGGTTCGGATACTCACTGGGGTAAACTGGATGTGATCCTGCAATCCTTTGAGGTCACTCAGTCCGCCCTGACTCAATACAAAATTGCTGGTTATCCACCGGATCTACTGATCGAAATACCTCGTACAGCCTGTGGAGGTTATGAGTTTCATAAAGCAAAACAACTGGTTGAGCTGGGAAAAAATATGGCTGCAACCAAATTGAATGAGTGGGAAGAAACCCATCCAAGACTATCGGGTGATCTGGACTGACATCTACATAAATCATTGCAAAACACCTTTCAGCGCAGGGCAGTTTAAAGAGATTGATTTTGTTGAACGGGTACAAGCCATTCTGGCAGAAACCGGAGCACCACCTGAGTGCCTGAAGCTGGAGCTGACAGAAAGCACTGTATTTGACCAGGTGGAAGAAACCATCGAAAAAATGAAACAGATCAAAGCACTTGGGCTGACTTTTTCGATGGATGATTTCGGAACCGGTTATTCTTCGTTACAATACTTCAAGCGCCTGCCTCTGGATCAGATCAAGATAGATCAGTCTTTTGTGCGGGATATCCATCGGGATGCGGAAGATGCGGCTATCGTCAAAACCATCATTGCAATGGGCAAGGCACTCAAGCTACAGGTTATTGCAGAAGGTGTGGAGACGGTGGAGCAGCAAAACTTCCTGACAGATAATGGTTGTGAGGCATTTCAGGGTTATTTGTTCTGCAGACCCAAAGCAGCAGCAGAGTTGACTGAGCAGTTGCTGAGTGCCACAACAACCTGAGTTTGATCTCTCCTGATTCAGATCAGCTTCGGAAAAACTCCATGTCTCTTGTATCTACAGAGACCCGGCTGGATGCTTATGGCACCTGGCTGGGTTTTAAGCGTTTGTTACCCCTCTCCATGTTTGTGGTGGCTTTTGGACTGGCTTTTGGTCTGGCTGCTGTACAGGCCGGTTTGAGTAAATATGAAGCCCTGTTGATGAGTGGGCTGGTATTTGCCGGAGCGTCGCAGTTTGCCGCACTGGAACTCTGGAAGCAGGAGATCCCCTTATTCACCATCCTGCTGACCACCTTTGCCATTAATGCTCGTCATCTGTTGATGGGTGCATCCCTTTACCCCTGGTTAAAAGAAGTGCCCAGTGCAAAACGCTACGGCATCCTTACTGTGATCAGTGATGCCAACTGGGCTATGGCTGCTCAAGATTATCAACAGGGTGAGCGCAATCTGGGAATTCTTTTTGGTGGCGGATTGGCCTTGTGGTTGACCTGGATGTTAGGCACCTGGTTGGGTTTGGTACTGACTCAGGGTATTCCTGATCCTCAGGTGCTGGGACTGGATATGGTACTTGGTTGCTTTTTGTTGACCATGGCGGTGGGTGGTAAAAAGAACCCTCGAATGCTGGTGATCTGGAGTGTGGCCGGTTGTGTTTCACTGCTGGCACTCTGGTGGTTGCCTGCCAACGGTCATGTGATTGCTGGTGCGCTGGCGGGTGGTTTGGTGGGTGCTGTGTGGCTGGAGAAACAGACATGATGTTAGAAAATACAGGTCACACCACTTTATTGATTATCACCGCAATGGCACTGGTGACACTGGTCACCCGTTATGGTGGCGTATTTCTGATGGGTTTTATACCCATCAACCGGCGGGTGGAAGGCTTTATCAATGGTATGTCCGGTTCGGTTTTGATTGCCTTGATTCTGCCGATGGCTGTAGAAGGTGATACTGCAGCAAGGCTGGCATTACTGACCACCCTGCTGGTGATGCTGTGGCTGAAAAAACCGCTACCAGCCATAACGGCAGGATTGTTGATGACAGCGGGATGGCGTTATTTCATATAAGCATTTTATATGTAGAGCGCCAGCAGGTAATAAAGATATTGCTTCGTTACTAGATGTTCAGGGGAGCTGCTGTTTACGCTTTTCCTCTGCCTTGCGCATCAGGTACCAAGCAATAAAGGCTGCCAGTGATACCGTTAAAATGATCAGCGTGGCAAGGGCGTTGATCTTGGGTGATACGCCCAGACGGACAGATGAAAAAACCACCATTGGCAGGGTGGTGGCTCCAGGGCCGGAGACAAAGCTGGCAATCACCAGGTCATCCAGCGACAGGGTAAAAGCCAGCAACCAGCCCGCTGCCAGTGCCGGTGCAATCATCGGCAGGGTAATCAGAAAAAAGGTCTTGAAAGGGGTGGCTCCCAGATCCAGCGCAGCTTCTTCAATCGACAGATCCACCTCACGCAGGCGTGAAGAGACCACTACCGCCACATAAGCACTACAAAAGGTGGTGTGGGCGATCCAGATGGTGGCAACCCCGCGATCCTGTGGCCAGCCGATGATTTGTGCCATATGTACAAACAGCAACAACAGGGACAAACCAGTGATCACTTCTGGCATCACTAGAGGTGCCGTGATCATACTGGACAGGGTGGTGCGTCCACGAAAGCGACTGAAGCGTGTCATCACAAAGGCAGCCAAGGTGCCAATACATACCGCCATGCTGGCTGAATAAAAAGCGATTTTAAGACTGGTCCAGATGGCATTCAGCAGTTGCTGATCCTTAAACAGCTCCACATACCAGTGCGCTGAAAAACCAGCCCAGACCGTGACCAGTCTGGAGGCGTTAAAGGAATAAAACACCAGAATAAACATGGGCAGGTAAAGAAATACCAGTCCCACGCCCAGCATGATGGTTGAAAAGCCGGGTTTGGGAAATTTAACCATTTTTCTCCAGCTCTTTTGCTTGGTAACGGTGAAAAAGGGTGATCGGAATAATCAGGATCAGCAGCATCACAATGGCCAGTGCAGAAGCTACTGGCCAGTCACGGTTATTAAAGAACTCTTCCCACAGCACCTTGCCGATCATCAGGGTATCCGGGCCACCCAGCAGTTCCGGAATCACAAACTCACCCACTGCCGGAATAAAAACCAGCATGGAGCCAGCAATGATTCCACCTTTTGAAAGCGGTAGTGTGACCGTCCAGAAAGTATTGATAGTGCGAGAACCCAAGTCTGAGGCAGCTTCCAGCAGGCTGCGATCCAGCTTCACCAGATTGGCGTAGAGCGGCAGAATCATAAAAGGCAGGTAGGCATAAACAATGCCGATGACCACGGCAATATTGGTATTCATGATCCGCAGAGGTGAATCGATAACTCCCAGCCACAATAAAAAATTATTCAACAAACCCTGCTGTCCCAGAATCCCCATCCAGGCATACACACGGATTAGAAACGAAGTCCAGGAGGGCAACATCACCAACATCAGCAACACCAGTTGGGTTGAGGGGGGTGCCTTGGCCATGGCATAAGCCATGGGATAACCAAGCAGCAGACAAACCAGGGTTGAGATTAGAGCGATTTTGATTGAGCCCCAGTAGGCGGCAATATAAAGGCTGTCACTGAGCAAAAACAGGTAGTTGCCCAGATTAAAAATCAGCGTCAGGGTATTGTCAGTGAAATCCAGTACCGGCTGATAGGGTGGAATAGCAATCACTGCAGCTGAAAAGCTGATTTTTAACACCAATGCAAAGGGCAGCAGAAAGAACAGCAGTAGCCAGATAAAAGGCATACTGAAGACCCAAAACCGGCCACTGGGCAGCCATTTTTTCAAGCTTGTTTTCATGCCTTAGCCTCCGGTGGTGTTGGATGGGTCAATCATTGCCAGAGTACAACAGGGCTATAGGCATCCCAGCTGATAAAAACAGGTTCATCCCAGGTGGGGTGTTCTCCACGGCGTTCACTGTTCACCAGTGTGGCTTGCACCACTTGGCCGGAGCTGAGTTTGATGTAATACACGGAATGACCACCCAGATAAGCAATGTCATGTACGGTGCCAGAAGACCAGTTATAAACCACATCCGGTTTTTCTCGGCTGATCAGGGTTTTTTCCGGTCTTAATGCCACCCAGCCTTTGCGGGCTTCAGCTTGAGTGGTAATACCGTGATCCAGAAAAATCGGTTGATCCAGTGAAGGTGAAACCAGTGTACAGCTGTCGGCTTCATCTTCGGTCACTTCGGCTTCAAACAGGTTCACTGAACCGATGAATTCTGCAATCATGCGGCTGTTGGGGCTTTCGTAGATATCTACAGGGGAGCCGACCTGGATAATCCAGCCATCGGCCATAATGGCAATGCGTTCAGCCATGGTCATGGCTTCTTCCTGATCGTGAGTCACCAGTACACAGGTCACACCCACCTTTTCAATAATATCAACCACTTCCAGCTGCATCTCAGTGCGCAGTTTTTTATCCAATGCCCCCATGGGTTCATCCAGCAGTAAAAGCTTTGGGCGTTTGGCCAGAGAACGTGCCAGAGCTACACGCTGACGTTGTCCACCGGAGAGTTGATGGGGTTTGCGCCGGGCAAACTTTTCCATCTTGACCAGTTTCAGCATTTCTGCCACACGCTGCTCAACTTCAGCTTTGGGCAGTTTGTCCTGCTTCAGGCCAAAAGCGATATTCTGCTCTACAGTCATGTGTGGGAAGAGTGCATAAGACTGAAACATCATGTTGATGGGGCGCTCATAAGGTGGCAGGTCAGTGATGTCCTTGCCATCCAGAAGGATGCGCCCCGCGCTGGGTTTTTCAAAACCGGCCAGCATACGCAGCAGAGTGGATTTACCGGAGCCTGAGCCACCGAGCAGGGCAAAAATTTCACCCTGACGGATACTCAGGCTGACCTGATCCACGGCGAGGGTTTCATCAAAGTACTTGGTGACTCCTTCGATTTGTAACAGCACTTCTGTCTGGCTGCCGCCAAACAGAATTTTTTTGTAGCTACCTGCTGCACCCGCCATGCTGAACCCTCTTGTTTAACAACCGGATGCTTTAACGACCGGACTTGACACGATTCCAGGTGCGAGTGATGACTCGCTGAGTCGCCAGGGGGCGTTCTTTGGCGATATAAAGTTTTTCCAGCACTTCATCAGTTGGGTAGATGGATGGGTCATTGAGGATTTCTTCATCTACCAGTGCGTCTGCAGCCTTGTTGGGGTTGGCATACATCACATAATTGGTGATGTCAGCAATCACTTGGGGCTGCAGCAGGTGATTGATCAGGCCGTGGGCATTGTCCTTGTTGGGTGCATCAGCAGGAATGGCCATCATGTCAAACCACAAGGCTGCACCTTCTTTAGGGATGGTGTAGATGATGGTATTGCCATTTTCTGCTTCCACAGCACGATCGGCGGCCTGGAAAACATCACCGGAATAACCGGCAGCCACACAGATTTCACCATTGGCAAGATCAGAAATATAACGGGAGGAGTGGAAATAGGTGATGTGGTTACGTACACCACTGATCACTGCGGCAGCCTTTTCCAGATCCTTGACATCATTGCTGTTGGGGTTCATACCCAGATAAGCCAGTGCTGCGGGCAGCATTTCATCACCGGAATCCAGCATGGAAAGACCACAACCACCAGCAGCCAGTTTGGCTGTGATTGTTGGATCAAACAGCAGTGCCCAGGAGTTGACCGGGGCATCTTCACCCAGAAGGCTCAGCACACGCTCTTCGTTGTAACCATAACCATTGGTGCCCCAGAGGTAAGGAATAGCATAGTCACTGCTGGCGCCCACTTCCTGCAATTGTTTCATCAGTGCTGGTTGCAGGTTTTTCATGTTGGGCAGTTTGCTGTGATCCAGCTTGGCAAAAGCACCGGCCTTGATCTGTTTGGTGATGTAGTGGTTGGAAGGCACCACCAGGTCGTAACCGGAGCGACCGGATAACAAAGCGGCTTCCAGCACTTCATTGCTGTCGAAAACATCATAAATCACACGGATGCCGGTGGCTGCGGTGAAGTTGGATAGGGTATCTTCAGCAATATAATCAGACCAGTTGTACACACGCACTTCGCGTGCCTGGGCGCTGGTAGCTCCCATCAGCAGCGCCGCCACGGAGGTGGCAATCAGGGAAAGTTTCACAGCTTGCTTCATGGTATTACCTCCTTCGGGGTTGAATGGCCTGCTGATAAAAAGCGGCGCATTGTCAGTTTTTTACGGTTTTTAAAATACATTTTAACCAAGAAATGGAAAATTGTTTTTAAACCGTTAAAAGCAGAAATTCACGCTCCCAGGAGCTGATAACCTGTTTAAAATTTTCGTTTTCTGTGCGTTTTACAGCAATATACCCGTCAATGAACTGGCTGCCCATGTAGTCCTTTAAAGTCTGGCATTGCTCCATGCGTTCCAACGCAGCTTCCAGCGCAAAAGGCAGCCGCAGGTTACGCCGTTCATAAGCTCGCCCCTGTACCGGTGCTGAGGGTTGCACTTTTTCTACCATGCCCAGATAACCACACAACAAACTGGCAGTAATGGCCAGATAAGAGTTGGCATCCGCTCCAGCCAGCCGGTTTTCTACCCGCCGGTTCTGAGCGTCGGACTCAGGAATACGCAGGCCACAAGTGCGGTTTTCCATACCCCATTCCACGTTAACAGGTGCAGAGGTATCTGGCAGAAAACGGCGGAAGGAATTCACGTTGGGTGCAAATAATGGCAGTACTTCGGGGATGTATTTCTGCAGGCCGCCCAGATGGTAGAGGAACAGATCACTCATGCTGCCGTCAGGGTTGGAGAAAATACTTTCACCTGTGCTGACATCCACCACACTCTGATGCAGGTGCATGGCACTGCCCGGTTCACGGGTGATGGGTTTAGCCATAAAAGTAGCCACCACATCATGTTTGAGGGCGGCTTCGCGCATGGTGCGTTTAAAAATCAGCACCTGATCAGCCAGCATCAAGGGATCACCATGACGGAAGTTGATTTCCATCTGGGCGGTGCCTTCTTCATGAATCAGGGTGTCGATATCCAGTCCCTGAATTTCACACCAGTCATACATGTCCTCAAACAGCGGATCAAACTCGTTGGCGGCATCTATGGAAAAGGACTGGCGGCCGGTTTCTTCTCGACCGGAACGGCCAATCGGTGGTTGCAGGGGAAAGTCCGGGTCGGCGACACGTTTGGTCAGATAAAACTCCATTTCTGGCGAAACAATGGGTTGCCAGCCTTTTTCTTCATACAGTTTCAGCACTCGCTTCAGCTGGTTACGCGCAGAAAGCTCCAGCGGTTTGCCATCCTTGTCATAACAGTCATGAATCACCTGTGCAGTGGGTTCCTGTGCCCAGGGAATCAGATACAGGGCATTGGGATCCGGGCGACAATGCATGTCGATGTCTGCCGGATCCAGCAGTGAATAATAAATATCATCTTCAACATAATCCCCGGTAACGGTTTGCAGCAGCAGGGATTCCGGCAGTCTCATGCCTTGCTCGGAGATGAACTTGGAGACCGGGCTGATTTTGCCACGGGCAATGCCGGTGATATCACTGATGACACATTCCACCTCAGTGATGCGGTGTTCATGCAACCAACTTTCTAAATCTTTCATACAAAACTCGATGTTGGGTTGTTTAAGTTCAGACGCTGTTGCATCCGTAGGCGACAAGCCTGACCAAAAGCAGCAAGAATGGCTTGATAGAAGGGAAAATCACCAACCCTTTCATCCGGGTGCCATTGCCATTCAGGATGCCATTGTACTGCCAGTGTAAAAGCCTGAGCAGCAGGCAGAGAAAAAGCCTCAATAAGCCCATCGGGTGCCAGAGCTTCAATACTGGCCTCATCAGCCAAGCGCTCAACACCCTGACCGTGCAGGGAGTTAACCGGAGCCGTGGCATGAGGCCAGATGTGACTGAGCAGGCCACCGGGTTGAATGCTGATCTCGTGGGACAGCTTGCCGTACTGTTCCAGTATTGGATCATCGGGGTTTTCACGATGATTCAGAAATCCGGGTAATTTGTGTACTTGCTGATGCAGGCTGCCACCCAGAGCCACATTCATTTCCTGATACCCTCGGCAGATACCCAGCAGCGGTACACCAGCTTTTATGGCAGCACGAATTAATGGTAGATTGGTGGCATCTCGCTTGAGATCCTTGGGGCTATCCGGGTCAACCAGCTCAGCACCATAGTGGTGAGGTTCAATATTGGAGG
The DNA here is from genome assembly GCF_014859565.1 of Marinospirillum sp. Next base: position 8,452 of record NZ_JACUUA010000029.1, on the reverse strand, counting down.
GTGAACCGGTCAGCAGAATGCCATCCAGCTGACTCAGCAACTGATCCATGGGTAGTTCATCACCCAGTGGTGGAATGATCCAGGGTAGTCCACCGGCACCCTGGCTGGCAGCTCGGACATATTTCTCTCCCACCACAAAAAACGGGTGGCGATTGAGTGGCTGGCTGCAGGCATTGATGCCAATAACGGGAAGCCGTTCGGAGGAGACTGGCATGGATGATCAGACCTCACATTTAAAGTTGCTTTGTAGCGCTATGAACTGACAATAGCAAGCCCTGACATAATCTGGAAAGCAATTTTTTTGTTTGCTTTTTTATGGTGCGAGAGGCTGGTTAAAGCCCTGTTTTGCGGCATGTTTCCTTTTACGTTGACAGCCCGGTCAAGATGGAATTTACTGCAACCTAAGGCCTTGTAAAAGGCGTTTGTGAAAGGTGTTTTATGCCAACCCAGCTGGAACAAGCACTGGCCTTCCTGAATAGGCATCCGGAAGTTCAGTATGTGGATCTGCTGATTTCGGACATGAACGGCATTGTGCGTGGTAAACGCATTGATCCTGTTGCATTAAGCAAGGTGTACGAAAAAGGTATTGCTCTGCCTGCCTCCATTTTTGCCCTGAATATTCAGGGCACCACGGTGGAAGAAACCGGATTGGGTCTGGAAATCGGTGAGGCAGATCGTATCTGTATGCCGGTGACGGATACCCTCAGCATGGAGCCTTGGCAAAAGCGCCCAACCGCGCAGCTGTTGATGACCATGTTTGAGCTGGATCGGGAAACTCCGTTTTTTGCTGACCCGCGCGTGGTATTACAACGTGTGTTGGAGCGCTTCTCCGACCTTGGGCTGCAGCCGGTTACCGCTTTTGAGCTGGAGTTTTACCTGATTGATCAGGAAAACATCTCCGGTCGTCCCCAGCCACCCAAATCACCCATTTCGGGCAAGCGACCCGCCAGTGTGCAGGTTTATTCGATTGATGATCTGGATGAATATGCCGACTTTCTTGCTGATGTACTGGACTCCGCCCATGAGCAGAATATACCGGCAGATGCCCTGGTGGCTGAATCCGCTCCCGGTCAGTTTGAAGTCAATCTGCATCATGTGGATGATCCGATGAAATCCTGTGATCACGCAATCCTGCTGAAACGGGTGATCAAAAGTGTGGCTTATGACCACGAAATGGATACCACCTTCATGGCCAAACCCTACGCCGGTCAGTCGGGGAGTGGTATGCATCTGCACATCAGCCTGCTGGATAACAACGGCCAGAATATTTTTGCCGGTGACCCCGAGCAGCCTAATGATCAGCTGCGCTGGGCCATTGGTGGACTGATGGAAATAATGAATTCCAGCATGGCGTTGCTCTGCCCGAACATCAATTCGTATCGTCGTTTCAGCCCAGAGTTTTATGTGCCCAGTGCTGCGACCTGGGGCGTGGATAACCGCACCACCGCCCTGCGTATTCCCGGTGGTGATCCGGAAGCCCTGCGTATAGAGCATCGGGTAGCAGGAGCGGATGCCAATCCTTATCTGCTGATGGCTGCCATTCTGGCTGGTGTGCACTATGGCATCACCAATCAAATTGAGCCGCCACCGATGATAGAGGGCAATGCCCATGAACAGCAGGAGCCCAATCTGGTCAACAACCTGCGGGATGCATTACGCAGTCTGGAAGAATCTCCGGTGTTAAAAGACTACCTGGGTGAGGATTTCCTGAAGATATTTGTGGCCTGCAAAGAACATGAAATTAACGAATTTGAACACACCATTTCCGATCTGGAGTACCTCTGGTATTTGCACACGGTATGAGTGAACACACGGCTTCCTGGTACGCTGCAACAGCAACCGATCAACAGCAGTGGCCACCGCTGCAAGAGTCTCTGGACACTCAGATTTGTGTGCTGGGTGGTGGTTTTACCGGTGTTAATACCGCACTGGAACTGGCCGAACGGGGTTTTAAAGTGGTGCTGCTGGAGGCTCATCGCATTGGCTGGGGTGCTTCCGGCCGTAATGGTGGTGAGCTGATCCGGGGTATTGGTCACGGTCTGGAGCAGTTCTCCCGGCAAATCGGTCAGGAAGGCATCCGGCGCTTTAAACAGATGGGTTTTGAGGCAGTGGATATCGTTAAAGAGCGTATCCAGCGTTTTGATATTGCCTGTGATTACCGACCCGGTTATGCCGATCTAGCCACCCGCCCATCTCACATGCGGGCACTGGAAGAAGATTTACAAGACCTGCAAGCCATGAACTACCCCCACCCATTAAAACTGCTGGATGCTGCCGAATTAAAAAATCAGGTGGTGAATTCGGAATTTTATGTCGGTGGTCTGGTGGACGAGGGCAGTGGTCATCTGCACCCGTTAAATCTGGTATTAGGGGAAGCCAAGGCAGCCGCTGATCTGGGTGTGCAGATTTATGAACAATCAGCCGTGGTAAAAATTCACAAGGGTGAGCGCCCCAGTGTGGAAACCGCTTTGGGTTCGGTGGTCTGTGATCGACTGGTGATTGCTGCCAATGGTTATCTGAACCCGGATCTGGAACCCTGGTTGGGTGGCAAACTCTTACCTGCTGGCAGTTATATTCTGGTGACAGAACCTCTGGACTCTACTCAGGTACAGGCTTTGATGTCGGGTGGTCACGCCGTGGCCGATTTACGCGTGGAGCTGGATTATTACCGTTTTACGCCTGATAACCGCCTGCTGTTTGGTGGTTTGTGTACCTATTCCGGCAAGGATTTAAACAATCCATCTCAACAGCTGTTGCCGCATTTGCACCAGGTATTTCCCCAGTTGGGTGATGTTAAAGTGGCTTACCAGTGGGGTGGGATGCTGGGCATTGGTGCCAACCGTTTACCGCAGGTGGGTTGTTTACCGGATTGCCCATCGATTTATTTTGCGCAGGCTTATGCCGGGCATGGCTTGAATGCCTCCCACATGACGGCACGGGTACTGGCAGAAGCGTTTAGTGGTGATACAGCACGGTATGACTTGTTTGCCTCGGTGCAACACATGACTTTTCCTGGTGGCAAGTGGTTGCGCAGCCCGCTGCTGGCAGCGGGTATGGCTTGGTACCGATTAAAAGAAAACTTAAAAAACTGATTCTTCTGCCGCAATGTCCTGGCTCCAGACACTCGACCGGTTACGACCCTGATGTTTGGAGTGGTACAGTGCCTGATCGGCTCGTTCCAGCCACTGGTAAGCTGTGTCCAGATCATCACTGAAGTCACAGATACCCAGGCTGACAGTGACTCGCAGCTCCAGACTTTCGTGGGTAACAGTCATATCCTGAATACTGCGTCGCAGGCGTTCAGCCACTTCAAAAGCACCATGAATATCGGTGTCCGGCAGTAATAATACAAACTCTTCACCACCATAACGACCGGCAAAATCGGTGTCTCTTGCGGTTGATTTCAGGCAAGCCGCCACCTTGCGGATCACTTCATCACCGGCCTGGTGGCCGTGAGTATCATTGACGGGTTTGAAGTGGTCTATGTCAAAAATGATCAGGCTGGAGTGACTGCAGGCCTGATTGCTGGAGCGTTTGCTGCGCCGGAACTCCTGGTGCAAGCATTCTTCCCAGTAACCTCGGTTGTGTAATCCGGTCAGTCGATCGGTGCGACTAAGTTTTCCCAACTGTTCGTTGGCTTTTTCCAGCTGCAGTTTACTGGTGGCACTTTCGGTCACATCATATACCAGCAGGCAAACCTGTTCGACCCGGCGGCTGGGACCAAGAATCGGCATAAAAGTGATGTTCTGGAACATCAGCTCAGAGCAGCCGGTTAGTGGGCGATAACTTTTAAAACGAAACAGGTGGGGGCGTTGATCCCAGGTGGAATAAGCCGGGCTGCCCAGCTTGAAGACTGACTCGACCTTACGTTCGATCCACTGGCGCGGCAGGTCAGGAAAAACACTGAACAGCTCTTTACCGGTAAGGTTTTTGCTCTGAATGCCACTGTGGTTTTCCATAAAACCATTCCACAGCTGGATGCAATAATCTCGCTCCAAAATCACCAGCCCGACGTCTATCGTCTGCAACATCTGGATCATCCAGTAAAAATCAGCCAGTTCCTGTTGTTTTTCAATGATGGTCATTGCAGGTATCCGGTGCGTTCAGTCAGGGCGGGCAGGGAATCTTCAGTAAAGACCAACAGCAGGTCACACTCAATGCCTTTTTCCGGTAATTGATAATCCAGATCAATAGCCAGAACCTTTTGCTGCTGGCTAGAACCCAGCAGCTGTTGCCGTTCTTTGTTTCTGCCCAGCAGGATGGGATGCCCCAGACTGAACTGGATATCCAATTGTTCAGAAACACCTTTGAGGCAGGCACCTGCCAGCAGACCAGCCAGATCGGTGAGCACTTCCAGCTCACTGTTGCTGTCATTCAGCTGGGTTTCAGTCAGCAGTCGAGCTAGAGCGGGCAGGCTGTTGGTATCAATCATCACCAGTGCTTCACCGGCAATACCGGAACCGCTGAAACCCTGGGAAACAGCTGAATAAGCTGCTTCAGGTCGAGTAGTGATCAGGTTAGCCAGTTGGGAGTAAGGCCGCAGATAAACACGCGGAACCGGTAAATGGATGAAAGTACCCAGTAATTCACCCAGCTGTTTGCCTGCTTGCCCCATGGCCACATTGACTATTTCCTGTATTAAATCCGGTAACTCCGTGTGCAGGTCATCAAAACGAGCCAGCTCTGCTTCATTCTGTGGCTGAGTGGCACTGATAATACCAAAACGCAGCAGGATCTCTGTGAGCAGCTCAACATCTAGGGGCTTGCGTATGAACTCCAAGGCACCCAGCGCCATGACTCTTTCGCGAGCTTCTGCCTGGATATCTCCCGAAATCACCAGCACCAGCGTGGGCAGGTCTTCCTTGCGGATAGCTTCCAGCGTTTGATAACCATCCATCACCGGCATGTTCAGATCCAGAAACAGCAGGTCACCCTTGCCAGCACGGATGGCTTGCAGTGCTTCCAGGCCATTGGCAGCAAAGGTGACGTTGATGTCCCAGCCGCCAGGCAGTGATCGAGCCAGTTGTTTGCGTGCCAGGGTGGAGTCATCGCAGATAACAACCGGGAGGGTCATTGCATCAAGTCCTTCGTTCTGTTTGTTTTTTGATAGCGAGTTAATGATTCCATTAAAAAAGTACTTTATACAAGAAGTTGCCCGGTGTCACCGGGCATAAATCAGCAAAAGTGATTTTTGTGAACTCTGTCCCTTTTTCAATCCAGCTGTATCCAGGTGGCTTTAATTTCCGTGTACTTGTCAAAGGCATGCAGTGACTTGTCACGCCCGTTGCCGGATTGTTTAAAGCCACCAAAGGGTGCGGTCATGTCACCACCATCATAGTGGTTGATCCAGACACTGCCAGCACGCAGGGCTTTGGCAGTTTTGTGTGCCTTGTTGATGTCACGGGTCCAGACTGCTGCGGCCAGACCATAAATGCTGTCGTTGGCAATACACACGGCTTCTTCCGGTGTTTCAAAACTGATCACTGAAAGCACCGGACCAAAAATTTCTTCAGCAGCAATTGACATTTGATTGTTCACGTCACTGAAAATGGTGGGTTGTACATAATAACCACCACTGGTTTGATCCATTTGTTGACCACCCTCGACCAGTTGTGCACCTTCTTCCTGCCCTTTTTGGATGTAACCCAGCACGCGCTGCAGCTGTTGTTGATCCACTATGGCGCCGCAGGTGGTTTCTGGATCCAACGGATGCCCCGGTTGCCAGGCTTTTAATGCAGTAATGACTCGTGCCACAAACTCATCACGAATACTGGCTTCCACCAGCAGGCGTGTACCGGCAGTGCATACCTCGCCTTGATTAAAAGCAATCGCCTGAGCGGCAGCTTCAGCAGCGGCATCCAGATCCGGTGCGTCGGCAAAAACGATGTTGGGGCTTTTACCACCGGCCTCCAGCCAGACACGTTTCATGTTGGATTCACCGGCATAAATCATCAGCTGTTTGGCAACCCCGGTGGAGCCGGTGAAGACCAGGGTGTCCACATCCATATGCAGTGCCAGTGCTTTTCCAACGGTGTGACCATAACCGGGTAACACATTAAATACCCCGTTCGGGATTCCGGCCTGTTTTGCCAGCTCTGCCACCCGAATCGCAGTCAGCGGTGATTTTTCTGAGGGTTTCAGGATGACCGAGTTGCCCATAGCCAGTGCCGGAGCAAACTTCCAGCTGGCCATCAATAAAGGGAAGTTCCACGGCACTATCGCGGCGACCACGCCGATGGGTTCACGAGTGACCATGCCAATTTCGTTGGCTGGGGTGGGAGCCAGTTCGTCGTACACCTTGTCGATGGCTTCTGCTGTCCATTGCAGGGTGCGAATGGTGGCGCCAACATCCACACTGCGGGAAAAACGTATGGGTTTACCCATATCGAGGGTTTCCAGCAGCGCTAGTTCATCACGGTGAGCAGCTACCAGCTCGGCAAATTTCAGCAGGATTTGTTTACGTTTGGCAGGTGGCAGATTTCGCCAGCTACCGGATTCAAAGGCGGCACGGGCGGCTTTTACAGCGCGATCTGCATCTGCAGCATCACAGCTGGCGACTTGCGTGAGAATGCGACCATCAATTGGGCTTTCGCAGTCAAAGGTCGCACCACTCAGGGCATTAACATATTCACCGTTGATAAATGCCTGATTACGAATTTCAAGGCAGGCGGCCTGGTTTTGCCATTCTTCACGACTGGTGGGTTTGCTCATTTTGACCTCTCTGGATTGTTCTTTTGCTTTGCTGATCTGAGCCAGTGGAATAGACTGGATTAAATGTCTTTCACTGGCTGAGGTAACTTGTATGACTGCACTTGCTCCGGTTGATTCCTGGTATGCGGCTTCTGCCAATCCTACTCCATCCCGTGCGGTTTTGTCAGATGCCATCACCACTCAGGTCTGTGTGATTGGTGCTGGTTACACCGGCCTGTCCACCGCCTTGTTTCTGGCAGAAGCCGGATTTAAGGTGGTGGTGCTGGAGGCTGCTACGGTGGGCTGGGGTGCATCCGGTCGTAATGGTGGGCAGATCGTTAACAGTTACAGTCGGGATCTGGATGTGGTGGCTCGTCAGACCAGTGCCGATGCCGCAAAACTGCTGGGGCAGATGGCTTTTGAAGGTGGGCGCATCATTCGTGATCGAGTGAAGCAATATGGCATCCAGTGTGACCTGCAGGATGGAGGGATTTATGCTGCCATCACCCCGCGCCAGATCAAAGAATTACAACACCAGAAGCAGCTCTGGGAAAGCCACGGTTATGATCAACTGGAACTGCTGGATAAAAAAGCCATTCAGCAGCAGGTAAATACCGAGCGTTATGTCGGTGGTACGCTGGATCATGGTGGTGGACATATTCATCCGTTAAATCTGGCGCTGGGCGAAGCTCAGGCATTTGAGTCTCTGGGTGGTGTGATCTACGAACATTCCGCTGTGCTGGATATTCAGCAAGGGCAGCCGGCGGTGGTTAAAACTGCTGGTGGCTCGGTCACTGCAGACTGGGTGGTGGTGGCCGGTAATGCTTATCTGGGACAGCTGTTGCCACAACTGGCGGCCAAATCCATGCCCTGTGGCACTCAGGTGCTGGCGACTGAACCTCTGGGTGAGGAACGGGCAAAAAGCCTGCTGCCGAACAATCTGTGTGTGGAAGATTGTAATTACCTGCTGGATTATTACCGCCTGAGTGCTGACCATCGGCTGATTTATGGGGGTGGTGTGGTTTATGGTGCGCGAGATCCGGCGGATATCGAACGGCTGATTCGCCCGAAGATGTTAAAAACCTTTCCGCAACTGGCGAACGTGAAGGTGGATTACACCTGGACAGGCAACTTTTTAATGACCTTGTCGCGTTTACCGCAGATAGGCCGTATTGGTGAAAACATTCTCTATTCACAGGGTTGTTCAGGTCATGGTGTGACCTTTACCCATGTTGCCGGAAAATCCCTGGCGCTGGCCATTCAGGGGCAGAATGAGCGTTTTGATGCCTTTGCCAGCTTACCGCATTACCCCTTCCCCGGCGGTCGCCTGTTCCGTGTGCCTTTTACCGCCCTGGGTGCCTGGTATTACGACCTGCGGGACAAGTTGGGGGTGTGATTGCAAAAACTGTCTTTATATAAAAGACAATGGTTCAGACAGTTTCATGATGCAATAGCACCGTAACAGCAGCGCTGTTTTTATCTTGTTGCCAACGCGCTTCATGCGCCCCCGAGCTTTCTGTTCGCCCTGATACAGCCAACGGAGACTGGCATCGTGGCGTAACTTACCAATCTGATGCAACCCCAATTCAGCGACTCCGTTGATATATTTGGTTTTACTGTAATAGCCATCTGCCACGAGGTAACGAACTTCCGGTGACAGTGAATGACGATCTTTCCGCAGGTGACTGAGGTAATCATCAACCCGCGTTACCTCACTTCCAGGGGAATCAATCGTTTGCTGTGTGGACAGGTGATAAGCCGT
>NZ_JACUUA010000028.1 GCF_014859565.1 Marinospirillum sp. | reverse complement strand
AAAACCTTAGGATTACGAATTTCGTAAATTACGAATCCTTAGAATTACGAATCCTGAGGATTACAGATCTTTCCTCCCCTATTCTGTATATAGGGGAGGACTTTTTTGAGGGGTAAATCCAAACCATATTTGCTTGCTGCGGATCTTCCTTTGATGCCGCACCCATGGGTGCGGCTGATAGGATATTCCAAAACAGGTTGCCCTATTTTGGAGAGCGTGGTTTGACCCTCAAATTCACATTGTTTTTTCTCGCGCTGGCATTCTTTGTCCCGGCATCAGCAGCCGGCAGTTTGCCGGGCGCGCTTTTTCAGCTGCCTTCGCATGATTGCCTTCATAAACCCTTGAGGGGCACACCTGAACAAAGGCTTGAGTTTCGCCAGTGCCTGGATCATGCATCCAGAGTTTTCTCAATATCACCTTCAATACTCGTATCCATAAAGCGTGCTGAGTCAGGCTTGGATCTCGATCCTAGCGTTACCAATCACAACACGGATGGGACAACCGATCTTTCGCTGATGCAGGTCAACTACGAAGTCTGGAGCGAAGAGCTCAGGCGCATCGGCATCTCTCTGCCTAGAGAGGCCTACCACGATGTATGCAACAACTTGATGCTGTCTGGCTGGATCTTGCGCCGGCACTTGGATCGCTTTGGCGGTGATGCTTTTGAAGCCGTTGGGCGCTACCACAGCGGTACCCCTCACTTGAAACGGATATACCAAACACGTCTTGCTGAGCAGGCGCGCCACGTTGTGGCCGGCTGTAGTCAATGACTTTACGGGAGAAACCTTATGGAGCTTGTGATTGCGGAAAAACCAAAAATGGCCAAGGCAATAGCCAAAGCACTTGGCAAGGCCGTTTTTGACCGGGAGGTTGGGTACTACACATCCGGCAACTTTTATGTTGTGCCGCTTCAGGGGCATATCCTGGAAACGCTGGAGCCGGATGAGTACGATGATCGTTACAAAAAGTGGAATGTGGCGGATCTTCCCATTGCACCCAATCCCTGGAAGCTGAAAGCTAACAAGGAAAGTCGGGGTGCTCAGAAAATCAAAGCCATCAAGATGCTGGCTCCCAAGGTGAGCGCTATCATCCATGCCGGTGACCCGGACAACGAGGGGCAGCTTCTGGTGGATGAGGTGATTCAGCACATGAGCATCAAGCTGCCGGTCAAGCGCGTGCTTTGCGCTGACTTGACCAGTCGCGCCATTCAAAAGTCATTTGAGAAGCTTGAATCCAATAGTGATAAAAAATTCCGCGGCATGCATGATCGCGCCCTGGCGCGCCAGCGGGGTGACTGGCTGCTTGGGATGAACCTGACTCGTTTTTACACCGTTACGGGCAAGCAAGCAGGTCTCGATCAGGTGCTCTCCTATGGGCGCGTCCAGACTGCGGTTCTTGGACTGGTTGCCAGACGCTGCCTGGAGATCAAAAACTTCAAGCCTCACGACTATTTTGATGTGCGAGGCTGCTTTGACTTTAATGGCAAGCCCTTTACAGCAGGCTGGAAGCCCCTGGATGACACAACAACGGATTTCGACACTGAGGGTCGCCTAATCAAGCGATCTACTGCCGAGAGTCTCCAGCAGCGCCTGAAGGGGCAGCCCGGTGTCATTGCCCGATTTGACAGCAGTCGCAAGAAAAAGCGCCAGCCCTTGCCTTACACACTATCTGAGCTGCAGGGGGAGGGTAACCGGCGATTTGGATTAACCATGCAGGAAACCCTGGAGATTGCCCAGCAGTTGTATGACCAGCACGAACTGACCACCTACCCCCGCTCTGATGTGGCGCACCTGCCGGAAGACCAGCATCAGGATGCACCCTTGATTTTGGATGTGGTTGCCAAAAATGTACCGGGACTTGCCGAAATTGCCAGCAAGGCGAATCCATCCATCAAAAGTCATGCCTGGAACACCAAAAAGGTCAAAGGTCACTATGGGATCATCCCTACCGGCAAGGCTGCCTCGGGTGTGATTGCAGGCTTATCAAGGGAGGCAAGAGGACTGTACGAATCCATCTGCAAGCGCTATCTGGCACAGTTCTATCCTGAAGCTGAGTTTGATGAAACCCAGGTAGAGGTGCGCAGCCCTGATGATCAGGGTGAGCGTTTTACCGTCACCGGACGGGTGCCGGTCGACAAGCTGTCATGGGAGATCGTATATGGCCGTGGCGGTGAGTCCGAAGAAGATGAGGGGGAGTCCGACAAGGAGAGTCAGAGCAATCTTCCTGCCATGAAGATTGGCGATCAAGTTCAGGTTGTGGATGTTCTGATTCAGGACAAAATCACCAAACCACCAAAGCCCTTTACGGATGACACACTCAACAAGGCGATGAACAACATCCATCCCTACCTAACTCGGGACGACCTTAAAAAGGCCATGAAGGATGCTGGTGGCATTGGCACAGAGGCCACTCGCGGCGATATTGTCGACAAGCTTTTTAAGCGCAAATACTTTGAGCGCAAAAAGAAAGAGATCTGGACAACCGCTCTGGGCGAACAGTATTACTCCATCTTGCCTGCTGAAGTGAGCAGTCCGGATATGGCTGGTATTTTTGAACTCTCTGCACGAGCGGTTGAGGATGGCAATCTGACCGTGGAGGCTTTTGAGGCCAAAACATTGGATTTTATTCGCCGCCAGATGGAGCAACGCGAAAATCTGTTGAGTCATATCGCAGGGCTGGAGATCGTCAAGAAAGCGGCAGCCAATAAAAAGCCCTGTGAAAACTGCAACAGCCCCATGGATCGACGCAAAGGTAAGAGTGGCTATTTCTGGATCTGTGCAGGCTGTGACTCACTCTACGGTGATGAGAATGGCAGTCCTGGCTCGTGCTTCAAGGGTACGCTTGCTGAGGCACACAACAAAGCCAAGGCTCAGCAAAAAGCTGCCGATCTTAAAGATGCGCCCACCTGCGAGAAGTGCGAGTCACCATTACGGCGCATCGAATCCAAAAAGAAAAAGGGTAGCTTCTTTTTTGGCTGCAGCAATCGTGAGTGCAATCGTCTTTATAGCGATGAAAATGGCAAGCCTGGGGCTTGTTTTTCGGAAGCCAAAAAGTAGCAAAGTATTGGGGAATTCCAAGTGTCAAGGGTATGGCTAGTCTGTAAAAACCAGTAAGAAAACCCGATTGGAGTTCCCCATGAAAAAAAAGACCGGTTTTGTTTTATCAACCATAGGCTTAAGCCTGGCATTGGCGCTGGCTTCAAGTTCCGTTATGGCGCAAACCTCGGCAGCGCATCAGCGCAGTTCCTCTGCGAATGCGTTTGATCGTTTGGATGCCCAAACACAGCTAGCACCTGTTAATAATCGTGCGATTAATGCCTCTAGCTCCAGAACAGTTTCTGCGCCAGCACCGGTTGTTCAGCGTGATCAAACCGTGAGCAACCAGAATACGGGGTCTGATTTTGATCAGTACAGGCGCAAACAGGGAGCAGAATTTAACCAGTTTCAAACAACCCGAACCCCGCCTGCAGTGCAGCAGCGTCAGACCTACAGTCAGACAAGACCTGCACATCAAGCACCTATTGCGCGTCAGTCCCAGGTCACGCGTCAGCGCTCACATAGCACACCAGACTGTGACTGCTCCCCGCCCTAAGCGCTCAAGCGCCACGGGCGAGGCTTCCAACTTCTCAGGCAGCAACTGGTGCGTGACCAGATTAACGCTTGCCTCCATTGGCAGAGACCGACAGCCCTGCGGCCTTAACTTCAAGCATTTTGCTTTGTTTTTTTGTCTCGACAGTACCGCTTGGTTTTCGTCAGTCACTATTCGAGACTCTTGATGATGCTGTATAGAATACCAGCTGTTAGTTACTACCTGCAACCCATGACTGCTACGCAGTCATCCGCTTATATCCCCGCCCGATTGGGCGAGGGTTTACGCGGGTTTTGCTAACAGTCGGAGCATGATTGGCATGGGTGCGGAGGTTAGGGTGGGCACTATTCCGCAAACAACTCGCGCTGCACCGCGCCCCCTGCCTGTCGAGACACGGATGGGAAGTGTGCAACCTGAGTCGCAGTATCGTACATTAAGTCCGCAGGAATCAAGGCAGCAAAACATGGAGTCAAGGCAGCGCATGAACGCAGCGCAACGCCACGCTGCAGCCGGCAACACTCAGTCTGCCAGGGCTCCAGCTCCAGGCGAAAATCCAGCGTTTGATCGCTTTCGACAGCAACAAATGCAGGCAAGGTGAGCGAATAACTGAAATCATTGATCTACAACAAAAAACCGCTCTTGGAGCGGTTTTTTGTTGTTCAGCATTCAGCATTCAGCAGCTGGCATGATGCCGCGGCATTTTTTTTGTACCAGTAAACCAAATGCGCTTCATTTTTACATACCACCCAAGAATACCCTGAGTTCCCTTGTGTCGGATCTTGATGCGAATACTCAGCAGCACCAAAAACAAAGTGACCAGCAACAGGGTGCTGCTGAGCGTATAGATACCGGCCACCAGCGGAATTGCAATCCATGAATCAAAGAAAATGAATTTCGTTGGGTTTTGATGGCCGTCCATTTCAAAGTTTTCGAGCAACTCCTCAAGCGTGTAATGGCGACGCTCAATGGAGTCATCTTTACCACGGGTATTTCCTGAGATGGCCATCTGTCTGGAACCGCCTTTAGATTAGGTTTAGGTGCTTCGACGCTTATGGAGAGGGCGCTTGCCTGCATCAAATCGCCACTGATCAGCATCGCTGATCTGCGATGGATTGCTTTCGAGCGCCATATTCCAAAACTCTACCAGATGATCATCACTCATGGATTGCATCATCAGGCACATTTGATTGACATCTTGATCAGGCTGCTGGCCAACCTTGGCATAACTCATAATTGTTTCATATTTACGATGAAAAACAATTTCGTAGGACTCTTTGGCTTGAGACTTCTCAGGAAGCAGGCGATTAATCCTTTCAAATAATGCAGGATAATCCACATGCAGTTTAGGTAAGTATTCAGGATGCCTTAAATACCAGCGAACAAGACTGGCCACTATAATTTTGTCTGCCGGTTGCATGGGTTCATCTTTGTTGACCACTTCGTACCAGCCGCGCTGTGTGGACAGGCCGAGAGCACCCAGCAGGATGCCGATAGTCAAATTGGATAGATTTTTCAGTGACTCGATGTGTGTGCTGCGAATACTTTCGCTGGATGGAATGACCTCTCCAGGAAAGTCAATGGCGTTCGGGGCGTCGGACTGGGATGATGCTGATACTGCGTTTGGCTTGGGGCTAAAAGACATAATGACTACTCCGATATTGCGACACTGTAATTAATTACAGTATCAGGGGTGTTGAGTAAAACCGTGTATTCGACTAATATTGTATACAGATTACCCTAAAATGTCCAGCTTTAGGATAACCTGTAAGATACGCGCAGCTAATTTTGGCTGAAGCGCATTGTCTTACGACTACGCCCGAAGGTTGGTCGGGCTGTCCTTATATTAAAATTGGGAGCTACTGTATGAGCCCTGTCGATTTAGAGCTGCGAAAAAATACTCAAAAAATCAAGGGATCACCCACCTTGACTTTTGATCATCAAGAGATGCTCGAAAAAAATAAATTTGAGCGCATGTACATGCCTGCGCTTGCTGGCTACATCTTCTGGAGAGAGGCATCAGAGCTTAACTATGATGCGAAGACCAACAAGCTTCATCTGTCAGGTCAGCAGACTGTACCTCCTGGGCTTGATCTGCCTGAAGGCTTGTACCTGGTGCTTGCGCAGACTCATGGGAAAGTCCTGAGTAACATGGCTCGTAGTGCGCACCATGACGAGATTAATACGATCCGGTTATCGGGATCAATGACCATACAGATGCAGTCTAGTGCTGAGGACTTGCCGTTTCATGCCTGGAAGTCCCCTTTGCATTCAGGGGTTGCCTACCTGGGGGCCGGTAAATTTCCACGGGAGCTTTTGAATGAGCTGCGTGAGCGCTGGAGTGTAGCCTCGCCTTACCTGCATTTACACAGACACCCGGAGCTACATGAAGAGGTGGCTCGCCATCTGGCTCTTATGCATCAGACTCAGGTCAAGATGGTGATTTGGGTCATGGATATTCCCGGGGTGGGGGAGGTGCCAATATGCAGGATTTTTGACCGAGAGCTCTTGCAATTGCGCATTGATGATCCGTTAGCCACCAGTGTCAATCCACCAGAAATTGAGCTGCCTGGAGCGGAGTGGCGCGGCTGGAAATGGTAAAGCAGGCCGAAAAAGAAGAGAAGCCTCCCAAGTGGAGGTTTTTTTTCGACTGCATTCAGTGAAACCGCAAGTCGAGAGCTTTTCGCTAGAGTAGGAGGTAAACCTTAACGCTTTATCGGTCATAGGCGCCTTTTATGTTAAAACTTAGCACTCTCAAGACAAAGGTTCATCAGGTTCGTACCGGTATTCTAGCTGCCGCCCTCTCTGTCGCTGTTCTTTCCCCCGCGCTATCTGTCAATCATGCGAATGCTTCAGCGACCACTCTGATCCCAACCCAGGCTGCTCAACTAGGTACAACCATCAAGGTGATACAAGAGTACGCAAGCATGGTTGAGCAATGGAATAACAACATATCTGCCTTTTTGGATAAATATGGGTTGAGCGATTGGATTCAGATCCGCTTTGGCTTTCATCATTTACGCAACGAGGAACTATATTACAATGAAGGCATTGCTGTTCGGCTCGTGACCGGCGTCATTGATCCAGGTACGGGCGCAAGAAGTAATGTCGGTCTCCACAATCGCTCTATGCTAAGCATTATTGTCGATCCAAATGGACAGATGATCGGCGCGCAAATAGAGAAAATCCTGCCGCCGCCACATCCGCCACTCAGCGGTGAGCTGACCGAAGAAGATCTTGAAACAATTCGCAATCATGCTCGACTGCTTGCCATGGAAACCTATACCGAGCCAGTCCCCAATAATCAGCTGAATACAGCGGCAGGCATTGAATACGAATTATCCAGGATTTCGTATATCCAACAGCAGCTTTTGGCTCAAGACTCAATAAAGCAATATCCATTACATGCTGGAATGCTGCGTGGTCAGGCTGATAAAGCCATGACTATCTCCAAGGCAGCGGAGAACGACAGTACCAACCCGGCAACACTCTTATCGCTACAGGCATTGGCTCAATCCGAGTTGAACGGTTATACCTCTCTGGCATTACTGGAGTCCAGTCTGCGTCAGGAGCGCATTCTTGGTGCTTTGCTTGCCATTCATGCAAAAGAGCACCATCTTCACAATGTTGATGCGTTGATGCAGGCGGAGTTTGGTCGATGAGATCGGTTCTACTGTCATTTGCCTGGGCGTGTGTCGCTGCTGTTCTGATTGTAGTGCCTGCCCAGGCAGGCGCTCAGACAACCACAGTGGGCGGCGGTTCAGTCGGTGTTGGTGCAGGGGCATCCGTAAGCCATCAGCAGCAGATCGGCAATTCATCGGTCAATATGGGGGTAGGGGCATCTGCCTCAGTGGAAATTTGCATGCCATCCTTCCAGATTCCCGTGATTCCAGACCTTCAAATAGATATTACGGTCCCGCGAATACCGGACTTTTATTTGGAGATCAGTCTTGCTGATCCAAGGATGTTGTTTTGGTTGCAGATTTTTGATTACAAAGCCTGGCTTGCCGCACTGATCGCATCGCTAGAGGCGAGGCTTAAAGCAGAAGTCTGCACGATCTTGCAAGAAGTCCGAATGAATGCAGAGGATACTTACAGCTCCTTGAGATCTGGTGCATTCGAAACCTTGATGCCGCGAGAGTTCATATCAAGTACCGCAGAATCTCTTGGAGGGAGGGCTCAGCCTGTTGAGGCGAGGGCGGCAGCTTCGCTGGGGAAGCGCTTAGAACGCGATTTCAGCAAGCGATCCATCGATCTAACAGAACAGATCTATAAAGACATGGAGTCGTTGATCTCGAATCCGATCAATAAAATGTTTTACCCGACAGATGTTGCGATGCAGGAATTGCGGAGGCGCTATATATGCGAACTTGAAGCTCAGTTTTGCGGCTATAGCGATGAATGTTTTCCGAGGCAGCCTATTGACCGAAGATTGGCTGACCTTGAGGATTATATGCTCAGCATGGAGATAGAGCTTGCAGATATATCCAGTATTTTAAACAACGCAATAAATGCAGCGGCTCAAATGATCCAGGATATGATTGATGATTTGTTCGGTCAGGTGATGGCAAGCGTTGCAACACTTTACTATCCGATGTGTGTTTATACACCAGTCTACTGCTTTTGTTATGATCTTTTTACTCACCTTCCGATTAACGACAAGCTTGAAGAAGCTTACGGTAAAATATCTGACAGGTTGTGGGAGGAGGCAGATAAGCTAACCTTGGAACCGATACCTAATGTTGTCAGGGTGGAACATAGAGCCCTTACATCAAGAACAAAGGTTGCACTTGAGCATCGAAGGAACTTTATTGGCACCCTGCCTCCAGCGGAGCTCTATGATCATGTTACCGATACCCAGAGGGCGGCCAGGGAGTTGCGTGAAGCAAGAAAAGTATTGGATCGCCTCGATATTGAGGTGGAGAAGCTGGTGCCTTATGTTCAGCCAGAAGATGCCCCTGATTATGCTGACAGATTTAGCCCTGGTCATGATCAGCCAGAAGCCTTTCCATGGCTACCAGAGAGCAACACTGAAATAGCTTCTGCTTTCGAGATCACAATTCACCGTATGTTCGAGCAGTCCAGGTTTTCAATGAAAGAGTATCTAGGTGGCGTTGCTGTGCGGATGCTGGCTCAAGAAATGGAGTGGTCTGAAAGCGCACGAGCCACCCTAACCGCGATGACTGAATCAGTGGGTGATTCAAATAGAACGGGAAACATGAAGCAGGAGCTTTTGGCGCAGCGGGTGATTTTGGATATTGAGCGCAAACTTTTGGAATCAAGCTTGCGACAGGAGGTTTTATTAAGCCTTTTGATTATTACAAAGCGGGGGCAGATGTGATCTCACTCAGAAAGAAGCTGATCGCCTTTGCCGCTGCGTTAATGCTGTTGCAACCGGTCGGCACTGTCCAGCGGGCAGAAGCGGTATGCATGACAATTGATCCTTTTGTTGTCATGTTTGATTATCGTGACATGTGGCTCGAGCTCAAAGCGTGGCTTGATGCCTTGAAGGATATTAATCTTTTATATCAGATCAACATCAATATCCGCATTCCTTGCCCTGGAGAGCCCGGCTTTGAGGAAACAATGGCTGATCTGGCCGTGATCGGCAATCAGATACCGAGCTCATGGATGACGGTTGAAACAGTGACACCGGACTTTAATCACCCAATCCTTTCTGGCGGGGTTTCCGGTAGCGCTGGTGGCGGCCCTCTTGATCTGTTGACAGCACCGGAACAGCTGATGCGTGAGGGCGGTCGAGCCCTGGATTGGCTTGGTTCTCTAGAAGCAGCCTACGGAGATGGTGCTGTCGGCGTGGGTGCCATGGGGGCTAATCCACTATGGCTTACCGGCAATGAAGCAACCCAGGTCAATGAGCTTGTTTTTGATTTTCCTAAGGGACTTCATCAGGAGCCTGGGTTCGGCTGGGTACCGGGTGATCAAGTGGTGATAAAAATGACACTCGATGCTCCCACTGTTTATGAGCGGGATGCGGAATTAAACGAATCCTTGCAAAAGACTTACACCCTTGAGCAAACAAAAAGCATCGCCGAAAACAAGGCGCTTGAGTACAGGATATTTTTAGCAGGCAAAACAGAACAACAACTACTGAGCCTCCTAAGCAGAGCTCAGGCAGGTGACGATGCTGCATTAAGAGAGGTGGAGGACACTTACCACTCTACAAGCTATGCACACCAGCAAATCATCAACGGCCAGCGCTATGAGCAAGTGGATGCAGCCATCGACCGAGAAATCTTGATAATGGCTCGTCAGCACCTGCGTGGACTGGTCAATATTAACGATCTTTGGTATATCCAGCAGGCTTCCCGTCAACAATCCAAGCTGCAGCGCTTAACAGAATCAAGTATTGAGGAGCTGTATTACGATCCTAATATGGATCAGATGGCTGGCTTTTTTGCAGGCAATTCATCTGAGCAAGATATTGACCTATTGAGGCATGGTTACCCGCTGCTCACTGTGCTGCGCCATGACCTGATATTTTTAAGGGATAATCCTCATTTAAAAACCGGGGAATTCCTGATGAATGGCATGGGACAACCTCATGAAGCTGTTCGGATTGCGAACATCTTGCTTGGCAGGACACTGGATCTGCCCCAGGTTGTTAATCTGCATCCTGATGCTCCCGAAGAGCTGCAGGTAAAAGGGTGGAATGCGGTAATAATGAATAATGTTCTCAGGGATGGCCTGACGCGCATGGTGATGGCAAGACCCTACCTGGTGACTATGGAAAGGAAAAGCCTTGAGGCTAGTGTGGATCGCATTGATGATACCGCTATAGCGGATCTTCATTTGATGCGTGTTCGGGCTGAGCTAGAGCAGCATTCGCTACGTCAACACTTGCTGGAATCACAGCTGCGCCGTGAACAACTCTTGGGTATTTACATGACCCTGGATCTACAGGGTGACGTAGCCCCCTATCTGGATTTTGATCCAGACAACTGGCAACCCTAAGGGGAATAGTCGATCAGCCCGAACCTGGCAGCCTGCATTCGGAAGATACTCACCATCCATTATGATTAAAAAATACTTATTGGATGGTGAGTTGACATGCAGGAACAGGGTAACGGTGGCAATGACGGCCTGATAGCCATCATTCTTTTTACACTAGCGGGCGTGGCGCTGATGATGTGGCAAGGGCACCGCGTGCTGGGTTTTTCACGCGCCATTGATCTCTTGCCGCTAAAGCTATATGCATTCATCTTGCCGGGCGCTGTGGGCGGATTTTTCGAGCAGCTGAGCAGCCAGTACGCCAGTTATCACTCCAAAAGCCTGACGCTGGCTCATCAAGCGTTTGCTGGGCGCTATGCCTGGTATCCCATCCTGACTCCCTTTGCTTTTTTTCTGATTTTCCAAGGCTTCAAGGTTCGCAAGATTCGTATGCGCCAGCAGTTTCGAATCATGGATCGAGACCACCTCAGCAACCTGTATGCAGAGCGCAAGCCTTCTGATCGGGAACGCGAACCCTGGACGGTGAATCGTTGGTTTGTGTTTTACAAGCTGAGAGGGATGGCGTGGCGATCTCCGGAGTGGATGGATCGAGTCGAAAAAGCCTTGATTATGCAGCTAGGCAAGCCGAATCCAACAGCCAGCATGAGCGATGAGGATCTGCTGGCTAATGCCAATCCCCTGGTTTTGAAATTCGCACAGCTTTTAAACGCCATAGCAGAAGCGCGAGCAAAAAAAGAAAAAAAACCGGCCAACCTCCCCCCTCCCGAGCAAATGGCATTAAAGGCGCTGCGTGCGCATGGTTACCCGTCAGGCTCCATTCTTCGATTGTTGGCAGCAGGGCGTGAGAGGGATGGTTTTATATCGGTTAACCGGTTTAAAAATGATTTGTTTGTCGATGCATCGAGCACACCTGTTTGGTGGGCATTAAACGCCCTTGGGCGGCAAACCGTTCACATTGAGGCGCTCGGTATTCTGAGCCACTTTTACCGCGAGATTGCCTATCAAGAGCGACTCGATGAGCCGGACTTGACTTGGGCGCTAGAGGGCTTGGATCGAATCAGGGAGTACAGGGTAAAAAACAGTATCGGCGATTTAACTGAACAGGTTGAAATCAGCCCCCCTGCAATTCGGGCTACTATATAGGCTAATGGGTAACGATTTGTTTTTTCTTAATAGAGTGGAGCGACCGATGCGTCAAAAATCAGGGTCGGTAACAACTAAAACAAGGCCTTCGGCCTTAATTAAAGCTGCCATACCTTTGGCCTTGGCTTCTTTAGTGGCATTTGGCTCACCGGTGATAGCTAGCACGGTTTTTGTTGGTGGTGCAGATAATCGCAGTGGATCAGGCTTACAGGCTGTGCAGATTGATGGTCGCCAGCAGCAGACCGCCGTACAAGTCCAAGGCAGCCGTAATGACTGGATGCCTGCTACCCATCATCAGGTTGCACAGAACTCGCCACCGATGCCCACAGTTATGCCGGGAGCACATCAGGAGCGCATCAGGGTATCTCCTGAAGCGGCCCCCGCTCCTTCTGTTAATCATCTACAGCTGAATACGCGAGCGCCGGGCAGCATCCATATCACGGATACTGCAAGACCGAAATCGGACGCAGTCCTGCCAAAGGGTCAGTGGTGGAGCGGATCTACCGGCCAGTCGCAACGCATTAAGCCTGCATCGGTCTCAGCTACAGTACCCGCTGGCTGGCTCTCAGAAGGCATGCGAGGTATTGCCGAAAAAGCCGGCTACAGCACTCTGGTGTGGGCGCTTGATGATACGGGTCGCAAGGACTTTCAGGTGCATGCGCCTTTGACCTTGGAGGGTGAAGAGTACCTTGAACTCTTGTATGAGCTTTCCAAGCCTTATCCCATCCGTCTGTGCCTGTATGCAACCGATAAAGTTGCCGAGGTGGTCATGGAAGGTAAGTCCTGTAACTCAAGAGGGGAAGCCCGATAATGAAGATTAACAAAACTGGTAATACCGCTCAGGCGGTGCTGCTTCCCTTGGTGACTGCTTTGTTTATTACAGGTTGCGCATCGGCAGGTGCTGAGCGCGGCCCAGGCACAAATAATCCGCTGCCGGGTGACTCCCTGCGTGAGCAAGCAGCAGAACGCACGCATGCAGCAGAGCGACTGCTAAACAATCAGATATCACAAACAGCACAGCCAAAAATTGAATTGATGGATCGGCACTTCTTTGCTGATCGCCGCACCCAGAAGCGGGAAGCGGGTGAATGGCTGTCAAGAATTCCATTTGACATGCCGATTGACACGTCTGTTCGTTCCGTTTCCCTGAATGATATTCTGAAGGTTTTCGCAGCCTCTGGTGTAAGCATCAGCAGCACGGTTCCAGTGGAAGATTATCGTTACTCTGGTTTTGCTATTCGCAATTCAGATGCCCGCACTGCGCTGCATGTTATTCTTTCCACTGCTGGCGTGGACTATGTGGTTAATGATGATCAGCGCACGGTTCAAATTGTTCCTATGCCGCGTCGCGCATATCACTTATCTATCAATAATCGCACGGCAGAGTACAGTAATCGCTCCGAAGGAACAGGGTCTGGAGGCTCCGCTGGTGCGAGTTCAGGAATATCTTCTACCAATGAATTTTGGGGTAGTCTGAAAGACGAAATAGAAAGTCGCTGTCGCATTTTGATGCCTGTAGCCAAAAAATCAGGTAATGCAGCGCCCGCCATGATAGGTCAGCCGATTGGGGCCGATGCAGCGCTAATCCAGGGACTGCAGGCAGGTGTGGGCGGTGCTGATACGGGTAGTCAAGGCGATGACATGTTCAGAACCATTGAAACCTGCGTTTTTTCCATTAATCCGAATACCGGTACTGTGACAGTGCAAGGACCGAACTGGGTTCATGAAGATTTGTCAGCGTATTTTGATCGCGTCAATCTGACCATGAATACGCGTATCACTCTCAGGACACGCATTGTGCTGATGAAGGATACCGATTCAAGCAGCGCCGGTGTAGATTTTAATGCACTGAAGCTGGATGCTGCAGGCAAAGGCTTTGCCATACAGAACAACGCTCTGGGCGGGGTTACCCTGAGTCGCGCCGCTGAAACTGGCCTGGCTGCTATCTCGGCACCTGGTGCAGCGACACGCAGCTTTGTAGGCTACACGGCAGATGGTATGCAGGCTGTCATGGGCTGGCTGGAGACTCAAGGTCGCCTGACGACCGAGATGGAGCCGACCATTACAACGGTATCCGGGGTGCCAACTACTTTTGAGCGCATTTCTCCGATTGTTTATTACCGCTACACCCAGCAGGCCTCAGCCGGTGAGGGAAGTGGCGTATCCATTACCTCTGAAGAGGTGGAGCGTCAGATCGGCTCCACTATTCGTGTGAATCCCACTTATGACGTGGATCGCAAGGTGGTCAGGACGCAAATCGGCATTGATCAGCGCTATCTGACCGGCTGGCAAGAAGAGGTGAACTACCTATCCACCGGTGGCAGTATTCAAACGGTTCCGGTTCGTGTGCCGATGATTGATCAGATCAGCATGAATGGTGAACTGCTGCTCAGGGATGGGGAGACCGTAGTGGTGGGCGGTCAGCGGTTCAATTCAACAGAAATGGGCGAAAAGGGCGTGACTGGCATGCGCAAGCTGCCGTTGCTGGGCAATCTGTTTGGCAGCACCAGTGACGAAGTGGAGACGTTTACCTACTACGCCATTATGACGGTTCATATTGATGAAGCGCCCAACCTGAAGAAGGAACGCTAATCATGCCCGGCAAGCCTTTTGTGCCGTCCGAATCAAGCGTCCGCAAGGGCGCTTTGCCCCAAGCTCAGGCAGGCTTTACGCTGATTGAGCTTTTGGTGGTCACGATGATCATTGGCTTAATGGCACCCTTGATCAGCCAGGTCATTTCACAGGGTCTTTCCGCAAAAGAGCGGGCTTACCGTGAGGAGCAGACGCAAACCAACAAACAGATTGCAGATGCCATAATCGGATGGGCTGGATCTGCTGGAATGACCACGCCATTTGCGGGATTAGCGCCGGGGCGATTACCACCGCCGCCAGGAGGTGGCTGGGATATTACAGCCGGAACTGCTAATTATCTGGGGCTGCGGTCAGCTATTGAGGCGGTCGTACCCAATGATCAAATCAACACGGATGGCACCCAGGTCGGCTACCGCAGAGCTTATCAAGTCCTCCCGGCTGTAGGAGTTGAAGCATTTTCTGCACGTCTGTGGGGGAGTCATGGGCCGGAAGTGGCGCTAGAGTACGACGTGGCAACGCTTTGGTTGTCCACTTGCGACATGGCAAACACCGAACCCGCTTGTAGTGGTGGTCGTCCGGGTTACAGCCCAGTGCTTTCTGTTAATTCGGCTGCAGAAGGCTACTACCGCAACTACACCTTTGATTTAGGTGATATTGGCCCCGTCATGTTGTCAACGCTTCCGAATCAGCAGCGCAATCTTCGCGTTCTGGCTAATCAGGTGGAGGCGATTCGCAATCGCTTGCTTGAAGCGTTTCGAGCACGAGCTACGCGTGTTACCGGTGACCAGATCGCAGCCAACCATTTCCTTCCTTGGGACAAGAGTGCACTGCCTACCGCAGACCCGACCCTGGCCGCCTCACAAAACTGTGCGTATGCATGGATTGCTTTGGATGCGGGCATCGGGCGGATTATTTTGGGTCAGCTAGGTTTTTCAGAGGATCGTGGTCGATCGCCCTGGGGTGGCACGATTGAATACTGCCCTGATTACAACCCCGACCCAGCTTGGACTCCAGCGGATCGCAATCAAGCCCCTCATGCAGCAGCGCTGCGTTTTAACCGAATTGTCACCGATGGTGCGCCGCCAGGCGCGCCGGGCAATAATGTTGTTGTGGTTTTCTGATCCACTGCCAGCCGCCTTTCAAGGCGGCTTTCTTTTGAATGAAATCGCACCCCTGGTAGACCTTGATAACATGGACGTGAGGTATGAAAAAACAAGTTAACCTATTCAGGAGTAAAACAATGCAGACGACCAAAATCGTGCATGCAAAGGCGAAAAGCCAGGGCGGCTTTTCATTGATTGAATTATTGGTGGTTGTGGCGCTGCTTGGCGTTCTGCTTGCTGTTGTCGTTCCCAATCTGACCGGTGGTGGTGCGGATAACGTAAAAGCTCAAGGCTTGAAGCGCATCATTGACAACGGTGCCGCCAACTGGCTGCTGTTGACCCAGCAAACCGGAACACAGCGTGTGACGGCCACAAACCAATTGCTGGCCTCAGTACACGGCGGATCCAATGATGTTCGCGCACTGGTGCTGCTGCGATACGCCGATGATCCGGCGAGAGCGGGTATTACCAACGCAGCTTTGCAGCGCCAAATCCTGTCGGTCGGAATACCGCAGATCAGCATGCTGGACATGCAGGGCACAGGAGCTGCAGCGCGAGTGATGTATGAGGGTCATGAGCTGCGCTTCAGTGTTGTCGGGCGCGATGTAACGCTACAGGTGCAGGGTGTTGAAAACCCGCTGCTTGAGGCTCTGGATCGCACATTCAACCCCACTACATTCCAGAACAGCAACTATGGCGCCGCAGGTAGTAATGGCGACGTGAGCTGGACTACTGCATCGGGTGGCGTTCGCACGGTCACCCTGCACGCTCGGATCTGATCCGCCCTCATCATTGCTGCGGCAAGCAGTGAAATCGGAGCCCTTAGTGGCTCCGTTACTATATGGGAAACTATATCAACATCTGGTATTACCATGCTCCCAGTTGCATTTGCACTTCTCTTGCTTGGCCTTGTCTCCTCCCTTGATGGGCTGAATAGCTTTTATACCGAGCGATCAGCAGCGCTGTATGAAAAGCGGTATCAGGGTTATGCCACGACGGTAATGGAGGCCATTGAACTGCATCGGGATATTTACCGGTTCTTTCCGGCCAACCTGAATGATCTGGCTGATACCAAGGGGTTTGAGCACCTTCGACCGGTTCTTGATGCGCTGTCTGGTCGCATTCACTACGTTCATGCTGGTCAGCGTAGATCCGGTGATGGAGAAGCATCAAGGGATCCGTGGAGCCTGGAGACAATCAGAATCGGATTCACTCTAAATGATGTGGAGCGCAGCTCAAGTGATTATTTTTCAGCAGCCAATAATGCCTGCGGCACTGAGCCGGCAGACACAGCGCAAGATTGGTGTGGTGAGTTTGGGTCGCTCTGGGCGCAAATGCAAAATGACAAAGATTTGTTTGCATCGGAGCGCAGGGTGCGGGAGCAGCTGAATGCATTGGCGGCACAGCTGACCGCTTACTACAGTGCCAGCAGTAACCGTGAATTTCCCAATCCCGGCACCACAGCCATGGTGCCGTTAGCGACCCTGGCCGGACTTCCGGTCACCGCTGAAACCTGCACGTCACCCACGCCTTCGCAGTGGCTAAATATCCCCATCACCTGCGGCAGCGCCTTTGTGGAAGGCGGCGGCCCTGTGTTTTACAAACGATTTCGTAAAGATCACATGATTCTGGTCGCACAAACATTGAGCACCCGCCGATGGGATGGGGCGAATGGGCAGCCGATTACGGTGGTTATGGAAATGAATGTTGGCAACTTCTAACCAATTTGTCTTTGAGGTGAATAATGGCTTTTGAAATGGGTGGCAAGCCCCAGGAAACAGATCCAGCTGACCATGCTGATATTCAAGAATCCAAACTGGAACCCAAAAGCTTTGATGATGCTTTTTTTGGTTATTCCCGTGATGACATTCAGTCGATTCTTGAGGAGTGGGGCTGGCCGAACGGCGTTGGCCATCCGGATATTGAAACGGAGGCAGCCTTACATTTGGCGCTCAAGAATAAAAAATACCGCATTGGTGAAATCGCCATTCGCTTAGGCGTCATGAGCGAGGAAGAGGTTGCAGAGGTTCTGGCCGAGCAGGCCAAGTTAAAAGCAGACATCGAAAGCGGACGAATCAAAGGGGTGTCGAGCAAGCGTAAGTTTGTAGGGCTTGCATCCGACATGTTTGCATCGGTGGCCTCGGCGGGCAACCGTCTTAATGCGGTTTTTCATGGTATTCCATATTACCGAAATCTGGATGGGGTCTTTGAACTTCACCCCTTTGCCGGTGGTGAGCAGGATGACGATCAAATCCTTTCTGCAACCGACCGTAACGCGATTGCCAACCACCTGACGGACATCCAGGCTGCGCTGCTGAAGCATAACGAATCACCGCTGCTGGTTTTTCAAAGCTACGCTGCATTGACGCAATGGCAGACCGGTGGCCGCGAAGTGCTGTCCAAAGACCCCATCTTGAAGGCTTTTGGGTTGGATCGCCCATACCAGATCCCTGTAGCGCTGTCAGAAATTGACGAGGTGGCCAAGCTGAGTGGCGGCGGACACAGCGAGGGCTCCGGTTCTGGTGATCGCTCTGCCGCCACCATCAGCATGAGCGCCCTTGAGGCCAAGGCAGAGCATGAGAGTGAGCGTGCTTACAAAAAGCTGGCACAGGTGCTGGAGTACGCCATTTCTCGCAAGGATTCAGACATTGCGATCATTCCCACCGAAGAAGGCACGGGCATGATTCAATCGCGCACTGCACGCGAGTTACGCACGATCAGGGCTGTACCGTTGCTGAATGCCAAGGAAATGGAGGTGGTGTGCCGTTATTTGCGCAAAGTGACCCATGCCAGTATGGATAACACCATTCCTCGAGAGCCTGAGGATGGCGAGATGCGCTTCTCCTGCCGTTACGGCACCGCATTTATTCGTGCCTCGTTCATCCCAGTAAAAAAACGCGGGATCAGTCCTTATGTGGTTTCCATTTCGCTGCGCCTGCAGCGTGAGGGCGGCCTGGGCAACGATACACGGCTGCGCCTTGAGCAGCTGGGTCTGGCTGAGATTACTCAGACACTGATCAAGGATGCCCTGCGTCTGAACGAGGGTTTGATTGTACTGGCAGGTCCCACCAACTCCGGTAAGTCCACCACCATTGCCGCGATGCTTGATAAGCACCGGGAGCTTAAGGGGGATACCGTGAAACGCCTGTCTTTAGAGCAGCCGGTGGAGCGGGCGATACCGGGGGTGATTCAGTTTGATGTACCCAAGCACATGAAATTCAGTCGTGTACTTGAAGGCTTTATGCGCCATGACCCAGACCTGATTTTTATGGGTGAGATCCGCGATGAAGGATCAGCCATTGCCGGTGTGCAGGCATCCACTACCGGGCACTTGGTTTTGACCACGACCCACGCGAAAACTGCGGTGGGTGCATTCACCCGCATGCTGAACCTGATGGGCAGTGATGCTGGTGGCTACCGTCAGGATCTGGCTGAGGCGATTGAACTGATTGTTGCACAGCGACTGGTGCCCTTCCTGTGTCCTCAGTGCCGCATTAAGCGTGAGGTGACAGAGGATGAAAAGGCACACTACATCCGTGAAATGCGCCGTGCCGGACTGTTGAGCATGATCAGTGATGATACGGAGCATCTGCTATCGAGCATTCCCATGGCTTACCAGCTGCCTAGTCATGTCCATGACCGTGATCGTGATGGATGCAATCATTGTCGTTCAGCGGCCGGTGAGGGCGTAATTCGAGACATGCCGATCAATGAGGTGCTGGTGATGAGCCGCAAGCTGCGCAGCAAGCTGATTGCCGGCACGGTGACTGAAAGCGATCTGGCTGAGGCGCGTGAAACCACGCTGCTTGAGCAAGCTTGCATCAAGCTCAATGCCGGTGAAATCGAGTTTGGTGTGTTTATTGGTTTTGCGAATCAGGCCTAAGGGGGCAGATGAATGGATGTCAAATTTAAAGACAATGAAATTCGTGTCGCAGCACGCTTGATTGGCTCTCTGACGCGAGCAGGATTGGCGCAGGATTTGATCTGTGCGCGCATGTCAGAAATGCAGCCCAAAAAGAAAGCTTTCTGGCTAGAAGCTGCCGATCAGGCGGCTGGCGGTGTGCCGCTCTCACAGCTGATGGAGGATTCATGGCCGCCGGCCTATATCCAAGCTATAAAGGCAGGTGAAAATTCAGGTTCACTGGCTGCTGTGCTGAAGGAGATCAATCACACGATTGTGCGTAAGCAAGAGGTGATGAAAATTCTCATTGATGCACTTAAACCTTTTGGATTTGTGCTAGGCGGCATTGGTGTACTGTTCTTCTTTCTGGTCAGCGTTATCCCTTCGCTGCCAGCTCCACGCGGCATAGAGCCATCCATGATTCGTGTCATGTCGAACACGGTCATGGAAACGCTTGCCAGTGATGCCAAGTACATGGTGGGCGGCGTGATTGCTGCAGTGCTGTTCGGTTTGTACGTGCTGTTTAAAAGCCCGAGTTTTCAGCGCTCTTTCATGGAGATGATTGATAAAGTCCCTGGTCTTGGTCGAGGTGTTCGTGCTTTGGCATGGAGTATTTTTGCCCGCTACCTGATTGTTTTGTCCAATGCTGGTGGTGGGCTTGATGTAGCCATGCGTCTTCGCATGGCGGCTGAATCCATGCCCAAGATTTATCAGGAAGAGGTCGATCTCCTTATTTATGATCTGGCAGAAAGAAATATGGGTATCGCATCGGCCGTGAATCCGGATCAGCAGGAAGAGGGCGATCCTCGGCGCAAGTGGCCGATGTTATTTACATCTGCTCTCATGAACTATGAGGTTTCAGGCAATATGGGGGAAGAACTGCAGGCTGTGGTGGATGATCTTGAAGAAGATGGTCGTGAGAGTATTGCTGGCCCCATCTCTCTAATGAAACTGGTCGGCATGCTGGCTGCGGTGTCATCCATCATGTTTCCTATGGCCAGTTACCTCATGGAAACTGTCGAATCCACCCGGGCAATGGGTTAAAAGGAGCGATTCATGTCAGCTTTAAAAATGTGGTTCTCTGCACTGCAGACCAAGCGCCTGAAAAAAGCGGTTTTTCTTTATGATGATCAGGTTTTAAAGCAGTTTTTGGTCGGCGACAGTCGCAGCAATCAGATCATTTTATGTGGCAATCTGATTTACGCCTCACTAGACAAAGGTGCGGCCCCGAATGAAAAGGAGGCTGTTGCCCAGCCAGCCAGGTTGCGCGATAGCAGGGATTACAAAGGCAAGAAGGGCAGTTGGAATCTGTGGATTGCCCGGTCAGCACTGCGTCCTGAAGTGCTCAAGCGGGGGGCGATTTTTGTCGCTCAGGATCAGTACATTGCCTATGGACAGAAGCAGTCCCGTAATCATCCGGGTCGCCTCATGGTTGTTGGCGGTGCCGCTGGTCGAGCAGAGACCAATATCGAGATATACCTTTTTGAAGGAGGCACACTGATCGGCATAGAAGAGCGAATGCTCAATGCCAGTCAGGACTCCCTGTCATCATCAGGGGGTGTGGAGCTGCTCGAATTGATTGAGCGCCGCATCGAGGAACTGACCGGCAGTTTTTCCGGGGATTTGCGAGTTCATATCGCAGCGCCTCTGGCTGATTATTCTGCAATCAGGGCAGCCAGTGCTGCCATTAATGCGCAGTATGTGGGTCGAGAACCCTTTGAGCGCCTGATTCAGCCTGCACTGAATATCCCTCAGGACACCAGCGCTCAAGCCCTATCTGTGCAAATAAAAAACTGGGCGCTACCTGCCGCGCTGGCGCTGGCCGGTGCGGGTGTCGGTTACTACCTGGTGGATCAATCCATGGGGCGCTATGACCAGGCGGTGATCGCATTCAAGCGTGCCCAGGCCGCTCAGTCTCCGGACATGGATAATGCCACCTTAAGTCTGCTGCAAGCCAAGGGCGTTTTTTTGGATGAACTGCAGGAGAGGCGGGATTACCCCTATTTTACAGCCATGACCCAGGTGCTGAAGGCAGCCGGTCAAGTGCCTGGCATCTATATTTCGCAGGTACGATTGCTTGGGCATCCTGATTCACGTTCTGCTGCCCTGAAAACGGCGGCTGCCAGGGGGTTAGATGGGGGGGTGCCTGATCTGCAGATGGTGGTGCACATTCCACTGCCCGATCGCTTTGAAGGCTCTTTAAGGGATCATTCGCGCACAGCCTTGGAGCAGATATCCCGATCTCTGCAGGGCGCATCCAATGATTACCGTTTTACCGCATTCAGCCACCAGCGCGTTCGGCTGCCTGACGAGAAGTTTTACAATATGTTTGAGGTCAGAGTGACCCGAACCGAACGACCTGCTGATGAGACCGGGGAGGAATGGCAATGAACATTCAAAGCATGCGCCTGCTGGCCGGGTTGATTGTGGCAGGGGTTCTGGCTTATGCCGGTCATCAGCTGTCCGGATTGATTGATCAGCGCACCCGGATTCAAGCAAGTAATACACAAAGCATTCATCGCTTTGAGCAGGCATTACAAACACTGACGGCGGATGCGCAGCGCTGGGATGATGCCTTCATGTATTTAAGTGAAGGTGACGTACCGGACCTGACATCACTCCATCAGCGTCTTGAGTTGGATCGCTACCTGAATCTGAACAAAGACCGCTTAAGTGTTCAATCAGTGGATGCTGTTCAGGCTTCTGATGGCACACCGCTGCCGCTGATCAAGGTGTGCATCGCAACGGATGATGAGGTGGTGCGGGTGGAAGGCCGACATTTTACTGAGATTCTGGATGGCGTGTTAAGGCTGTCTCAGATGCGTAGCGACCTGAGTATCGGTCAATTGGATGTGAGCTTTTCACACACCTACGACTCAGATCGCATACGTGCCAACCTCTCGCCGGTTTGTCTTTTAATTCGCACCAACCCCAACCACAGCTGATCGAGGTTTTTTTATGAAGGGCAAGAATGCAAAAAGTGTTGATCAGAAAAAACTGATCGCCTTGGCGTTAGCGGGGGGCTTGGTGTGGGGAGGTTATACCGCTTTTCAGGGGCTTGAGCGTCAGTTCTCACGCCTGCCGGTCATGGGCTCCACGCAGTCTTCATCTGAAGTCAGCGCCCGTGATGGCTTGACCCATTTGGCACCGGTGCAAATCAGTTCGGGCGGAAGAACGGATTCATCGAATCAGCCTTCTCGAAACCAGACTGCGGACGTTTTACAGTCCATCAACAGGAAGGCTTTTGAAACGCCCAAGATTCCTGTGGTGGTTGCACCTGAACAGGTTCAAGGGGTCAATATCGAAAGCCCTGAAGAGGAAAAGAAAGAACTGAGTTTAACGGAGCGGTTTCTGGCTTCTGGCCCTCATAATCTGCTTGGACTTGTAGAAAAGGCTCAGCAGCCCAAGCTTGAAGCCATTTTCCTGGACTCGCAGATGGCGGTTATTGATGGACAGCTGATTCGCATTGGCGAGCCGGTGCGCGGCTTTGCTTACAACGTGCCTGATCTTGAGAGTGAATCTGATGAAGCCGAGCCTCTGAAGCGCACACCGTACCTGGCAAGCCTGACCAAAAACTCAGCAGTGCTGACCGATCAGTGGAATCAGTGGGAACAAACGCTCACGATTCACATGCGGCATGTTTCGATACCTGTCACCGGAAGCCTAGATGAAATTGTTGACTTCTACTCAAGGTTTAACCGATGAGCTTTCAGCCCATGCCCGGTCGTTCTGAGCTTGATGAGTCGAAGGCTCGTGCTATGCAAGGGGCGGCACCCAATGAAGCACCGCTAAAACCGGCGCACAGTTCTTTGTCTGAAGGGGGGTCAAAGGCCTGGGTTGAAATCGAGGAAAGTCTGCTGCTTCAGATTGGGCGCACCTTGGGTCTATGGATGCTGCGCCTCGTGTTTGCTGTACTGTTCTTTGTCGGACTCACTTCTGCTTTTGTGATGATGGAGCGACAGCCAACCTTGTCACAGGCGTTCGGCTTGACTGAAATGCGCTTAAGAGCAAAAGCCTTACCGGACGCGTTGTTTTGGAGCTACCGAAAATGGAGTAACGCTGAGGCGGATAGTTACAGTCCATCAGATGTACGGTTTGGTTATGCTCGAGACTTCGCAGGTGGGCGACTGATTGTTCATGAATACACATCATCCGGTCGGATCGATAAAGCCTACCCCTTAGCTTCTGTTGAGATTAATCCTCAACAGCAAGGAATGATCGCTCAGTGGGTTCGAGAGCGACGCGGTGCTGAGGCTCGTTTTGATATTTACATTAATCAGGATGGCGTCGAGCATGCCGTGGTCTGGGCTTCTGGTGCGCCATGGAATGTCCAGTGGATTTCAGCCGGGTTTGCCTACCCATCACCCAACCCGCCATCCAATGTGATCGATGCTGCTTTTGCTGAGTATTACTGGCAGCAATTTAAAGGGCAGCGCACTGTCACTGCAGGTGATCAGCCATAACCCCCGTTAAATCCCTAGTCTTTTGACTTTGGACATATTAAAGGCACAAACATCATATCAATGACTCTGACTCGCTGGAGGTTTCCATGAAGTCGACTCGAAACAAAGCGTCTCGCCTGCTTCAATGGCGAACCCTGGGCAGCGGACTGCTGGTTTTATCATTACTCTTCACCGGTGCTTCTGCCTCGGCCAGTTCGATTGGTCTGGTGACCTCTTCAAGCGGCTCTTTGGAGATCAGCAGTGATCTGAATGTGATTGGCGGTGATGCAGCCGGTGGTGCTCATGCAACCCTGATTGCACCGGATCTGCAGGTCTGCGATGAACGCACAGCCATGGTCTCACGCTTTGATGCCACCGGTGACCTGCAGGTGTGCAAAGAAACCGGTGCCGTGGATGCCGAAGGCAATCCAATCTGGGACTGGCAAACACATCAGGTGGTGGGCTCCAATATCGCCACCGGTGCCGTGGGCGAGACACAGATTGCCAATGATGCCGTTGCACAGCAGCATGTGCGCGCCGATGCTGTGGGTGGTGATCAGATTCGCGCCAGCTCCATCACCGGCTTGAAGCTGATTGAAAATGCCATCCAGAGCCGGGAGCTGGCATCCAATGCTGTGGGCACCACGCACATTGCTGCGGGTGCTGTGACGAGCGACAAGATCGGGGACGGTGCGGTGGGTACGCGTCAGCTGGCGGCAAATGCAGTGACAGGCGCAAAAATCAGTGCCGGTGCGGTGGCTACGACACAGCTGGCGGCGAATGCAGTGACTGGCGCAAAAATCAGTGCCGGTGCGGTGGGGACGACACAGCTGGCGGCGGCTGCGGTTACAACAGCGAAACTAGCTGACAACGCAGTAACGGACGCCAAACTTGCGTCCCAGGCGTCGTGCTCGTTGACTTATCATACGCCCGCTGAACTTGGCCTGACTAATAGCACTAAAATTCGGTACGGCATCGCCAATCAATACGTTTACCGTGAGGAGTACCAGTGCACCAAGTATACGGAGAGGGGCGGGGACGTGAATTGGACTCAGTGCACGGAGTATGGGTGGGTACGTACTGCGAGGTATATGAGAAGTGCAATAAAGTCCGTGAGTTGCAACTAATAAAAGAGGCACTGCATTCGAAAAATGCAGCGTCGCCCAGCAAGAGCAGGTTATCCACCTCCGCTAACAAGGAATTCTTCGGCAATGCCTCAAAAACTCCCGAAAACAAGGGCTTCAACATCAAAAGATTACGTGGATTTTCTGTACAAATCTTTCAATGTAAAGCACCTTGATCGGGAGGGTGTTGCAAAGAAAGGAGTTCCCTATCTAACCGCCAGTCAGACACGCAAGATGCATAATGCATGGCTATCGGCCCAAGCAAAGAAATATCTCGAGAAGGCGGAGAGTACAAATCTTCGCAATCCACACTTCCCTAAAATTAATAAAGACCGCAAAGGTATTAACCAGATTAGAGTCGGCACGGCAAAAGGTCATCGCTCGGCAGTATCCATGAAATACTCTGACATTCCAAAACCTTTAGTGTTGACTCGATCATTGGTTGGAGGCGCTCAAAACTATTGGCGCTTCATTTTGGAGGTGCGCGGTCTTTTGGATGCCAGCAAGCCAGCGCAGTTTATTCGTTTGGACTTGCAAAAAGCCTACCTGAACATCACTGCCAGCATGCTCTTGCGAGCCCAGCGGTTTTTGGCACACAAAGCCGGGATGGATGTTAATGGCAGGCGATTCAGCAAAGAGCACCAGGCGTTTGAGCAGTTTCTTTTTGAATATCGCAGCGAACTATTTATTCAGCCTGAGCTGCAGCAAGGGCTATTTTTAGGTGCGGGTGCTTCCCATCACCTTGCAAATCTTTTGTACCAGGCTGTAGCCCTTTCGCTCGATGATGCAGCTGTAGTCTTCCAGTTCGAAGATGATTTGCTGCTGATACATCGCCAAGATGCCCGTGTAGACCTGAATCAGCATTACCGACGTCATGCGTTAGTTCTTGATCGGTGGGGTCTTGCCATTTCACCCGAGAAAGTTCAATCCGGAACGCTAGGCAAGGAAGGACTGACCTTCCTTGGATACCACTACGAAAACCAGGCGCTCCACATCCAAACCAAAAAACTAGGTCACCGTCTTAGCCGCATGGCTTCTTTTATCCGTGCTTTTGTTTCAAGGCATCAGTCATTACCTGCATTCAAGCTAATGCAAAAAAAGAACACCCAATTCATGAGCTACTACGGACTTGTTGGCAACAAGGCCGATGTTAAAGAGTATCTGGATGCACAAGCATTAAGAATGCTTCGAATTGCCCATAGCGAGCGAAATAAAATTCCTTTCATAGCATCGACTGCAATGATCCGGGCGTCTTAAGCCAGGCAAGGTCTTATTCTGGCAGGATAAATCATTGAATCCCCACAGCTTTGCATCCGCAATCTTGATCGCCTGTGTTAAATTGCATTTATTTGAAAACTTATTTAACACAGGAGTCCTTCATGGATCGTGTTGCTCATCCTTCCACCCCTGATCTGGTTTTTGATGTGTTGTCGAGCACTGATCACGCTGAGGGAGCCAAAATCCGTGTCATTGGCGTAGGCGGGGGCGGCGGCAATGCCGTTGCCCACATGATTGCCAGAGGCATTCGTGGGGTTGATTACATCTGCACCAACACCGATGCCCAGGCGTTGTCAGCACTGCGCCAAGAATGCGCCACCTTGCAGCTTGGCGCAAAATTGACCCGAGGATTAGGTGCCGGAGCACGCCCTGAACAAGGACGCGCCGCTGCAGAGGCGGATCGCGACCTGATTAAAGGCATGCTGTCGGGTGCGGACATGGTGTTTATCACCGCAGGCATGGGTGGCGGTACCGGTACGGGTGCTGCACCGGTGATTGCAAGAATCGCTCGTGAGTTAGGCATTTTGACAGTGGCCGTGGTCACCCGCCCCTTTGGCTTTGAAGGGAAAAAGCGGCATCTGGCGGCTGAAGAAGGCATAGATCAGTTGATCAGTGAAGCGGATTCAATGATCACCATCCCCAATGAAAAACTGCTGACCGCCTTAGGTCGCAAGGTCAGTCTGACCGAAGCCTTTGCGCAGGCCAATGATGTATTGCTGAACGCAGTCCAGGGTATTGCCGAACTGATCACCTGTCCTGGCATGATTAACCTGGATTTTGCGGATGTCACGACTGTCATGAAAAACACCGGGCTGTCCATGATGGGTGTGGGAATGGCCGAAGGCGAACAGCGTGCCCGACTGGCGGTTGAGCAGGCGATCCATTCCCCCTTTTTGGATGATCTAGATCTGCGTGATGCATCAGGCATTCTGGTCAATGTCACGGCCAGTGATGACCTTGGGTTAGGTGAGTTCAGTGAGATCTCTGAAGCCATGGCAGAATTGGCTTCTGATGACACGAATGTCATTGTGGGAACCTCCATTGATCCATCCATGGGGGATCGCATTCGTGTGACTGTAGTGGCCACAGGGTTGCAGCACAAAGAGGTGCCACAGGTTGTCATCAATCCTGTGCAGATGAATAAAGTCGCTCAACCTGAGCGCTCGTATGAATGGTCAAAACATGAGGATTTGCCGCCTGCCAGTATTTCCCGCTTTCCTTTTGGTGCAGCACCGGAGTCTGGCACCACTGAGCGTCCATCTAAAAATATGCGAGATCGGGCGATGGAAGAGCTGGATATACCGACTTTCTTGCGCAGGCAGGCTCGGGCGTAATGAATGCACTGATTGACAGCAAGAAGGATTGACCTGTGGACTGGCTGACGCTGATTGGATGGACAGGAACTCTCACCTATTTGGTTGCCCAGGTTTTGCTGGCCTCTAATCGCTGCCAGCAGGGCACTTATGTCACTTTAAACCTCTACGGCAGCTTGGCGACCGTAATCTATTCGCTTTCTGCTCATGCGATCCAGCCAGTAGCAATAAATAGCTTCTGGCTGCTGGTGACTGCTCCCCGCCCTAAGCGCTAAAGCGCCACGGGCGAGGCTTCCAAC
>NZ_JACUUA010000232.1 GCF_014859565.1 Marinospirillum sp. | reverse complement strand
ATGGAAGTTGAGGCGGATGACATTATCCCGGAGTACTACCCGGAACAGCAGGAAGGCTACAATGAAGCCGTGAAGCAAGAGCGAGTAGTCGAGGCTGGCAAACAGTCAGCCGAGCGCACCTCGTTTATCAGCCGCAATCCTTCGTCAGCCCCACGCCAAGAGCAGCAGATTGATGACGTTATCGAGCACGAACCGGAACCGCAGCAGCAACCACAAGAAAATGCGAATGCCCGGCATCAAGCGAGTCAAGAACCACAGCAGCAAAGCGGAAATGACGAAGTGAATGTTTTTTGATTTATAGCGCTTAATGCTCAGGGGCAGCGTTAGCAGTCCCGTCTGCAACTTTTTGTTATGCCCTGCGGGGCAGGAGGATTTAGAAAATGAGCAAGAAAACTTTAAGAGCCACTCTGGAGGTAGAAATTCCTGACGTAGAAGTAACTTACGAGCAGCTGCAGAATTTTGTTTGGTTTTATATTTGCCACGAAGGAAGTATAAAAACAGAAAATCCGCTGTATGGCGCAGACTACGAAATAACTTATTGCGACTTCGAGCAGGTATAACGGGTGCGATCAACGGTTTATCCGTTGCATTGCTTTGTTATTTGATATTAAACGAACCAGGAGGTTTATATGAGCGAAATCCTTGCTTGCCCAGAGTGCGGTGAGATAAAGCAGGTAACAACCACCTTTTCTCAAATGTTGCTGGTTAATTCAGGCCGCCACTACTGCACATCTATGAAAACGCATGATGCAGACTCTCCTGCAAACTGCCTTAAATGCAGCTGGAAAGGTGAACGCAAAGATTTAAAGCCTGCTATCAAATAACACCAAGATGGCCGGTGCGCCAGCATCCGGCTGATCGAGCTGTTATGCGCAATTATTTTAAATCCAACCAAAAAAAACAGGTGAATCATGGAATTACAAGTTAAAAACTTTCGCGGTATTTCTTCGGCAGTTTTACCGCTGGATAAAACCACTCTGGTAGCCGGGCAAAATGGCGCTGGCAAAACCTCTTTAGCCATGGCTCTGGCTGCTGCTTCATCCGGTCATGCGTCCCCGTGGGCAAATGTCAGCGTTAGAGATGCTAAGTCCGGTCTGCTTCGCAAGGGTGCAAGCCGTGGCAGCGTGACCATTATGGATGGTCACTCGCACATTACGGTCAACTATCCCGGCGGCAGCGTGTCAGGCGAAATGAAGGTGGGCGCAGTTTCTGCTGTTGCTGCTGGGATTATCTCCCCAGCAGACATGAAGTCCAACGATTTAACGCGTCTGCTGTATGACTACCTTGATGCCACCCCCAACAAAGAGCACTTATCCGAGGAAATCGGCGCTCAGGCCGCTGAGCAGGTGTGGCCAGTGATTGAGTCAGATGGCTGGGATGCCGCTTACAAGCGTGCCCGCGAAAGCGGCACAAAGCTTAAAGGTCAGTGGGAAGGTCTTACCGGCGAAGCATACGGCAGCGCAAAGGCTCAAGCCTGGCAGCCACAAGGTGCTGAATCGTACAGCCTCCAGCATACATCCGATGAGATGCAGGCAGCAGTTAATGCATCAGCGGAAAATCTGAATGCTATGCGCAATCAGAACGCAGTTATTCTCAGTCAACAGGAACAACTGCAACAGCAGATCATCCGTGCCGAAGCCGCGCAAAAATACCTTGCCGATAACGGTATAGACCCGAATAACCCGCCAGACCCCGAAGCGGAAACAAACGCCATACGCATCAGCATCCAGCGTGCGGATCTGGAAAAACTGGCTGATGAATTACCCGCGCTGGAACTGAAAAAAGTCGAGCTGACTCAGCAGACGGCTGATGCTTACAAAGCCATTGAAGCAGCAAGACAAAAACATGACGCACTGCCAAAGCCTGATGTAGCGGTGATTACAGCACCATGCCCAAGCTGCGGCACCCACTTGGTTGTGGTAAGTAAGCAGGAGCTGCAAATCCCAGCAACAGAGCAGTTAAGCACAGAGCAGCGGGAGCAAATGACATCTGCCATCCGGGAGGCTGATGCCGAATTGCAGCGGGCAGAGTCCATTCACGCCACGCTGTCTCAGCAGCTTGCCACAATTGCAGGCCAGCACGCGCGCGCCTCTGAGGCAGCAGATCAGCTGGCCGGAATGCCAGATGTGGCTGCTTCCGGTGATGAAAACCGTATCGCTGTATTGTCGCGTGTTGCACGGGCCATTCAGACGATTGAGCATGGCAATGCAGCCCGTCAACAGCTTGAACAAATGCAGGCTTCCGGTATTGACCAGGAAGCAATCAATCATGCTGAAATGGAGCTGAACGCAGCCAATGCAGCACTGCATATCCGCCAGCTGATTGATCAGGCATCCGGCATCAGCAAGCGCATTACCCAAAACATTGCGATTACCACGGCACTGTCTTCGGGTGTTGACGGCCTGCGCGGAAAGCGCATGGCACAGCAGCTCTCGCAGCTGAATGAAAGCCTTGCTCACATTTCTGCGTCTGCTGGCTGGAAAACCGTATTTATTAGTGATAATATCGCTATACAGTACGGTGATGCAGAATATGGCTGGCAGTTGTCGGAATCAGAAAAGTTCCGATGCCGTGTGATTTTGCAGGCTGCACTGGCCGATCTGGATTGCTCGCCTGTGATGGTGGTTGATGCAGCCGATATTCTGGACAAAAAAGGCCGCAACGGACTGATTGGCATGGCAAAAAAACTGGGTCGTCCGATCATCATTATGATGACGATCAACGAAAAGAAGGATGTGCCAAACCTTGCTCCACTGGGAATGGCGTCATTCTGGATCAATGAATCCGGCGAAGTTGAGCCGGTTTAATAAAACCAACGCAAGAGGTATTCCTAATGGGATTTAATATCATTAACCCCGCCGAAGCAAGGCAAAAACGCGATTTTAACCCGGTAAAACTGGGTTTTGATCAGAAGCAAAATATCACAGTGAGTCTCAGCTCTGATGCGGTCGAGCGTATCGGCCTGCTGTCTGATGATGAAACGCCGATCATCCAGCTGGGAGTTGACGGCAAAAAAATCGGCATCTTTGCAGCACCTATTGGACGCTCCGGCTTTGAGCTAAAGAAAACCAGTGGCGACCTTCCGCGCTACACTTTTTCCGTGCCGGTTGAGGCGCTATTTCCTGATGCCGCTGATCTGGTTCAAGCGCCTTTCCGGGCGCGTATCATGACCAGTGTTAGCTTTGAAGAGCACTCCGGTATGAAGGGCGTGATTGTGGATGCGGCGGATCACCTGTTTGCAACCGCTGAACCTGTAATAGCTGAACCTGAAGCAACAGAGCAGAGCGCGGATCACGAGCCTGCTAACACTGCTGATCAGGCCGAACATGATCCTGACGAATATCAGCAGCAGGAAAACGGCGAAGTATTCATTTAACAAAGCCAGTGCCCGGCACCGCTGGGCACTGAGCGTACCGGCTACTCAGGAATTAAAATGAACACAAAAAACATGCTTTGCAGTGTTATGTCGTATTCAGCAGAAATGCCGGATGCAGCAGTCGTAGAGAAAGCCTTCTCTGGCTTTGAGTTCGACCAGGATCAATGGCTTGGTGCAGCTGTTCACAAGGGCTTTGAGCGAATAAGTGGCGAAATGTTGCAGCAGTTTCCTTCACGGGATGGCTTTGTTTTTGCTGTGCGTATCGACACCCGCAAGCCGCCATCCAGCGCAGTTAAGCGTGCCGTTGAAGACAAGGTATCGCGCACTGAAAAAGCCGAAAGCCGGAAAGTTGGCAAGAAAGAGCGCAAACAGATCAAGGAAGAAATCGAGTTCAACATGCGCGTCAAAATGCCAGCATCCAGCAAAACCATCTACTGCTTCTGGCACAAAACAAGCAAGCTGTTTTTGTCCGGTGCCAGCAAATCTGAAGCTGACGAAGTAACAAGCCTGATGGTTCACGCGCTTGAGCATATAAAGGCCAGTACCATTTACATTAGTGGTATCACCGATGGACTTTCAAAACGCCTTCTCCATTGGCTGGAAGGTGACGATATGGCTTTCGGTGATGATCTGGATGCAGGCGAAAGCTGCACCCTGAAAAATCATGACGGTGAAAAAATCAGCGTAAGCTCATCAGACCTGAGAGCCTACAGTGACGATCTTGCTAAGGCGATTCAAGTCGGCGGGATGACCTGTGAGAGCCTGCAGCTGACCATAAAAAAAATGGATGGCGTTTGCTTTACTCTGGACAAAAACTTTCGCCTCAGCGGTATCAGCCATACCACGAAGCCGGAAGATATGAATGACCTGGAAGACCCAGTTTACTCCTTCTGTATCGAATCGGAATCACGCACATTGCTGGTATGCCGTATCATTGATGCCGTGAAGGCCATGTTTCATTACGACAAGCCAGAGGATTGAGTGGATGACGATGATTCGTAATCTTGGACATCTGTCACCATCCGTGCGCCAGCAGATCATTGATTTTGTTGGTGATTCAAGCGACTGGCGTATCGTAAGCGGAAAGGCAGAGCACAAACAAAGCGACAACACCAAGCTGTTTAAGTGCCCGGAAACCGGAAGTCATTTTTGGGTTATAAAGTCATCAAAAACAAGCGAGTAATTTATGGCACGCGGCGTTAACAAAGTCATTCTTATTGGCAACATGGGTGCTGACCCTGAGATGCGCAGCACCCAGCAGGGTAAGTCAGTAGCCAACATCAGCATTGCCACCAGCGAAAGCTGGACGGACAAACAGACAGGCCAGAAAGTCGAAAAAACCGAGTGGCATCGGCTGGTCATTTTTGACAAGCTGGCTGATATTGCCGGGCAATACCTCAAAAAAGGCAGCAAAATCTACATTGAGGGCAAGCTGCAAACCCGCAAATGGCAAAACCAGCAGGGTGTGGATCAATACACTACGGAAATCGTGGTTAACGAGCTGCAAATGCTGGACGGCAACAATAGCCAGCAGCAGGCATCCCAGCAGGCACCTCAACAGCAAGCCTATAATAACCCGCCACCTGCGCAGCAGCATCCGCAGCAGCA
>NZ_JACUUA010000231.1 GCF_014859565.1 Marinospirillum sp. | reverse complement strand
TGGTGTTTCTTGAGCTACGGCAGTTGCGCTGAGAATTTCATCTGCAGGCAGTAGTTGCTCTTTCAGCTTATCAAAATCCGGTGGGGTGGCAGCATCACCAGTCATCACCTTGTTACGACGGCGATTGCGCGGGTTGGTGCGTGCTGGTTTAGTGTCATCATGGGTGGGTACAACAACCGGTACTGGAGCCGGGGTACGGGCTTCCTGACGCGGAGTATCCACCGCAGGAGCTTCTTCACGGCGGTTGTTGTTACGACGTGTGTCGTTACGACCCTCGCTGCGAGCGTCGGTAGTGCGTGGTTCGGTGTTGCGATTGTTGTTGCGCCCTTCGTTACGATTATTCTCGTTGCGGTTGTTGCTGCTTTCTTCTGAGCGGTTA
This sequence comes from Marinospirillum sp., assembly GCF_014859565.1. The sequence goes on along the minus strand of NZ_JACUUA010000231.1, from coordinate 4,622 downwards.
CGCGTGTTGCGACGGTTGTTGTCCGGACGGGTGCGGGTGCGGTTGTTGCGATTTTCACCACGGTTGTCGCTGGTGTTCTGGCGAGCAGGTGCAGCGGTTGGTTTTGGGGTTTCGGGCTTCTTAGTGGCATCTTCAGAGTTGCCGAGCAATGCTGTGACAATTCGTGCAAAGAATCCTGGACGGCTTGCTGTTGTTGTCGGAGTTCGGACGCTGGTCGTTACTGCAGGTGCTGCTGTTTCTTCAGCAGGTGCTGGTGCACTGGGAATCACGTTCTGAACGGCTGCTTCAGCAAATCCGGTAACTTTTTCAGCACTGCCAGTGGGTTCTTTGTCATTGGTTTCAGAGACATCAATTTCGTAACTGGCAACTGCTTCTTCATCACCCAGATCGTCATCACGCACCCGTGTTACATCGTAATGCGGTGTGTGCATGTCAGGGTTAGGAATCACTACAACTTCAACGCGCTGGCGTTTTTCGATATCGTGCAGGGGTGAGCGTTTTTCGTTCAGCAGGAAGGTAGCGACAGAAACCGGCAGTACTGCACGAATCTGAGCAGTATTGTCCTTCATGGCCTCTTCTTCGATCAGGCGCAGGATGGACAGAGCTATGGATTTGACATCACGAATGGTGCCCTGGCCTTCACAGCGTGGGCAAACGACACCGCTGGTTTCACCCAGGGAAGGACGCAGGCGCTGGCGGGACATTTCCAGCAGACCAAAACGGGAGATACGACCAATTTGCACACGTGCACGGTCAATCTTCAGTGCGTCACGCATCCGGTTTTCAACTTCGCGCTGGTTTTTGATCGGACTCATGTCGATGAAGTCGATCACCACCAGGCCACCGATGTCACGCAGACGCAGCTGGCGTGCCACTTCATCAGCAGCTTCCAGGTTGGTTTGCAGGGCGGTTTCTTCGATATCACCACCACGAGTGGCGCGTGCTGAGTTGATATCCACCGAAACCAGTGCTTCGGTGTGGTCGATCACAATCGAGCCGCCGGATGGCAGTTTTACTTCGCGCTGGAAAGCAGTTTCGATCTGGCTTTCGATCTGGAAGCGGGAAAAAAGCGGAACATCATCCTGATAGAACTTGATTTTGCTCTGGTAGGACGGCATGACCTGTTGAATAAATCCCTGTGCCTGATTGTAAACTTCCTGGTTATCAATCAGTACTTCGCCGATATCCTGTCGCAGGTAATCACGCATGGCGCGGATAATCACGTTGGATTCGCGGTAAATCAGGAAGGGTGCCGGTTTTTGCATGGCGGCATCATTCACGGATTCCCAGACTTTAACCAGGTAATCCAGATCCCACTGCAGCTCTTCACTGGAGCGACCAATACCGGCAGTACGAACAATTACACCCATTTGATTGGGGATGTTCAAGCCATTCATGGCATCTTTTAATGCCGCACGTTCTTCACCTTCAATGCGGCGAGAAATACCACCAGCACGAGCGTTGTTGGGCATCAGCACCAGATAACGGCCAGCCAGGCTCACATAGGTGGTCAGTGCTGCGCCCTTGTTGCCGCGTTCTTCTTTGTCGACCTGAACAATAACCTCGGTGCCTTCCTTGACCAGATCGCGGATGTTGCCGCGACCTTCACCGGAGTTGCGGGCAAAGTATTCACGTCCGATTTCTTTCAGGGGTAAAAAACCATGGCGCTCAGCACCATAGTCAACAAAAGCGGCTTCAAGGCTGGGTTCTACGCGGGTAATGCGGCCACGGTAAATATTGGCTTTTTTGGATTCTCTGGAACCGGATTCAATGTCGAGATCGTAGAGTCTCTGGCCATCGACAAGGGCAACCCGGCGTTCTTCCGGTTGGGTTGCGTTGATTAGCATGCGTTTCATGTGGGGCTTCCGTTAAGTTCAGGCAGCCCAGACACAGCGTGTTGTCTACATTATGTTTCTTTGTGCTGACACGACAAAATCAGGCAAGGCTTAATGCCGTTCCTGTTTGTTCTTGTATAGTTTTCCGCTTCGGTGAAACGCTCATGATGTCTTGAGCCTGTATACCTGTAGCCCATCAGGGCGGCAGAAAAATAACTAATTTCAGTTTTCGAAACAAAATCTATTGAGTCGTTTGGCACAAGGTAAAAATAAGAGTTTCAACTCGCGAGCCTGAGCCGCGGTTTTTTCTTTTGCCTGACTGTGACATCAGACGTTCTTGAAAATTCTTTTGCGCTGGCCTGCGTGATGCCCATCAGATCAACCATGGGTGCAGGCGCTGCATGAGGGGTTAAGTCCTTTCGTGAGAGTTAAGCCCTTTTCCGCGCCCCGGCATCATACCAGTAGAGCTGAAAGTGAGCAATCGCCCAGAAAAAGTCCGAAGAGGCTAGTATACTGGCCTCCTCAGGGTTTATTGATTCAGGTGATTGATTGATGTCTAGCACAGAAGCCGGTTCTCTGGCTGCAGTAAGGTATCTGGATGTGACTGCCGGAGCGGATGGTCAGCGACTGGATAATTATCTGATCACCCAGCTTAAGGGTGCACCCAGAACACTGGTGTATCGCATCATTCGTAAGGGTGAGGTGAGAATCAACAAAAAACGCGCCAAGGCGGATACCCGTTTGCAGACGGGTGATCAGGTGCGTGTGCCACCCATCCGTTTGACTGAAAAAGCCTCACAAACCCCGGTGGGTGACAGTCTGCGGGATTTGTTGCAAGGTGATGCTCTGATTTATGAAAATGACGCCGTGCTGGTGCTGAACAAACCGGCTGGCCTGGCAGTACATGGCGGCAGTGGTGTGCGGGTGGGATTAATCGAAGCCCTGCGCCAAGTACGTCCGGAGTTGGATTTTCTGGAGCTGGTGCATCGTCTGGATAAAGACACCTCCGGTTGTATTCTGCTGGCTAAATCCCGCAAGGCGCTGAATATTCTGCAAGATCAGCTGCGCGCCAAACAAATGGGCAAGTTTTATCAGGCCTGGGTGCTGGGTAACTGGCCGGTGGAATTAAGAGAAGTGGATGCACCCATAGATCGTGCATCTTCACCTTCCGGTGAGCGACGTATGCGTATTGCTGAACCGGGAGCGGGCAAGGCATCCCTGACTCGTTTTAAAATATTAAAACGTCTGGGTTCACTAACTTTGATCGAGGCAGAACCAGTGACGGGTCGTACACACCAGATCCGGGTTCATGCCCGTTTTGCCGGATTTCCGCTGTTGGGTGATCCCAAGTATGGTGATGAGGCCATAAATGAACGTTTTCGTCGTGCCGGTATCGGAAGGATGTTTTTACATGCACGCAGACTGGTATTTTCTGATCCGCTGACGGGTCAGCGTCTGACTATTGAAGCACCGCTGGATAAAAGCTGGAAGCAGGTAGAACAGGATAAGGTGAAGAATCATGAGTGAGCAGGACCCCTGGACAGGTGAAATGAAACACACCGTGCCGCAGCAAGAAACAGCATCAAAAGTGGACAAGACCGGCGCACCGGAACAATGGATGCAGGCCTGGGCAAAAGAAGTTTTGCTGGAGCAACGCAGAGCCAGGCGCGGACGCCTGATTGGCGGGACGTTGCGAATTGGCATGACCCTGTTGATTTTGCTGCTGGTGTTTGGATCAGGCAAAGAATTACTGTCACCTTCTGAGGACAGTGCGGCAGGAACAGCACATCTGGCGGTGGTGGATATTCGCGGAACAATTGAATCAGAAGGGCGCGCCAGTGCCGAGCGTGTATTACAAGGTGCTCGACGAGCGTTTAATGCGCCCAATGTTGAAGCCGTGGTTTTACGCATTAACAGTCCCGGTGGCAGTCCGGTACAGGCGGGTCAGATCCATGACGGTATTCTCGCTCTGCGCAAACAACATCCGCAGTTGCCTGTTTATGCAGTGATTGAGGATCTGGGGGCTTCCGGTGGTTATTATATTGCCGTAGCTGCAGATACCATTCTGGCAGACCGTGCCAGTTTGGTTGGCTCCATTGGAGTGGTTTCCGGTGGTTTTGGTTTTAAAGAAGCCATTAATCGTTTGGGTATTGAGCGTCGGGTTTTCACCTCGGGTAACAACAAGGCTTTCCTTGATCCCTTTTCTGATATGAATGCGGAGCAGCGGGAGTTCTGGCAAGAGGTGCTGGACTCCACTCACCAGCAGTTTATTCGGGTAGTTAAAGAAGGGCGTGGTGAGCGTCTGGCAGACAATCCAGAGATTTTTTCCGGTCTGGTCTGGAATGGTGAGCTGGCGCTGGAGCAAGGGTTGATTGATGAGCTGGGCTCGATGTTTACCTTGCAAAGTCGGTTGGGTGTGGAGCGCAGTATCAACTACACACCAGAACCCAGCCCCTGGGAGCGTCTGGAGCGTCGTTTGGGCACAGCCATCAAAACAGCTCTGGTTGAGTTGGCTGCGCCTGGATTTTAAAGAGGGCTGGTTTTTAATGCCTGGTTAGACTTTCATTTTTGAACATGCGGAGCAGAAGGCAAGCTTATGGACGTTATTCAGTATATTGATAAAATTAACGGACGGCTGACAGAAGGGCACAGCAGCGAACATACCTTTCGTGGTGACCTGGAACAACTGTTGGCTACCTTGCTCCCTGACTGCAAAATCACCAACGAACCATCCAAAATTACCGACTGTGGCAACCCGGATTTTGTCATCACCCGCAAAGGAGTACC
>NZ_JACUUA010000230.1 GCF_014859565.1 Marinospirillum sp. | reverse complement strand
GTAATCCGTGTCGATGGGATTCACCTCACCGTCCGGCTTCATGGGATCTTTTTCGTCCGTCATTACTTGCTCCATAGACTAAAGTTCAGGGGGTACAAGCATGAAGGATATAGCTTACAGATACAACCGCTTGGTCAGCTTTGGGGTCTCAGACGTTTATTTTTGTTAAATCAACCAGCTGTGATAAAGAGGAATACCAATCAGTACGTTGAAGGGGAAGGTGATGCCCAGTGAAGCCAGCATTGCCAGGCCAATGTCAGCTTTGGGAATAGCGGTACGTACCGCTACCGGTGCAGCGATGTAGGAGGCGCTGGCTGTTAGACTGGCCAGAATCAGTACCGAACCATCCGGCAGCCCCAGCATTTTTCCGGTGAACAGACCGGCCAGTCCCAGCAGGGATGGCGCTACCATGGCAAAAATGATGACCCGGATCTTGTCCAGTCGCACCTTGGACAGGGCATCAGCAGCAACCAAACCCATTTCAAGCAGAAACAGCGCCAGTACACCTTTAAAGGCAGTCATATAAAGGTCGGTGACCATGGCACCTTCCAGCGGGCCATACATCCAGCCGATTACCACCCCACCGACCAGCAGGATTACACCCCGGTTGGTCAGGGCTTCATGGATCAGGGCTGTTGTAGTACCACTGCCGCCACTTTCGCGGCTGAAATGACGGAACAATAGCAGGCCAATCAGAATGGCTGGCAGTTCCAGCAGTACCAGATAGATGGTGACCTGACCACCAATGGTCAGCTGCTGGGATTCGGCATAAGCAAAAGCCACGGCAAAGGTACCGGCACTGACCGAACCATAGTGGGCGGTGAAACTGGCGCTGTCAGCTAGGCTTAAACGTACAACTTTCAGCAGTAGCGGGAAAAGTATCAGCGGGATGGCGATGCCCAGCAGGGTGACCGCGCCCATTTCGATTAACAGGTGCCAGCCGACGTTACCGTGAAGTGCCATGCCGCCTTTCAGGCCGATGGTCAACATCAACAGCAGGCTGAGTACGTCATACGCAGCCTTGGGGATGGTCAGATCAGATTTTACCAGTCCAGATAATAGACCGAGCAGAAAAAACATCACCACGATGTCAGGCATGAAAACCTCTGTTATAAATCAGAAACCGGTGGTGTCTCGCAGGCAGCGAGTTTAACTGCTTATCGGTCTCGAAAAAAGGCTTAAGTGCCGGTGCCTTTTGATAAGTGGTTGTTGCATGGTGGTTTAGTTGGCCTTGTTGAAATGAAGGCAAAAAAACGCCAGCAGTTTGCTGGCGAAGAGTGAGGCGTGCCTGTCAGAGCCTCGATGATGAGTTTAGGCGACTTGACCCATCACAAGGTCCTGAGCCTCTAGCGAATAAATATGGTAAGCCTCGGGTCCGAATCCATCCACAGCGGAAGACATGTAAGTGAAGTGACGTGGAATGGCTTCACCGGTACCGAAAACGCGCAGTTTTAACTGGATTTCCGGCAGGGAAAGATCCAGAGGTACTTCAACCCATACAAACACGGCTTTTTCAGTTACCAGATACTCACTGTGCACCAGACGGAAGCCTTTACGTAGCTTCAGTGAGTTGAGTGCACTGCCGCATTCAAGACGGAATTTGTGAACAGTTTTCATACCCACCTCCATTTGCTCTAGTCGTGGTATGAAAATTAGCGCATGAAAGGCAAGGAATAAACAGATTCCTTGATTGTAATTATCAGTTTTTTCCGATGCTTTTGTGCGCCAATATACTGCGTATGGCCAGGTGCTGTGGTGAGGCGGTGCGAGTTACTGCAAAAATGGCATCCATCACCCCGTCAATTCGTGCCAGCTCACTGACACCATACTGGCGGCAGACCTCATCCCTTATGGCATGAGGTGCAGCAAAAATTCCCATACCCCGACTGCCGAATACCTTGATCAGCGCACTATCATCAATCTCGGCAACAAACCTTGGGATGATCTGACGTTGCTGCAACCACAAGAGCAGTTGCTGGAAATAGGGGGTGCTGTATGAAGTGGCCAGTAAGGGTTCACCATGCAGGCTAGTCGGAAAGTTGCGCTGTAAGCGTTGTGTGGTATCAGGGGTAGCAAACAGACTGATGGGAGTTCGCATCAACTCGGTTGCCACCAGACCCGACTGGGAAAAATCATCTGGTAGTTGATCGGTCAGCACCAGATCAAAAGCCTGTTTTTTTAAGCTGCGAATCAGGTCAGGGGTTTGCCCGGTATGGCAGCACAGGTTCAGTGGGCGTTCAAGCTGTGTGGCTGGTTCCAGCAACTGCCAGGCAATCAGCTTGTGGATGGAGGCTGCAATACCCACCTTGAGTTTTAATGGTGCCTGCTGCTCAAAATGTTTCAGTCCGGACTCCATTTCTTCCGCCAAAGCAAAAATCTGCTCGGCATACTGGTACACCCACTGGCCTTTTTCCGTTAGCTTCAGGCTGCGATTTTCACGGCGGAATAAGGTATGACCAAGCGACTCCTCCAGCGAAGCTAACTGCCCACTCAGGGTTTGAGGTGCCAGATCCAACACCTCCGCTGCACGGGCAATGGAGCCTTCTCGTGCAATTAGCCAGAAGTAATGCAGGTGTTTCAGATTCACCTTGGGCAGCATTGCCATGTCCTTGGAAAGGGTTGGTATGATAGCCAGACTTTAAAGAGCGACGCTCAACTGATCAAGCAAGAAAAAATTAAACGCTGCAACCTTTTTACTCTACTGGTGGTCTTTAGTTTCGGTTGGCGCTAACTCGGGAATTTGGTCAGGAGAATAAGGGATGATGTTCAGCTGGATGAAGCAGTTCAGAACGCAGTTGCTGGTCACCTTGTCGATGACCTTGATTGGTTTTACGCTGGTTTTGAGTTTGGTGATCTGGTTTAAAACCAGCGAATACCTGAAGCGTGAAATCGGGTATGAGCTGGTAGAAACTACAAGGCTGATGTCTGATAAGTTGGATCGTTATATCTGGTCACGTTCAGCCGAACTGGCATTGATCAATAGCCTCGATACCTTGCGTAATCCTGAGGATGTGGAAGGCATTCAGCTGGTACTTAACCAGTTGCGTCAGTTTATCCCTGTATTCTCATGGGTTGGCTTTATGGATAAACAGGGGCAGGTGATTGCGGCAACTTCTGGTATGGGACTGGGCGAGGATTTTTCCAGACAGGCCATTTTTCTGAATGCACAAAACCAGCGTTTTTTTGGGAGTGTTCAGAGTTTATTGTCAGAAACAGCCAACAGTAAAACCTCTGCCGCACAGCCAGACCATGCAATTGGCATCAGCTATCCTGTACTGGATTATGACCAGCAGTTTTCTGGAGTTCTGGCAGCCCATCTCAGCCTGGATTGGGTTAGAGAAATTATTGATGGCTTTAAAGTACCGCTGGCACAGCATAAAAACATTGAAATGTATGTGATCAGTGGAATAGATAATCGGGTGCTAATGGGGCCTGAAGCCAATATAGGTCATTTTCTGGAGTTGCCCAGCATTGTGGCAGCTCGTGCTGGTGATGTTGGCTTCCTGACTGAAACCTGGCCAGACGGGCGGGATTATTTGACCAGTTATGTGCAGTCATCCGGTCATCAGAACTATCCTGGCCTGGAATGGGTGATTCTGTTGCGGCAGGATCTGGAAAAAGCTTACAAACCCACTCAGCATATTCTGGGAATTATCTGGCTGATTGGATCGATTTTTGGTGGTTCGATGCTGGTTTTGTCCTGGGTTCTGGCTGGACGCATGGCAAGCCCTATTGAGCAGATCACGCTTGCTGCCAGAAGCATGCTGGATGGCAGTCAGCGGACGTTGCCCAGATTAAAAGGATATGAAGAGGTTGAGGTATTATCCAATACCCTCAGTACCCTGGTTGGGCAGTTGATCAAGGCAGAAAATAGCCGGGATCACATGCACAGAATTGCACACCATGATGCTCTGACCGGATTGCCCAACCGTAATGCCATGAACGATTTTCTTGCCAGAGCCAAACAGCAGTTGCCTGGCACACCAGGAAACCTGACGCTGATGTTTATGGATCTGGATCGTTTTAAGCAGGTGAATGACACCTATGGACATGAGGTTGGCGATAAGCTGTTGCAGCAGGTTGCAGGGCGCGTGTTGCCACTGGTTGTCGCCAATGATCAGCAAATGCTGGTGCGTCTGGGTGGTGATGAGTTTGTATTCCTGCTGGAGTCAGAAATGCCAGATCCACGCAGAACTTTTAGTGATATGGCAGAAGAAGTCATCATCCGCAGGCTGAACCAGGAGTTTGTGATTGACGGCAAACAAGTGAGTATTGGCTGCAGTCTTGGTGGTGCTGTATGGCCTGCAGATGCTGAGGATCTACAGCATGTGATGGTGCTGGCAGATCAGGCGCTTTATCGAGCCAAACAGCAGGGGCGTAATCGGGTGATATTTCATCAAATCTAGCCTTGGAATCCGGCGGCTTTTAACAGCTGGCGTGTGTAATCAGTGGCAGGCTGGCTGAACAGTGTTTCTGTTGCTGCTGTTTCCACTTCCCGACCATCTTTCATCACCAGGATGCGGTGGCTGAGTGCACGAACAACTCGCAGGTCATGGCTGATAAAAAGATAGGCCAGCTGGTGTTTTTGCTGCAGGTCACGTAACAACTCAATCACCTGCGCCTGTACACTGCGATCCAGTGCTGAAGTGGGTTCATCCAGCACCAGCAGTCGGGGTTTCAGAATCAGGGCGCGGGCAATGGCAATACGCTGGCGCTGCCCACCGGAAAACTCATGGGGGTAACGAAAGCGAACGGCAGTTTCCAGTCCCACCTCCTCCAGTACCTGACAAACTGCAGCATCCAGCTGAGCGGTTGACAGCTCGGGTTGATGAAGTTGTAATCCTTCTGCCACGATGTCGGCCACACTCATGCGTGGACTGAGGCTGCCGTAAGGATCCTGAAACACAATTTGCATCTTGCGCCGCCAGGGCAGCAGTTGTTGCTGTTTCAGTTGATTTAAAGCGGTGCCTTCCAGTTTGATTTCACCGGCAGCAATCGCTTGCAGC
>NZ_JACUUA010000229.1 GCF_014859565.1 Marinospirillum sp. | reverse complement strand
TTGAACACCAGACCCGCCTGAAAGCCAGAAAAGCAGGCAAGACCTGATTCAGCTAAATTTGAATCAGGCACTTTGACCTGCAGGATACCTGCCAGATGACCACCGCAACTCCTGATCAACGTATTCAGTCGCTGCGCCAGCAGCTCAACGAACACAACTACCGTTATTACGTGCTGGATGACCCCAGTGTGCCGGATGCTGAATACGACCGGCTGTTTCGGGAGTTGCAACAACTGGAAACTGAACACCCGGAGCTGATTACTGCTGACTCACCCACCCAAAGAGTGGGAGCTGAGCCGTTAAAAAACTTCCCTGCCATTACCCATCAAGTGCCAATGTTATCCCTCGGTAATGTATTTGATGATGACAGCTTGCAGGCTTTTGTCAGCCGTGTGATGCGTGAACTGGAGGATCTGGGACGGGCAGTGGATCAAGCGGAATTCTGCTGTGAACCCAAACTGGATGGTCTGGCCATCAGCCTGATTTATCAGAAGGGTCAGCTAGTGCAGGGTGTTACGCGGGGTGATGGACAAACGGGTGAAGGTATCACTGAAAACCTGAAAACCCTGCGCTCCATTCCTCTGAGCCTGCGCAGTGAAACACCCAACCAACCCTTGCCGGAGCTGCTGGAAGTTCGAGGTGAAGTTTACATGCCGCGTGCCGCTTTTGAAGCCATGAATGAACGGGCACGTCTGGCCGGTGAAAAAACCTTTGCCAACCCACGCAACGCCGCTGCGGGTAGTCTGCGTCAACTCGACCCGCGTATCACCGCCACCCGCCCGCTGGAATTCACTGCTTATCAGGTAGCACAGATCAGTGAAGGTTTTGCCACCACCACCCACTGGCAAGCTATGCAGCAGTTAAAAGGCTGGGGTTTTAAAACCAGTCATCTGCTGCGTTGTGTAGAGGGTTATGCCGGATTAAAGCGTTTCTGTGATGACCTGGCGGCTCAGCGTGATCAGTTAGCCTTTGATATTGATGGTGCGGTATTAAAACTCAACGATCTACGCCTGCAGGCTGAACTGGGTTTTCGTGCCCGTGAGCCGCGCTGGGCCACCGCTTTTAAATACCCGGCACAAGAACAAATCACCCGGCTGCTGGATGTGGAGTTTCAGGTGGGGCGTACCGGTGCTGTCACCCCGGTGGCACGGCTAGAACCGGTGCAGGTGGCTGGTGTGACGGTCTCCAATGCCACCCTGCACAATATGGATGAAGTGGCACGGCTGGGTGTGCACATCGGTGACAGCGTGATTGTGCGCCGTGCCGGAGATGTGATCCCGCAGGTTGTAAGGGTGATGCTTGAACAGCGTCCTGCTGATGCCCGTGAGGTGCTGGTACCGGATGCCTGTCCGGTGTGTGGTTCTCATGTGGAGCGGGCAGAAGGTGAGGCCGTTTATCGTTGCACTGGTGGCCTGTATTGTGCTGCTCAGCGCAAGGAAGCCCTGAAACATTTTGCCAGTCGCAAGGCTATGGATATTGAAGGGCTGGGTGACAAACTGATTGAACAACTGGTGGATGCCGAACTGGTAAAAAGCCCGGCTGATCTTTATCGCCTGGAGCTGGAACCACTGGCCGCGCTGGAGCGCATGGCAGAAAAATCGGCAACCAATTTGCTCGAAGCCCTGCAGACAAGTAAAAAAACAACCCTGGCACGTTTTATTTATGCGCTGGGCATCCGTGAAGTGGGTGAAGCCACTGCCGCCAATCTGGCCCGGTATTTTGGCACCCTGGATGCCTTGATGCAGGCCGACCAGACCACCTTGCTGGATGTGGATGACATTGGCCCAATCGTGGCGCAGCACACCCATACCTTTTTTAATGAACCTCATAATCTTGAGACCATCAGGGACTTGCTGGATCAGGGGATTCAGTGGCCGGAAACCGAACGTCGCCGTGATGATCTGCCATTAACCGGACAGACCTGGGTGCTGACCGGCAGTCTGGACAGCCTGACCCGGGATCAGGCCAAAGAGCGGCTGGAGGCACTGGGAGCCAAGGTCTCCGGCAGTGTCTCAAAAAAGACCAGCTGTGTGGTGGCGGGTGCCGCCGCTGGCTCCAAACTGACTAAAGCTGAGTCTCTGGGAGTGCCAGTGCTGGATGAGGCCGGTTTGTTGCAGCGCTTGTCTGAACTGGAATAGCTACTGCAACTTGTTACACTGTTCATCTCATATTATGACACCACCAGTGAAGAGGGTATCCAGAACTGGACAACTCAACTGAAACAGCAGTTGCAGCGTGGTGAACTGGTGATTCTGCACGATATCGAAACAGAAACCACTGAGGTGATGACCTTGCAACAAGCCAAAAGCTTTTTGCAGGCTCTGGATTAAAGCAGATGTGAAAAGAAGAAGAGGAAAGTGTGAAATTCACTGAGTTTGCAGACAAGTTTTCTGGCCAGGCCGGTATCAATAGCTTGATGGATGATCTGGGCAAGGCCTTGTCCGGTGATCAGCCGATGATCATGATGGGTGGTGGCAACCCCGGACATCTGGAGGTGGTACAGGCCAGATTACGGGAAGAACTGGCTGCTATTGCTGCTGATCCACTGGCCTTTCAGCGACTGGTGGGTGTTTATGATGCACCACAAGGTGAAGCTCGTTTTATCACGGCATTAAAAGATCTGCTGAATGCCACCTATGGCTGGGGACTGACGGAAGCCAATATTGCACTGACCAATGGCAGTCAGGCGGCATTTTTTATTCTTTTTAATTTGTTTGCTGGTCAGTTGTCGGATGGCAGTCGTCGCCAGATTCTCTTGCCACTGGCACCGGAGTATCTGGGTTATGCTGATGCAGGGTTGGATGCGGATACCTTCCGCAGTGTTAAACCGGTAATCGAAGAGCTGGATAACCACACTTTTAAATATCGGGTGGATTTTGAACAGCTGCAACTGGATGAACAGGTGGGTGCCATCTGTGTTTCACGTCCGACCAATCCCACCGGCAATGTACTTACGGATGAGGAAGTCCAGCGATTACACGCACTGGCCTGCCAGTGGGATATTCCGCTGATTCTGGATGGTGCTTACGGTAGCCCTTTCCCTGAGCTGATCTACACGGAAGTGACTCCTTTCTGGGATGAACAAGTGGTGCTCTGTCTCAGTCTGTCCAAACTGGGGCTGCCTGCTGCTCGAACCGGCATAGTGATTGCCCGCCCAGAAATCATACGGGCGCTCAGTGGTGCCAATGCCATTCTGAATCTGGCAACCGGCAGTTTTGGTCCACAACTGATGGAACCGCTGGTACGCAGTGGTGAAATCCTCAGTCTCAGTCGTGAGCAGGTACGTCCCTGGTATGAAGCCAAGATGCACAAGGCAGTGGCGGTGTTAAAACAGGAATTGGCAGAAGACTGCCCATGGAAGCTGCATCAACCGGAAGGGGCAATGTTTTTATGGTTGTGGTTTCCGGGGCTGCCGATTACCAGCCATGAATTGTATTTACGGTTAAAAGCACGGGGTGTGCTGGTGGTATCCGGGCATTATTTCTTTCCGGGGATGCCGGATGATGGTCATTGGTGTCATCGCCATGAATGTCTGCGGGTGACCTACTCACAAGATGATCAGCTGGTGGCGCAAGGGTTAAAGATTCTGGCCGAAGAAGTGAAGCGGGCTTTTGATGAAACCTAAACTGTTATTGGGGTCTGCCCTGCTGGTGAGTTTTATGCTGGGCTGGTGGTTCAGCCCAGCACCTGGTTTGCCAGAAACCGCCATGCAGGTGGAGTTTGAAAACACCACTGACCAGATGATCACCAGCCTGAAACTGGATTTTGGTCATGCCAGAGGTCAGTCCAGTCTGTTGGCATTGCGTCTGGCACCGGGTGAAAAGCGCACCCTGCTGCTGAATCACACCCCCGGAGCCGGTTTTAACGTGATTGTCGACTATGCTGACGGAGTGCAACAGGATTTCTGCGCCAATCGTGGAGAGCAGGGGCAACATCAGAAGGTTATACTCAAACGTTGAACAACTGGTTGAGGCCGAGGTCAATAGCCGATGAAACTGCTTTCTTGCAATCTGATCTGGAATCAGGCTCCGCACAATGCCTTTACCGATCTGATTCGCTTTAATGAACACTGGTATTGTGCTTTCCGTGAAGGTGAAAATCATATCAGTGATGATGGGTGTCTGCGGATACTCGCATCACCTGATGGACTGTATTGGCACTCGGTGGCGTTGCTGAGTCATCCCGATGGTGACCTGCGTGATGCCGACTTTTCCGTGACGGCTGATGGCCAATTGCTACTGTTGGGGGCTGTACGGTTATTGGAGCCTGTTGATGGTTTCCGTCACCAATCACTGAGCTGGTTGTCACGGGATGGGCTGAATTGGAGCGAACCCTGCTGCTGTCCACAAACCGGGCTGGGTACTTGGCGATGGAGTGCCAGCTGGCATGGTGGGCAGGGGTACAGTGTGGCTTATTCCGGCCGTGACCGGGAAGGTACTCTGTATAGCACCCGTGATGGTCGTTGTTGGCAACCGGTGCGTAAGCAGCTGTTTCCAGAACCGGATACCTATGCCAATGAGGCTTCACTGGCATTTGATGATGATGCCACTGCCTGGTGCCTGCTGCGCCGGGATGGTGGAGATGCTAAAGGTTGGTTAGGGCATGCGGTACCGCCTTATCTGGATTGGCAGTGGCAAGTACTCAGCTGTCATGTTGGTGGTCCAAAATTGTTACGACTGAGTGATGGTCGGTTGATGGCTGCAGTGCGTCTGATCAATTTTGGAGAAAAAACAGCCACCACAGCCTTGTGTCAGATTGATCAGACCAGTGGTGAGGTTCATGTTGAATTGACCTTACCATCCGGTGGTGACACCAGTTATGCCGGGTTGGTTGAGTACGATGGTGAGCTCTGGATTAGTTATTATTCATCCCATGAAGAACAAACAGCCATATATCTGGCTCGTGTAGCCCTATAGGAGGAGATTAAAATGCTGACCAATCTTTACTGGATTATTGCTGCAGCACTGATTTTTGGGGTGTTTTATCTGCTCGCAGTGCGTTTGAACAAAGTGAAGCCCGCTTTGATTGTGGCTTTGGTGA
>NZ_JACUUA010000228.1 GCF_014859565.1 Marinospirillum sp. | reverse complement strand
TGAACTTTCAGGGTTATTTTTATGGACGACCTTCACCGGCTGCCGAGTTTCTGCACAGGAGATAGCCGTGAGCATTCAACAGGAAGACTGGCTGACCCGACTGGTTCAGCCTCTGGGTATCCACGGGCAGTTGTTTCATGTTGGTAAGCACTGCGGTAACTGGCTTCTGGAGCATGATGTACCTCAGGATCCCAGCTTTCATCTGGTGACTGAAGGGGAGTGCTGGCTGGTCTGGCCGGATGGAGAAAAAATTCTTTTGCAGAAAGGTGACCTGCTGTTTTTCTCGCAGGATCGTCGCCATATACTTTTGCCGATCCATTCCAGTCAGCAGATCAGTCAAGAAGTTGCCCTTCAGGAATCTGTTGAAGGTGTCGGCCTGGTCTGTGGTTACTTTCACTTTCGGCAGGGTTATTTGCCCGGCTGGTTTCGCCAGTTACCCGCCTTGCTGCATCTTAAAGGACTGTACGGCTCAACAACGGCTCTGAGTTATCTGTTGAAAATACTGGTCATTGAAGCAACACAGCAGCAACCGGGTTCTGTGCATGTTCTGAAACAGCTTGCTGAACCCTTGTTGATCTTCCTGTTAAGGGCGGCTCTGGAGCAAAAGGCTGTGACCCGGTCTGAACTGGAAAACACTGTTCCTGCTTACATTGACCGGGCACTGGCCTTGATGCATACCAGCCCGGAAAAGGCCTGGGGGGTCACTGCGCTGGCTCATGAGGTGGGCGTAGCCCGCTCCCTCTTGGCAAAAATTTTTCAGGAAACCCAGGGCATGCCACCGGGCGAATACCTGCGCCACCTACGTATGCACAGGGCAAGACAGCAACTGGCGCTGGGTAAATCCGTACTGGAAGTCGCCATGAATGTGGGTTATCGCTCAGAAAGCGCGTTTCGTAAAACCTTCAAGGATTTCTGGCAGGATTCGCCGGGTCAGGTCAGGCGAATTTCCAGGTTGTAAGTTTCTTTCGTCACAGGCGACTAATAGAGGTAACTTAAAATTCTAGCCACTGAAGGAGTGTGTTATGAGCAAAAATGTTGGCACTTTGGACAAAGGGGTGCGCCTGATTCTGGCTCTGTTATTTTTTGCAGCTGGCTTTTACTACCAGAGTGTATGGGGGCTGGTCGGTCTGATTCCGCTGGTTACTGCGCTGGTTGGTTGGTGCCCGCTTTATCGCCTGCTGGGGCTTTCCAGTTGCAAAGCAAAATAGGTTCATCTTTTGTTTGAGTCCGGGAAAATTACAGGCTACTGCCACCTTTGCCTGAAGGTTATGGTCAGTCTGGGGTTGATTGCTCTGGTGGCAGCTGGTCTGTGGGTTCAGGGTGGCGAAGGTGTTCTTCATCTCTGGATGGATCACGCAACGGGTAATCGGGTGCTGGTGATTATAGCGCTGGTTTACAGTGTTTTGCTGGCAATACCCTTTGTCCCCGGGGTTGAGTTGGGTTGGCTGATTATCGGGCTTTTTGGTGAAAAAGGATTGCTTGCTGCCTGGCTGGCTACCGTTTTTGGTTTGAACCTCAGCTATCTGGCCGCTCATTATCTTCTGGTTGATCGCTATAAAATGGCATTGGAAAGAGCACGAAATCGCCTGGAAAGTACCCGACCGGAAGATTTGAGTTTTACCCGTCGTGCCCTGCGTTACAGTTATTTCTTTTATAAACAGCATCCTTATGTGTTTATGCTGATGGCTTTGAACCTGCCCGGTAACTGGGTTCTGGGCGGTGGTGGTGGGATTGCTCTACTCCTTGCCATAAATCCAAAAGTCCGTTATCCGTTATATCTGCTGATCTCTATGGTGGCAACCGGCATCGTTCCTTTGGCTCTTTGGCTTGGAATGATCAGCTTGTAAGCAGGAAAGCCTGAAAAAAGGACGCTAAAGCCGTTTTTATCCGAGTGGTTTGGTTAAGCTGGAAGAGAACTCTCAAATGATCCAAACAGGAGTTACTCATGACTGACTTTACGTTGCACACTCCCGAAACAGCACCCGGCAATGCAAAAGAACGCCTGCAAGCCACCGAATCCAAACTGGGCTTTGTACCGACCATGTATGGCATCATGGCTAATGCACCGACCCTGCTGGAAGGTTATCAGACACTTTCTGAGATTTTTGGACGTTCCAGCCTGTCCCCGCAGGAACAGCAGGTTGTTTTACTGGCCGTCAGTGTAGCTAATCAGTGTGAATTCTGTGTTGCTGCGCATACCACTCTCGCGCAGGGTGCCGGAGTGGATAAAGAAATCATTCAGGCCTTGCGTGATGGCGGCTCCATTGATGATCCTCGCATGGCTGCCTTAGCCAAGGTGACTCAGGCTATTGTCAGCAAACAAGGCTGGGCCGGACAGGAAGTGGATGAGTTTCTGGCGGCTGGTTTTGAACAGCAACAAGTGATGGAAGTCATATTGGCTGCGGGTCTGAAAACCCTCAGCAACTATACTAATCACCTAAGCAATCCGCCGCTGAATGAGGCCTTCGCTAAAAATGCCTGGAAAGCTCGCTGAACCTACTACTTACCAACAGCGCCTGGAAAGACTCAGACCAAGGTTGTTGGCTTTTGCTCGCCTGCAACTGCGGTTTGATGACCAGGCCGAAGATGCCGTTCAGGAAGCTTTGCTGGCAGCGCTTAACAAGCTGGACAGCTTTGATGGGCGCTCCCAGTTTGAAACCTGGGTGTTTGGCATTCTGCGCTACAAGATTCTGGATATCTTCCGGTATCAGAAACGTCGCGCCAGCTGGATGCTGAGTGAAGAGGCTCTGCCCAGTGAAGAAGAGCTGGATCGGCAGTTCAAAAGCTCCGGTTTCTGGGAAAGTGATGCACGCCCTCAGGCCTGGGGTGACCCTGAAGAAGCCCTGACTTCCAGCCATTTCTGGCGGGTTTTTGATGCCTGCATGATTCATTTGCCGGATGTGCCTGCCCGTGTTTTTTCCCTGCGTGAGCTGATGGAAGTGGAAATCTGTGAAATCTGTGAGCTGCTGGGTATTACCGAAAACAACTGCTCGGTGATTCTCTACAGGGCACGCATGAAACTGCGCCAGTGCCTGGAAAAAGGCTGGATCAGTGAGGAGAAAGCCTGATGCTGACCTGTAAACAAGCCACCCAACTCATGTCGGCCAGTCAGGATCGGGTACTGACGCGCAAGGAGCACTGGAGCCTCAAAATGCATGAAATGCTGTGCAAAGGCTGCCGTAATTGCCATCAGCAAATGGATTTGTTGCACCAACTCGGCCCCGAGTGGCAAAAGCGTCTGGAAGATGACAAGCAAGGAGACTGACAATGAACGGCAAAGTGGCTTATTACTGCTCCCTCTGCCTGCTGCCTCGTGTAGTGGGCAACTCCATCAAAATCGCCCTGGTTGTGGGTGTCATCCTCAACCTGATCAACCAGGGTAGTGTTCTCTGGGGTGATGCCAGCCTCAGCTGGCCTCACTTCTTAATGAACTTCCTTGTTCCTTTCTGTGTGGCTACTTACAGTGCCGTCAAAAACGAACTCAGTCACAGAAAGAAGACTTCTGATGTAATTTTATGAAGGCAAGAACGACTAATGGATAGGCAAATAACTTTTGTCTTTTATCCAAAAAATCAGGAGTTAATGATGAATAAAATATCAGCTGGATTGCTGTCGGGTTTGGTGGCTACCTTTGTTCTTTCAGCGCTGATGCTGCTTAAAGGCATGATGGGGATGATGCCCGATCTCGATGTCATCAAAATGCTTGCCGGGCAAATGGGAAGTGGAGCAGCAATGGGATGGGTGGCGCATTTCAT
The DNA here is from genome assembly GCF_014859565.1 of Marinospirillum sp. The sequence goes on along the minus strand of NZ_JACUUA010000228.1, from coordinate 1,287 downwards.
GATCGGCGTACTGGGTTATGGTCTGGCCTATACCGTTGTATTCAGTAAGCTCCCCCTGGGTGGTTCCTGGGTACGTGGTTTGGCTCTGGGCGTTGCTGGTTGGCTGGGAATGATGGTGGTACTGATGCCCATGATGGGTGCTGGAGTTTTTGGACAGCAAATGCCCAGTGGCATGATGGTTCCTGTTGGCACCCTGATGCTGCACGCGATCTTTGGCATTGTACTGGGTTTGGTCTTTGATAGGTTAACTGCTAGAGCTTAAAGCCCTTTTTATTCCCAATTAATAAAAAAGCACAGAAGGAGTTGATTCTGTGCTTTTTTTACTCTGGAGTGCGGAAATGCTTAAACCTACCGCTATTTTCTTTGATGTGAATGAAACGCTTCTGGATCTGCAACCCGTCAAGGAAAGTATAGGTGAAGCTTTGGGTGGTCGCCCCGAGTTGGTGCCCCTCTGGTTTACTACCCTGTTGCAGTATTCACTGGTGACCACGGTAGCGGATCAGTATCGGGACTTTGGGGAGATTGCAGTTGCTTGCTTGCAAATGACTGCAAGGAATCAGGGAATAGAGCTGGATGAGGCTACAGCAAAAAAGGCGGTCGCCCCGATTCGGGCTTTACCGGCGCACCCGGATGTTGCTCCGGCTCTTGAGCGTTTGAGTGCTGCAGGTTACCGGCTCTTTGCCCTGACCAACTCTTCACGAGCGGCAGCAGATGCCCAACTCCACCACGCCGGACTGGATGGTTTCTTTGAGGCGGCACTGAGTGTTGAGGATGTAGGTGTTTACAAACCTCATGCCCGTGTATATCAGTGGGCAGCACAACAGGCAGGTGTGCAGGTAGCTGAGTCGTTGCTGGTTGCAGCCCATGGCTGGGATGTGGCTGGAGCTTCCTGGGCGGGAATGCGATCAGCCTTTGTTGAACGCCCCGGTCAACAGCTGTTTCCTTTAGGTCCGATCTCAGATCTGGAGGTGGCTTCATTCAAGGAGCTGGCCGACCGGTTAGTCAAGACAGCGCCCTGATTATGGTGATGGTTTTACCTGATTTCAGTAAATCCTGAGTTGCTGGGTCAGGCTTTGTATGCTGCTGCTGATGCCTCTGAGCTGTTCGCTGGCTGCTTTGGTCTGATCGGATTGTGCAGCATTGTCATCGGCTTTGCTGGCGATTTTTTCAATGGTTTCCGCGACTTCCCGTGCAGCAATACTTTGCTCTTGCAGAACCTGTTGAATATCCTGTGTGGCCTGGGCAACACGGTTGGTTTCGTTTTCGATATTGGCAACGGAGTTGCTG
>NZ_JACUUA010000227.1 GCF_014859565.1 Marinospirillum sp. | reverse complement strand
TTGCTGCGTAGCGACCGAGCGAATCAAGGCGCTGCCACTACCTCAGCCACCGAAGTAGCCACTCGGTAATCCACATCGTCCAGCGCTTTAAAGTGCGCCTCACCACAAAGAATTTTCAGGTTTTCTTCCTGCCTGCGCTTATCAGCGTCATGAGTAGTTTTGGTTTCCCGAATCAGGTACACCTTGCGATCCTCTTCCAGTACCACAGCCCAATCAGGATTGTAATCACCTACAGGAGTGGGGATAGTAAACCAACGCGGCAGTTTGCAGAAAAATCTGACGTTTTCTGCGCCATCCAAGGCCTGAGCAGTTTGCCGCTCAATGTTAGAGTCCCACTGAATATAATCATAAGGTGTTTGCACACAATCACCTTGATTACCATGCTGCACCTTGTAAGCACGATCCAGATAAGCCTCCAGTTCAGGTTCATCAAACAATTCCATTTTGTAATGCTCACCAACCAGCTTCTCATAACGGATTCCATCCACCAGCAACTCATCCATTGCTTTCTCGATCTGCTTGGCTGCTTCAGTGATAAACCCTTGAGGATTGGCTTTGAATTCACCCAGTCGCCCACAGCGCTTGATGACAGTCAACAATGTGCCTCTTGTCAGGTTCGTTCGGCTTTGAAGTGTACCCAGCAAATCCGGTAAAACCTCATGGACACTGATATAACGCTCTTTGGGTGTTTGTATTTGTCGATCACTGCCAAATCCGGCTTCAGTCATCTTTGTCAGGGTATGATCAATACTCAGTGTCACGGGCTTAACCACAGGCATTTTTTGCAATTTATGGCTGGCAAGATCAATCAACTTTTGGGTATCAAACCGGATGGAGTAGCGCGTTTTCTGGCTGATTTTTTGCCACAGCGCCTGAAAATCCGGATTCAATTCAACGCGTTTGTTATAAGTGACCTGGGTACGCTTTCGAGCATCCTGTATCCGACCGGTAAACATAAACCCACGCAGCCGATCAACAATTTCATTTTCCAGTTGTTGGTACTCTGCTGGTACTTGCAACTTGAAGTGCAGGTCGTCCGGCTGAAATTTAGAAGTCAAATCGCCCTTTGCATCCAGATAGCCCTCAGCTTTAAGAGCCTGCCAGAGGTGGCGGGATTTTTCCTGACCCAGAGTTTCAGAGTCACTGACTACTAACGGAGCGAAGGCAATGGCTGGCACCCGGCCAAACTTGAAACCACCGCCAATATCTTTTTCCATTTCTGTTTGCAAGTTTCTGGCATAGTCCTCAAAGGACTCACTGGCAACGACAGTCAGACGATTCAGCTGAGGGTCATAAACTCGGTCACCATTCGCATTCACTGCAAGACGTAAACCACGCCCTAAAGTCTGGCGTCGTTCTTTTTCACTACCAAATTCACGCAGGGTGCAAATCTGAAAAACATTAGGGTTATCCCAGCCCTCTTTCAGAGCTGAATGGCTGAAAATAAAACGCAGCGGCTCAGAGTCATCCAGCAACCGCTCTTTATCTTGCATAATCAGCTTATAAATTTCAGCGTCACTGGCTGTAGCTCCACTGGTATCCTTCAGCTCCACTACCCGCCCCTGTTTTTTGACCTCTGCAAAATACCCATTGTGAACCTGTTTCACATCACGCTTTGGCAAATCACTGAACAATGGGCTGGCAGCAATTTCCTGGTAGATTTCTTCGAACCAAAGCGCAAGCTTGCCATCCTGACGAGAGCCGTGTTCATCGTAATATCGATAATTTGCCACCTTATCGATGAAAAACAACGATAAAACCTTCACATTCAAATCTTGCTTCAGCAGATTACGCTCTTTTTTAAAGTGCTCTTCCACTGTCTGGCGAATCTGCTCTTTAAGCACCTCATCATGAATACCGTCTTTTTCCTGCTCAGGCTCCAGAATCACGTTATTGGCAAAACGCACATACTCAGCCCCCGACTCAGCATAGATTTCATCCACCACATATCCTTCATAACCGCAACGGTTGGTATGATCCGATAAATCTGTACCTTGCTTGAGTTTAACGGCCTTCTCTTTGGTGCCATTCGGGGTATCTTCAAAAATCACCACCGAGGCTGAAGGTATCTTGGCCTTGCCGTTGTAACCAACGCTACTCAGCTTAAGATAAGTCCGGTTCACATTGCTCTGAGACTGGATGGATGCCACAGAGATCTGCTTCACCAGCTTCATGTCGTAGGCCTTCACCGGACCCAGCTGGTAGATCAGATTATAAGGGTTGCGATGGGTCGCTGAATAACGCAGTGCAAACAGTGGCTTCAAATGGTTAATTGCCCGCCGAGCTTTGGCAGTGTTATCGACAGACTGAGGCTCATCAATGATCAGTACCGGACGTACTTCCTGAATAAACTCAATGGGTTTAACCCCGGACATACGATCCTGCTCTCGGTGTATCACCGAAAGCTTTTTGATCTGCTCCGGTGTCAGACTGTCATAATCTTCTATATCCCCCGCATCACGCTGAAATGCCTGAATGTTGATCACCATAATCTGCAATGTATTGGCGGTGGCAAACTGGCGGACTCTGGACAGATCTTTGGCGCTGTAAACGTAATGATCAAAAGGCGTATTGCTGTAAAGGCTCCGAAAGTGCTCTTTCATCATTTTCAACGAAGAAAGCACACCTTCACGAATGGCTACCGATGGCACCACAATAATGAATTTGCGCAGTCCCAGCTTCTGGTACAATTCAAAAATACTGCGCAGGTAAACATAGGTTTTACCCGTACCGGTTTCCATCTCCACGGAAAAATTGGGGAAGGGATAATCGTCTTCAGCCTCAAACAGGCTGGCCGTTTTCTCAATAAAATTCTGCTCCTGAACCCGATGCAGATTGAATAAAAGCTTGTCAGGATTCAGGCTCAAGGTATTGGCAATACCCAGGTGACGAAAGGCCTCACCTTCTGTGGATAGCTCATCAAACACGGCCAGCGTGGATTGAATGGCATCCTGCTGATAATCCAGACCGGGGTTAAATTTCAGCTTCATGGTTCACTCCTTCAAACCGTTTTAAAATCGATCTGGTCGATTTTTTCCTTGCCTTGGTTAAAAGCCTGGAAGGTTTTCACCGCGTTAGTCTTGAGCTGATCATTACCATGAAAGGCTTTATCCAGACAGATAAACTGGCTGGGTGCATTGTTTAACACAGCATCAATTAAAACTTGATCAACCCTGTTCTCCAGATGCACCAGCAGGGTGCCATCCGCCACGGAAAACAGCTGATGACCGGCCAGTTCAATCTGTTCCACTTTCTCTGTAGGCATCACACCAGCCTTGATCAGCAGTTCATAGAGCAGATCTTCCTGGCTGGCATTGGGGTCGATGTGGTCAACATTCAGCTCCATTTGCTGGAGTAGCTCTTCATCAGATATGCCTTTGGCAGGAGCTTGCCAGAGTTTAAAGTTGCTCTGATCGAGTTTCAGGACTTTGAAGCTCCTACTATTACTTACGCCAGCATCAAACTCCATCTGCTTAACTGCTGACTCACCGCCAAAAGCACGGCGAAGGCGCTCCTTACTTATTGATGCAATGTTCATCGGTAAATTTTGTCTTTGGCAAAATAGCCCGGGAGGTGACTCTGGATCTACCTTCTCGGGGAGCTGTACCAAAATAAAATTAATGCTTATATTCTTCTCGATAGAGTACGTAACAGCTGCGTGCCCAGTTGTCCCAGATCCAGCAAAGAAATCCAAAACAATGTCACCGTCACTGACGATCAACTGTAACATCCGATGAATCAGCTTTGTTGGTTTTGGATTGTCAAAAACATCACTTGATCCAAGTAATTTTTTGATTTCTTTGGCTGAACTCTGATTATCCCCAACTTCTGAGTTACCCCACCAAGTCCATGCATTAACACCCTGAGACTCAGACAAAAACTTTTTAAGCCTGGGTCTAGAGTTACCATCCTTACCAAACCATAGTCGATTATCAGTGTACAGCTCATCATATGTTTTTTTCGCTAGAGCCCAGCACCTGCCATCAGGTGGCGGGTAAGACATACCTGAGGGGGTAACAACATCAAAAAACTGATCTTTAGTTGCATGACCAGTTTGACCTGTCAGGTCAACTGAGGCCCACGGTCCTCTCGGATCATTATCCCGATTTTTATATTCAGAGCTGCGGGTATTTGAAAGTGGCAGCTTCTTGAGCAACTGCTGACCCAACTCGCTCCGTCCATAGACAAGCACATAATCATGAGCCGCCCCTAGATTAAACCTTGAGTCTGGAGAGGTGCGTTTTTGCCAAATAATGGTGGCAATAAAATTCTCCTCCCCAAAAATCTCGTTACATATTCGTCGCAGGTTTTCCACTTCGTTGTCGTCGATGGAAATAAAGATCACCCCGTCTTCCCGCAGCAGGTTGCGGGCCAGGTACAGGCGCGGGTACATCATGTTCAACCACTTGGTATGAAAACGGCCTTCGTTGGCGGTGTTGGTGGAAAAGGTGCGGCCTTCGCTGTCTTTCAGGCCGGCGTATTGCAGGTAGGTGTCCAGGCTTTCGCTAAAGTTATCCGGGTAGATGAACTCCTTGCCGGTGTTATAGGGTGGATCAATGTAGATCATCTTCACCTGGCCGTAGTAGCTCTTTTGCAGCAGCTTGAGCACTTCCAGGTTGTCACCTTCGATAAACAGGTTTTCAGTGGTATCAAAATCCACTGACTCTTCCCGGCAGGGTTTAAGAGTGGCAGTAGATGATTGCTGGATCAGTCGCAGGCAGTCCCGCTTGCCCGGCCAGTCCATACCGTAGCGCTCACGGCGGTTATCATAGATTTCACTGAAGTTGCCAAGCTCGGCTTTCAGGCGTTCAAAGTCCAGTGTTTCCACCAGCTCACCTTTTGCATTACGGGTTTCGGTGAACACACCTGGGAAAAGCTGTTTCAGCTCTTTTTTTCGCTGCTCGGTAATATTCAGAGATGCACCCTGCATTTGTGTGTCCATCTGGTTCATGATTCTAAAATCCCTGGTCTAAAAGTCATTGGGTAATCAGCTGTGGTGGTTTTGGCTGTTTTTGTCAGCAGCATAGATGGTAAGCAATAGTTCACTGTCATCCACCATG
>NZ_JACUUA010000226.1 GCF_014859565.1 Marinospirillum sp. | reverse complement strand
GCTGCTTTTCTCACCCTTGAGGCACCAGTTGGCAAAGTGTTCACAATTGTTGGAGAAAATGTTGTACCCCGTCTTTCCCACGCGGCTTCGGGCACGCTTGACCACTTCATCGGCTGAGAAAACCAGACCAGGGCGTGAAACCACCTTGACATCGCCACCGGCACAAAAATCATGCAAGGACGTTTCCTCTATGATGGCCTCTTTTGAAAAATCAAATCCATCGGATAAGCCCGTAAAGTGCGCAACCTGCCCATCTCCCAGATAAATACCGTGGTGACTATAGAAAACTCTGGAAACCTTGATATGGCAACCGCTGGTCAGTTGGGTCATGGTTTGATCTTCGCTGAGTGGTGGATTGAGGCTGAATGCAACTGGAGCAATGATACACAACCGCTCCCTGGCATTTGTAACGGCAAATTTGTCGACCAGCTAAAAGCATCCGCATGCGTAGAATTGCAGAAGCCACCTTCCCGGTAACCCATCGGGCACAGCAGGAGCAATAACCATGAAAACCGTCTTGATCATTACTGCTACAACCCTGACGACTCTGGTACTCTATGAACTTTACAACAGCAGCAAAGTGCTGAAAATCGAATTAAAATAATCGTGAATCCACCAATGGAATGCACAGGATACAGTCATGACCTTAGCCATCCGATTACCACGCGCACCCGAACAATCACAGCCTGAATCCCTTCAAGTTCTGAACTCCTTGCCTGAGTTGGCTGGAGCCGACAGCCTGCAACAGGTATTGCAGGCACTGGATGCCCTAGCACTGCCCGACAACCAGCCACTAAGTTTTCTGGGATCTCTTGATACCCCTGCCCTCTACTGGTTTGCTGCACGCACACGTTTTCCATCTGCAACACTCTGGCTGCTGCAGGGCAATGATGCCTGGCTGAAGTTGACAGCTTCCGGGCATCAAGAGCAAAAATCACACGCTGCACCAGCAAAACCACTACCCTCGCCAACTGAGTCAGTGGACCCAGAGGCATGGGGAACCACCGCTTCTGTTTCAGATGTCGATGTAAAAAAAGTGGTAGAACAAACCTTTCGGAATCATGCCTGGAATCTGGCTGAAGCCGAAAGGATGTTACAGGAACAGTTGCACCATTTCAGTGGTGAGCCAGCACTGTTGCAAGAGCTTCAGACCGCTGCCCGCCACGGCCGTCATGCCTTTCAGATGAGTCTGGCCCTGAATAAAAAACTGCAAGCCGGCGCCTCATTCAATGAAGTTGCCGAGTGGATCGAACAACAGGCAAACAGCCAGCCACACCGGGTCGTCAAGCACCTCAAGATCGAGATGCAGAAGAAAAAAAACTGGCACAACACCCAGCACCAAAAGCGTCAGGCAGCCCGTCAGTTCAAGATTACCCTGCCAAACATCGCTCTTACAGATGGCTTGCACCCCCAAAGCCTGCGGGCTTTGCCACCTTCGAGTGAGTGGCAAATCCTGATTGATGAAAGTGGCAAAAAGTTCAGCCTGGATGCCACCGAGCTGAATGAAACCGATCGTGACCTTGGCCGTATAGTGGCCTTGGCGTTGCCGGCCAACAGTAACCTACTGCCCTTGAGCAGACCCCACCACGCCTCCGACTTGACTCATGCTGAAATTCAGAAGCTGTTACTGGCAATCATCAACAGTAACAGTGGAATATTGGGCGCTACAGTCCGCCAGGATCTTTTGACTCACAACTGGATCAGTGCCGTGGCACAACTGGCACGCTGGGCTTTACTGATGCTGCCTGTCAACGGACCCACACGCGTCAGAATCCTGATTGAACAGCGTGATGTCTACACCTCCAGCACTGCACTGACAGCACTGGCGCAAACGCTGGAAAATGAGCTGAAGCTGCTGGCTCCCGGACGCTTTGCCCAACTGCAGTTGCAACTTGAAATCATGTCCAAAAACCACCCCCTGAATGGTTATGTGGACGTAATTGCCAATGCCTGGGCAAGCCCCGATGACATCAAACGCAAGATGCTGGCCAGAACACACTGGCGCAATCATTGCCTGCTGCAGAACAGCGACATGCAACTAATCGAGCGTTTTTATCAACGCGTCAGCAACAGTCCGGAGCTGTCTGCCGAGGACTGGTTTGAACTCTGCCAACTGGCTGCGTTGGAACCGGAACACTCCCTGCTGCGGCACTTGCTGATACAAACTGCAGAGCGTGCACAACAGGACCCCAGCTTCTGGCAGCAGTGTGTTGATGTTGCCAGAACGCGAGTCAGCACCAAACGATTCACTGCCAACAGCCTGCTGCGTGCACTGGAGTGGCTGGAAAGCACCCGCTCCGGGCACGCACTGCCCGGCCTGCTGGAATTGCAATTGAAATCCCTGCAGCTGGCTGCAAAAAATCATCTAGGACTATCCGACCTGCAGCTGGTCAGCGAGGTCCTTAAACGCGCGCAAAGCTTACTTGAAGAGTCTGCACCGGATGCTTGCGAAGCCATTCTGCGGGTCGCCATCAGTGCCACCAACATCATGGATTTCACTAGCCCTCAACCATTTATTGAGCAGTGGCTGCAACAGCCGGTTGCTGCGGTCGGCCTGTTGAATCATGGCAAACTGCATTCCACCCTGGGGCAACTGGCCGCGTTCAACAATCAGCCCACCCGTGCAAAAAGTGCTTTTGATGCTGCACTGGCCTGCTTTAATCGTTTGTCGGACCCACAAAAAGCACTTCGTGAAAGTCACCAGACGCTCATTTATCGCAGCTTGGTGCTGATGGATGATCAGGATCCCCAAACCCGCAGTCACATCATGCAGCTGGCAGAACAGGCCACACACAAAACCGGTGATGCCAGCATCAAGGCAGTCGCTCGCAGTGGTGACCCACTGCGCTTTGATCATTACCTGCTGCTGCGCTGGCTGGTGGTGCATCAAGACACCACGGCAGAACGCAACACCTACCTGACTGCTGAGCCCGAATGGCAGTTTGGTGAAGGCCACCCCTGGATGCTGATCCTGGCCTATCGCGGCTGGCTGCTGGCAGAAAACGGCGCCAGGGAAAAAGCCGGCAACTATTTTAATGAAGCCATCGAAGCCTGCATGCAGCCAGAGCAAGGCCCGCTGTTGCACTGGATGGCCTGTGTACTGTCTGCCCTGGCGCAAAGCCTTCAGCTGCCTGTAGAAAAGCTAGAAGCCACCTCTCAGCAACTGCCGGCGGTGTTCCCGATTGCAACGCTTGCTACGCTAGCAGCGGCAACAACCCATCAGGCACGTCTGGAAGCTCTGGGCAAAGCCCTGCCATTCAACTTCCACTGACCCCATGATAAATAGTAAAGGAGCACCCCTTGAACCAGCAAAAACATCTGCTGCTAGCCATCACCGGCAGCTCGCCAGCGGTGGTCACGGAAACCCTCTACGGCATCAATAAGCGCGGTGATGCCTGGCCGGATGAAATCAAGATCATCACCACCGCCTACGGCGAGCAAAAAGCCTGGGAAGGCCTGCATCAAGCGGGTCACTTGCAGGCCCTTTGTGAAATGCTGGATAAACCCCTGATCCCCTTTACCCGGGATGATATTCTGGTGGTGCCCGATGCCAACGGCCAACCGGTTGAAGATGCCCGAAGTGAAGAAGACCATGAAGCCCTGGCCAACTTCATCATGGCCAAAGTGCGAGATTTTACCGTGGATGATTACACCAGCATTCATGCCTCAATAGCTGGCGGTCGTAAAACCATGACCTTTTATCTGGGTTATGCCATGAGCCTGTTTGGCCGCCACCACGACTGCCTGTCACACGTGCTGGTCACAGAAGGCTATGAATCCAGCGACTTTTACTATCCGACCCGTGATGATCAGTGGTTTGTCGGCTTCAAAGGCCAGAAACTCAATGCTAAAGAGGCCCGAGTCACACTGACAGACATTCCTTTCATCCGCCAGCGCAGTCTGGTTCCGGAGTTACTGAAAGAAGTACAAAGTCATTTGAATTTTCGTACGCTGGTCGATCTGGTCAACCTTGGTGAGCAACCAGCACGGCTGGTATTGCATTTACACCTGAAAGAGCAACGGCTGGATGTCATGATCAAACCCGGCAAGTCACTTTTAACCAGCATTCACATTGCCAACCCCTTGCACTGGGCCTTGTATGTACTGATTGCTGAAGACTCCATGAAAGACAAGGGGCAGCGCGGCAACTACCCGGCACCAAAAAATGGCAAGGGAAATGAAGACCAGTTGCTGGCCACCGAGTTGTTAATTAAGCTCAATGAAATCATGGACTTGAAACTGAACGCCAAGGACGGAAAAGAAATGCTGGATAAACTGCTTGATGACAACCGCCTCTGGAGCGAGCATGCCAGCCTGTACCGTGGCATCCAGGCCTTCAGGAATAATAATGATGGCATGTCTGCTAACAACTTCAGTTCCTACCTGACTTACCTGCAGAACGGCATGAAAAGCAAACTGCCCAAAAATCTGGCCAATTGCATTCTGCCCAAACCCTTGTTCAACGATGATGAAAGTTCGCCCAAAGTGCAGGGAGCTGGTTACGGCATCAACCTTCCTGATCCGAAAAGTCAGATCCTAATCATCCGGTGATGCCTGTACCTTACAGCAACAGTGACTTCAGCCTGCTGATCCACAGCTTCTGCCTTCAACCCTGCCAGCCGCCTACCCCGCCACTGATCCTGATTCGTGGGCTGCCAGGCAGTGGCAAGAGCAGCCTGGCCCGGGATTATGTCCATCACCTGCACCTGGAGGCCGACCAATACTTCATGCAAGCAGGTCAGGGTTATCAGTATGACCCCATCCGGCTGGAAACCGCCCACCAGGCCTGCATACTCAGGACTTACTGGCACCTCCAGGTGGGTGGTCAGGTTGTTATCAGCAACACTTTTTCCCAAGGGTTTGAACTTTACCCCTATTTTGCACTGGCACGGCATTTCCAGTGCAGGGTAAGGCTTCTGGAGACCACAGGAAAATGGGCCAACATCCACCAGGTGCCTCAAACAGTCATTGAGCGGATGCAAGAGCGATGGCTTCCACTGCCCGAAGGCGATTATTCACTGCCAGCCCATCGAAATCACAAAAACAAAAGGAGATGACCATGCATC
>NZ_JACUUA010000225.1 GCF_014859565.1 Marinospirillum sp. | reverse complement strand
CATAACTCAGAGCCGATAGAGCCGCCTGCCCCAGTCACCATTACGACTTTTCCGCGAATACTGGCAGCCAACAGTTCTTCGCGCGGTGGTACAGGATCACGTCCAAGCAAATCTTCCAGTTCGACCTCTCGCAGCTGATCCACACTAGCCTCACCGGAAACAATCTCCGGCATGGAGGGCACCGTTTGCACATGCACCGGCTGGTCCACAAACAAATCCAGAGCCTTTTTACGCTGCTGTTTATTCGCATTAGGAATTGCCAGCAGTACACGGGCAATTCCATGGCGCTGAAGCACACCTAAGACATCACCTGGTGGATAGACTTTTAACCCCTGCACCACACTACCCCAGAGATTGGAGTCATCATCAATAAAAGCACGAGGGTAAAACTCACGTCCATTATTCAGAGCTACTGCCAACTGCACACCGGCACCACCGGCACCATAAATCAACACAGCCTCTTTATCTGCATAATGCCTGATCAACCACTGATAATAAGCGCGCACCAGCAAGCGTGTACCACCGACATAAATCAGTGTTACCAAAGCAAAATTCACAGGTACTGAACGAGGAAAACCCACAACACCGAAGAAAAATACACCTGCCCACATCAGCAATGCCAAAAGTGCAGCACCTTTAACAACAGCCCAAAGTGCCTGCACGCCCATAAAGCGTACCACTGCACGATACAACCCCAGACGCGCAAAAACAAAAACACCAGCCAGCGGCGTAATAACAAACAACCACCCAAAATTGGAAAGATAAGGCTCCGGCCACCAGTTAGCAAAACGTAGCGCAAAAGCAGACCAAAGCGCCAGAGGCAAAACCAATAAATCAGCCACAACCATCACTAACCGCTTGTAACTGCGATCCAGAGCAGCAATTTTAAGATGAAGCCTAGTGGTGTGTTTTTTCATAAAACTGGCTCAACGTCCTATTTCTTAACCCGATCACCCGAGCCTTTACCTGCCACGGTCATAAAAATATACTTGAAATAATCACCCAACGTCAGGCTCTGAATCATCTTCTGGTCTGTCTCTGCCAGCAGTTCAGGAGTAGACATATCAATCTCACTCACCTGTGCCAAACCGGTTATACCTGGGCGGGCATCAAACACACCCCGCTTGGCACGAGCCTCAGTCAACTCCAGCTGGTTAAACAAACCAGGGCGAGGGCCAACCAGACTCATCTCACCTTTTAACACATTCCAAAGCTGGGGCAACTCATCCAGCTTGGTGCGACGTAAAAAATTTCCAAAAGAAGTGATAGCAGAGCTGCTGGCAAGATGACTGGCCACAGAAGCAGTTCCCACCTTCATGGTACGAAACTTCACCAGAGTGAAAGGCTTCTGAAAACGCCCCACTCGCTCCTGTCTGAAGATGGGAGAACCAGTATCGAAATAACCAATCAGTGCCAGCATAAGCAACACAGGAAAACCAAACGCCAAACCCAACAGCGCAAACAAAAAATCAAATACGCGAATCATTTAAAACACCTTTTCAGCCCTTCTTCCACTGTTACAGGTGGCTGCCACCCCAGCAGGCTCTGTGTTTTAGAAATATCCACCTGTAAAGAACCCAGCAAGCGCTGCGCCACAGCTTTTTTACCCAACACACGGGCTCCGAACATCAACAGCTTAGCAGGCACGGGAACTAATCGAGAAGGTTTACCCATAGCCTGAGCCACACCCCGCAGCAACTCAGTGGTTGACAGATCCTGACCATCACCGGCCAGAAAGACCTGATCCGCTGCGGCAGGGTGATCAACACAAGTCACAATCAAATCCACCAGATTATCCAAGGCCACCAAAGAGCGTTGGTTGTGAATAGCTCCCAGGGGTAAGGGCAAGCCTTTACCCACCAATTTCACCATACTGGCAAAATTACCCTTCACACCAGATCCATATACCAAAGGTGGGCGTATAATCACCACCTCCATACCCGTTTCGAATGCCAATTGCTGTAAACCCTGCTCAGCCTCCAGCTTGGAAACACCATACGCATCTTCCGGTGCAGGTTGATCATCAGGTGAAAATGGGTTGCCAAGCGGGGTTTGTTCGCCATTCACCTTAATAGAACTGATAAAAACAAAACGTTTCACACCCGCTTTAGCAGCCTGCCGAGCCAAGTTAAACGTTCCTTCCACATTCACCCGGTGGTATTCAGCCAGCGGGTCAGCCATCTCATCCTTCATGATATGGGCACGGGCGGCGGCATGAATGACGACTTCACAGCCTGTAAGGGCTTCATGCCAATCTGTGGTTGGCGACAGATCCCCCACACAAAAAGTTGGCACAGCAAGGCTCGTATTTTCAGAACGAACAGTGACAGCAACATCAGCTTTAGAGTCAGCTACTAGACGCTGCAAAACTGCACTGCCGACAAAGCCGGTTGCACCGGTAAGAAGGATTTTCATCAATTAACCTCTAAAAACTACAACCTCAAGTCCGCTTCTTCGGCTTTAAGGACATACTTAAGGTCGTAAAGCACGGCTTCAGACTTGCAGAGCTGCCGAATGCCTTCTGCACCCAGGTCTTTAAACTGATGATGAGCTACGGCGAGGATAACACCCTCATAAGCACTCTGTTCAGGGTGCGTCACCAAGCTCAGGCCATATTCTTCCTGTGCTTCATTGGGATCCACCCAAGGATCATAAATATCCACCTGAACGCCATACTCTCTCAGCTCAGTGACGATATCCACCACACGGGTATTGCGCAGGTCTGGGCAGTTTTCCTTAAAGGCCAGCCCCAGAATCAACACCTTGGCACCATCAACATGAATGCGCTTTTTCAGCATCGCCTTGACCAGTTGCGATACTACATATTGCCCCATACCATCATTAATGCGCCGCCCAGCCAGGATCATTTCCGGGTGGTAACCAATGGATTGAGCCTTATGAGTCAGGTAGTAGGGATCAACACCAATACAATGCCCACCCACCAAACCAGGGCGGAACGGCAGGAAGTTCCACTTGGTTCCTGCCGCTTCTAATACGGATTCAGTATCAATGCCCATCTTGTTGAAAATCAAAGCCAGTTCGTTGATCAGGGCAATGTTCACATCGCGCTGGGTGTTTTCGATCACCTTGGCTGCTTCCGCTACCCGAATACTGCTGGCCTTGTGGGTACCGGCAATAATGATCTCCCGATAGAGTGCATCCACCACCTCGGCAATTTCTGGGTTGGAACCGGAAGTCACCTTCTTGATGGTGGTCACGCGATGCTCTTTATCACCGGGATTAATCCGCTCCGGGCTGTAACCACAGAAAAAATCCTGGTTGTACGTCAGACCAGAAACCCGCTCCAACACCGGCACACAGTCTTCCTCGGTTGCCCCTGGGTAAACGGTGGACTCATAAATCACAATATCGCCCTTCTTCAATACCTTGCCCAGCATTTCGCTGGCCTTGATCAAAGGGGTCAAGTCCGGGCGCTTATAAGCATCAATCGGCGTGGGTACTGTCACAATAAAACAGTTACACTCACTCAGAGCTTCCACGTCTGCTGTAAAAGCCAGTTGCCCAGCTTCTTTCAGCTCATCATCATCCACTTCCAGCGTATGGTCATGGCCGGATTGCAGTTCAGCAATACGTCCCGTATTTATATCAAAACCCACCACAGGGCGTTTTTTTCCAAACTCCACAGCCAAAGGAAGGCCGACATAGCCTAGGCCGATCACAGCCAGTTTGAGAGAAGCCGCATCAATAGAAGTTGCTGAAGTCATGATTTTCCTTGTTTACAATTGCATATTCTTGAGCATAACGGCATTCACCTTATGCACATCAAATTCATCACGGGCACGCTGTAAGGACACCTGTCCCATTTGTTCGACCCGATCCGGCTGTTGAATCAGTTTCACCATAGCAGCTGCCAATTCATCCACCGATTTGGGCTGAACCAGAAAACCATTCTCACCCTCGATAACGGTTTCTCGACAACCAGGGGCGTCCGTGGTAATCACAGCACGACCCATTGCCAAAGCTTCCAGCACACTGCGCGGCGTCCCTTCACGGTAAGAAGGCAAAACAAACACCGAAGCCTCGGCCATTGCGGGGCGCACATCACTGAGCTTGCCTAAATAATCAATAAAGCCACCCGCAATCCAGCGATCCAACTCGGCTTGGGTAATTGACTCAGGGTTTTCATCCAGATAACCGACCAGCATAAAGCGAGCCTCTGGATACTGTGCTTTCAAGCGCTCGGCAGCCTGGGCATATTCACGCACACCCTTATCAATTAACAAACGTGCAATCAGTAAAAAGGTGGGGGTTTCAGGCAAGGCAATTGGCACAAAATGGGCAAGATTCACACCGGACCCTTTCACAACAGTGGAGGCCGTAGCGTTTTTTAAAATACCCAAATCACGAAACAAGGACTCATCATCCGGGTTTTGAAAAAACACCCGTCGACAGCGATTTAATGCCATGCGGTACAAAAATTGTGCAGCTCGTTTAACCAGAGTACGCTTTTTACTGACTACCCCACCCTCAACAAAGGCATAGCCCAAACCGCTGATCAACGCATAACGCTCAGGCACTCGTGCTAAACAAGCCGCAAGAGAACCCCAAATCACTGGCTTGATGGTATAGCCCAAAATCCGCTCAGGCTTGATACGGCACATCAAGCGCCACAAAGCCCAACAGGTTCGCAAATCTGAGAAAGGATTTAAACCAGCGCGACTCATCGGAACATCATGCACCTGTACGCCAAGATTCTGTAAAAACAAACACTCTGAAGAATCAGAAGCCATACCTGGACAAGCCACATGCACCTGCAGGCCTTTGTCCTGAATGGCTTTGATCAAATCAAGACGAAAATTGACGACTGAAGATGGGGAATTGGCGACCAACAGGAAGGACATTATTGACCCTTAGCGTCAGGTGCAGAGCGAACGAAAGCCAAGCGTTGCACTGCTTGCTTTGATTTAAAACTAAGCATTGGCAGCAAGGGTGCTGCAAGAATGATAAAGCCAGCCACAAACTTGGCTCTATGTCTTAATCCTGTACCGAAGTTACCCGTACCAAAAGAGAAAACCAGAATGTACCCCACTAAGATAAACAATATGGCTCTAGTTG
>NZ_JACUUA010000027.1 GCF_014859565.1 Marinospirillum sp. | reverse complement strand
CGGTATTGCGGTGTTGTTGCTGGCTTTGTTGTTATCCCGCGGGTTGAATGCCAGTGTCACCCTGACCGGCAGTCAGATTCCGGTGCGGCGGGTGGATGTAGTGATTGCAGTACTGTTTCTGCTGACAATTTTTGCCACCATCAGTGGTAACGTGCTGTTTGCCATTCCACCGGTACTCACCTTCCTGTTTGGCCTGTCGATCATGTTTCTGGTTTCGCGTTTTATGAGTGATGACTCAGATCTTGATCCAATCCTTGAGTATGTACGTGCCATCGAATTTGAAACCCTGTTGTTTTTTCTGGGTATTTTGCTGCTGGTGGGAATGCTTAAAGAAATTCATGCACTGGATTCTGTGGTGGCGATTTATGACCTGTTGCCGCCAGTTTTTGCCAATTATCTGATGGGCATTTTTTCTGCAGTGATTGATAACGTGCCCTTGACGGCGGCACTGCTTAAATCCGGTATTGATATGAGCCCCGGTGAATGGATGGGACTGACTTATGCCGTGGGTGTGGGTGGCTCGTTGCTGGTAATCGGTTCAGCGGCTGGCATAGTGGCAATGAGCAAAATTGAAGGGCTGACTTTTGCAGCTTACCTGCGATACCTGGGGCATTTGTTTGTTGCTTACACCTTGGGTTATGCCTGTGTGGTGTTAATGGGGCCGTGGTTTAGCTAAGATTTTTTTGTTAATGGATGGCTTGTTGCTCACTGTGTAAATAAGCGGGCAACAAGCGTAGATCCAGCGCTTTGCTGAAATAATAACCCTGCAGGTAATGGCAACCAAAAGCTTCCAGCAGCTCGGCTTGTTCCTGTTGCTCCACTCCTTCCGCAACCACTAACATACCCATTTGTCTGGCTAGGGTGATGATGGTTTTAACGATGTCTGCACTTTGGCTGTTGCTGGTGATGTCATGGATAAAACACCTGTCCATTTTGATTTTGCTGACTTGCAGATTTTTCAGGTAACTAAGGCTGGAAAATCCCGTACCAAAGTCATCCATGGTGACCCGAAACCCCAGGTTTTGCAGCTGGTTCATAATGTTCTGAGCCAGTTCGGCATCTTCCAGCAGTACCGTTTCAGTCAGTTCTATTTCCAGCTGGGATGAAAGGATCTGGTGGGCTTTTATCAGTTCAACCAGTTGTTCCACAAATCCCGGACGCAGCAGCTGGATGGCGGAAACATTCACCGCAACCTGCTGGATACCCATGGCTTTTAATTTGTGTAAATCGCGGCAGGCTTGTTGCAGCGTCCATTCAGTTAACTGGATGATCTGCCCAGTCTGTTCTGCCAGCGGGATAAAATCAGCCGGTGAAATCATACCTTTTTCTGGGTGGTGCCAACGCAGCAGCGCTTCCACCGAAAAGGTCTGACCGGTTACGGCATCCACCAGTGGTTGGTAGTGGAGTTGTAATTCTTTTTTATCCATGGCCTGCTGCAAAGCGTTACGCAGTTGCACCCGATGACGCAACTTGGCTTCCATCTGTTCGTCATACCAATAAAAGTGGTTATGACCACCACGCTTGGCTTTGTACATGGCCATATCAGCCTGCTGGATCAGAATATTGGCGGTAATTTCTTCTCGCCCTTCATAATAAGCCCCGCCGATACTGGCAGACAGTTGCAGGGCATTTCCTTCGATCAGATAACTGGAGGACACACAGTTCAGCAGCTTGCGAACTCTGGGCAGTGCATCGTTGAATGCCTGCAGGTCGGGCAACAGTGCTACAAACTCATCACCACCAAAACGCACCAGTGTTGATTGATCAGGCATACAGCTTGCGAGGCGCGTTGCCACTTCAATTAATACCAGATCCCCGATGCGGTGCCCAAGACTGTCGTTGATGGGTTTAAAATCATCCAAATCAATAAATAACACCGCCATGCCGATTTGGTTTTGCAGGCAATGTTGTACCTGAAGTTGCAACTGTTCTTCCAACACCAGGCGATTGGGCAGGCCGGTGAGGGCATCATAACGAACCTGTTGGCCGAGTTTTTTCAGCTGGCGGTTGTACCGCAGCAGATAAAAAATTACTGCGCTGCTGATAGACAAGGCGCTGTACAGCACAAGGGTCATGCAGCCACTCCTGCCGAGGTACTAAACAGGTATTCACCGGTGATTTGTCCCAGTTTTTTGGTGTTCTGGCTGACCACTCTGTCACCCTTGATGTTTTCATTTGGGTTATGCAGGTTCAGCAACAGCTCCACTTCAATGGGTTCACCTTCACGGTTGATGCGGGTGACACGACCCACATAACCCAGTTCAAAGGTGATACAACTGCCCACCGGATAAACCCCAAACAGCTGGATAAACAGCTCCACCATGGATGAATCAAATTTTTCCGGTTGTTGTTTGAGTTGGCGGTAAGCGGCCTGCCAGCTCAGCCGATTGGCACCTGCTACCGAGCTGGTCAGACATTTCAGCTGTTTCACCACCACCAGTGCACGGGTGAGTGAATCCTGACGTTTGCCGGGTAACTGGCGCGGAAAACCACTGCCATCCAGTCGTTCATTGGCGTTGACCAGAATGGATTCACCGAGGCTGGATGGAATCCAGTGCATTTTGGAGGTGGCCCGTACCACCCGCAGCAGGGCGGCCTTGTATTCCAGCCGTTGTGCAAATGGCAGATCGGATAAAAACAGGCAAGGATCACTGCCATCTATCAGCAGCCGTCCGGCATCGTGCACAATTAATGAGGCCATCAGTGCGTGTTGATAGTGTTTACTAAAACCCATTTTGAGTGCCAGTGGATAAAACCAAGCGGCGACCTGCAGGTGGTGCAAAATTACCGGCTGAATCCCCTGAATTTGATTTAACGCCAGATACAGGGCATCCCGATCCTGCTGGATCAGCTGTAATAATTGTGCGGAGGTTCGCTGCAACATCTCGGTACTGAAGTGGCCTTTTTCCTGCAGAAGCAACACCTGCCCACACAGCTGGTCGGCCAGTTGCAACAGGTTGTGAGGGTTTTTGGGTGCTTGGATATCTGGCTGTTTCAGCAACACGGGTGGTTGCGGTGAAGATTCAAACAGTCGGGATGGAGTCAGCTGGCGTTGATGACTGCGGCTGATGCGTGCCACTTCCCGCTCGGTCTCCTGATTGTATCGCCGGATGTGTTTGCTCTGTTCTTCACTGTCGTGCAGAAACTGACAGCCCAGCAGGGTTTTGCTGAATTCGGCATTTGGTAGTAATGAGACTTTTTCTGCACGGGCGTTAAACCCTTCACCATTGGGGAAGATAATACGGATCAGTAACTTGTTGATTGGATTGTTCAGCTTGATGCCATCCTGCATCGGCAGAGCAATACGGCAGCCACCATACGAAAGATCCACCAGCTGTCCCGGATAAACCTGCTTGTTATGGGTGATGTGTGCTTCGATCTTCATACTGTTGGGCAGGTGCACACGAAAGTGTTCACGCGGATGAACACGGCACATGGCTTGAGGTAATCGGGTTCTGATCATCAGTGAGTCGGGCTGGAGCTGGATTTTGATGACTTCCAGCCCATCACTTTGATGTAACTGATGTTTATGACGAAAAAACAGACAAATCAAGTGGCTTTTAGCCAGCCGACTCAGCAGCTCTGATTTGCCTGAAATACGAATTAATAATGCAGACTCATCATCATCAACCCTTAAACCAGTGATGGCATATTTTTCTTCCGTTACCGGTTTGTTGTCTGCCAGCAACGGCTGGATTTTTGGTTGATCAGCTGCTGAAATGGTTTTTAACAGGCGCTGAAGCCGCACACCGGTTAACAAGTCACCGTAATTCTGAGTGGAAAATAAAGACGTCATATCCAACCTCTAAGGCTAGCTGCAAATCTTTCTGAATCGACCCTTTGATTTCTGTACACTTTTGTTCCTGACCGCTTGTTTAGTGTTGCCTGAATAACTAAGGATCTTGTGATGCCTGAAACCCCGCACATCTATGTAGTGGATGACGATGAACTGGTGCTGGACACCTTAAATGCGGTGTTCAGTTTTGCCGGTTTTAACGTCACCACCTTTAATCAGGCGGAGGTTTTTCTTGCTGCCAACCTGCCGACCGACAACTGCTGCCTGATCCTTGATTTGCGTATGCCCCGCATGAGTGGGCTGGAGCTGCAGCGATTACTGGCAGAGCGACAGATTGATCTACCGGTGATCATTTACAGTGGTAATGCAGATGTGGCGACCACCGTCAGAGCCATGTCGGGTGGTGCGTTCACCCTGGTGCAAAAACCTATTTCCAATGACCTGCTGATCGAAACCGTGCGTGAAGCCATGCGTAAACATCAGCAGCAATTCAAAGAAAAACAACAGTTTGCAGAAGCTGAAACACGTTTGAGCCAGTTAACGGATCGGGAACGTGCTGTGGCCTTGCTGGCTACCGAGGGGATGAGCGCTGCGGAAATTGCTGATCGCCTCTGTATCAGTGCCCGCACTGCTGAAGCCCACAAGGCCAGTATTTTTAAGAAGCTCAATATCAAATCAGTGGCGTTGCTGGCGCAGTTGGTGGTGATGGCTCGCTTAAAACACTAATTTTTTCTTATGTAAAAATTATGCTCTTTGACCAAGTGGTTTAAAATTCGTAGAAACTACATTTTTTCTAGGTAAAACTACCTATACAACCTATCTGGATGGATTTATGCCAAGGCGTGTAAAAGCTCAACGCCTGAATCAAGAGGCCAGAAAGTTGCAACAGGATCAGGAGGAATTGGCACTTTTGCGTATGGCGGTGTCGCGCCTGAATGACGTGATTATCATCACCGAAGCGGAACCTCTGGGTGATCTGGGGCCAAAAATTGTTTTTGTGAATGAAGCTTTTGAGCGCATCACCGGTTACAGCAAAGAGGAGGTCATCGGTCGCTCACCGCGCTTGTTGCAAGGACCGGACACTCAAGCCTCGGAGTTGAGGCGGATTGGTAATGCTTTGCGTCAGTGGCAACCGGTAAGGGGTGAGTTGCTGAACTATCGCAAAAACGGTGAACCCTTCTGGTTTGAGCTGGATATTGTGCCGCTGGCGGATGAAACCGGCTGGTTTACCCACTGGGTGGCGGTGGAGCGCGACATCACCCAGCAAAAACAGATGCAACAACAATTAATGCATGTACAGCGGATGGAATCGGTTGGGCAGCTGACTGGTGGTATTGCGCATGATTTTAATAATCTGCTGACGGTGATTTCCGGCAATCTGGAGTTGCTGGTGGAACAACTGGCCGCCCAGCCACAACTACAACTGCTGGCTAAAACTTCAGCCCGGGCAGCAGATCGGGGTACCCAGTTAACCCGCAGTCTGCTTACTTTTGCCCGTGAGCAGATGCTGCAACCGGTAGAGGTCTGCATTAACCAACTGATTGATGACATGCTGCCGCTGCTGGAAAGTTCGGTGGGTGAACGCATGAATATCAAGCTGTATCCGGGTGTCAATTTATGGCCGGCCTTGATTGATGAATCCTATCTGGAAAGTATTCTGCTGAATCTGGTGATTAATGCCCGTGATGCAACACCTCTGGGTGGTGCGGTGATACTGGAAACGGCCAATATCACCTTGGATGAAAATTATGCGGCTCGTAATGCAGAAGTAACCGCCGGTGATTATGTAATGCTGGTGGTATCCGATAGTGGCAGTGGTATACAGCCGGAAATCATTGATCGTATTTTTGATCCATTTTTTACTACCAAGGATAAAACCAGAGGCACCGGTCTGGGGTTGAGTATGGTGTTTGGTTTTATCAAACAATCGGGCGGGCACATCAGTGTGTATTCCGAACCGGGGCAGGGTACCTGTTTTCGTTTGTACTTACCCAGAGCCACTAAGGATGTGCGTACCAGTGCATTACCACGTCGGCCTGTAGTGGCTGCGGAACCCCAAGGCAAAACCCTGCTGGTGGCTGAAGATAATGAGTTGGTGCGGGCGTTTGCGGTATCTCAGCTGCAGGCTACGGGTTACTCTGTAATAGCGGTTGAAACGGGTGATGAAGCTTTGGCAGTCATCAAAGCGGGTAAAGCGGTGGATCTGTTGTTCACTGATGTGATTATGCCGGGAGCCTTGAATGGTCTGCAGTTGGCAGAAGCTGTTCGGCAGCTTAAACCCGAGTTGCCGGTGGTGTTCACTTCCGGGTTTACAGCGGATGCTTTTCCGCATCCTGCGGGACAAGAGCTGCCGGAAAAATTACTGATCAAACCTTACAAGCGCCAAGATTTGCTGGAGGCTATTGCCAGCAAACTGGAAACAATAATAGGGAAATAATCCTGACAAGCTGCTGTTATTAAACAGGTTTTCCAGCAATCCAAGTGGCAGCAATGGCTTGTTGTCCACCTAAAAACATCAGCGCAAAGAGTTTTTCTTCGATGGTTTTTGCCAACTGGCAACGCTTTTCCAGCAATGGTGTGGCGGCAGTATCCAGCAATACCAGATCAGCGTATTTACCGGGTTCCAGACTGCCAATCTGATTATCCAGTTCCAGTGCACGGGCATTACCCAGAGTGATCTGATAAAACCCATCTTGCGGGTTCAGATCCGTGCCCTGTAACCGCGCTACCTTGTAGGCTTCCGCCAGCGTAGTCAGCAGAGAAAAACTGGTGCCGCCCCCAACATCCGTAGCCAGACTCAGACGCACCCCTTCTTTGTTGCAGCGCTGCAGATCAAACAGGCCGCTGCCCAAAAACAGGTTGGACGTGGGGCAAAAAGCAATCACTGAATGGGTATCGGCCAAGCGTTGCCATTCACTGTTACTCAGATGCAGGCAATGACCAAAAATACTGCGTTCACCCAATAGTCCGTAGTGGTCATACACATCCAGATAGTTTTTTGCTGCGGGAAAAAGCTGGCGGATCTGCAGGAGTTCGTTGTGGTTTTCACTCAAATGAGTTTGCAGGTAAACCTCTGGGTATTCGCGGTACAGCTGTGAAACTTTTTCCAGCTGCGCTGGGCTGCTGGTGATGGCAAAGCGTGGGGTGAGTACATACTTCAATCGATCCTGTCCATGCCAGCGTTCAATTAACATCTTGCTGTCACGGTAGGCGGAATCTGGAGTATCCAGTAACTCAGCGGGTGCAAAACGATCCATCATCACCTTGCCGGTAAGGATGCACTGACTTCTTGCCTGTGCTGCTGCAAACAGCGCCTTCACTGAAGCAGGGTGAACTGTTGGATAGACCATCGCCGTGGTGGTGCCGTTGCGTGCCAGTTCATCCAGAAAAAAATGGGTTTCCTGCGCGGCGTAATGTGGATCGGAAAACGCCATTTCCTGCGGGTAGGTATAACGCTGCAACCAATCCAGTAGTTGTTCACCGTGTGAGGCGATGATACCTGTCTGAGAATAATGGATGTGGGTGTCAATGAATCCCGGCAACAGTAACCCCTGCAGCTGTTGCACGGGTTGATCCAGTGACAGGGTGGGTAGGAGTTGTTCGGCATCACCAATGGCTGTGATACGACCATCACCAATCAGCAACAACCCATCCTGCCAGTGGCGCAGACCATCAGCAAAATCCAGCATCTCGCCCCGCAGGGCGGTCATAGAACTCATACAACACCCACCTGTGCTGATAAAAAAATCATACAGGGATGATTCTACACCTCTCACTAAAACTAGTCGGTAACTGATGAACTTGATCTGTACAAGCTTGTTATGGATAGTTCCGCGCCTGATAAGTTGTTGCAAAAATGGATGTAAGCTGTACCTGTGTGTAAGTTAAATTACAAATTTTTTCTGTCGTTAGCGGATAAACAAGATATAACTTACTACTTTGGTAGAACTCCAAGGGGCACCTTATGTCTTTGCAGAAAAAAATACTGCTGTCCACGGTTTTAATCATTGCCCTGATGACGTTTGCAGGTGTGGTGTTTTTTGCCTGGCAAGAGCAACAAGAAATCACTCATGCAGCAGATCAGCAAGCTCAGGAACTAATGCAGGAGCTGGATCGTCTGCTGGAAGTCACTGACAGCATCATGACTGATAGAGTCAAGAGCAGTATGGCGCTGCTGATTGATCGGGTACAGCAACAGGGTACTCCTGAGCAGGGGCTTCCGACTCAGCTAAATGACCAGCAGGTTCCTCAGTTGTGGCTGGGAGATCAGGCTCAGGTGGGTCGTTTTGATCTGGTGGATGGTGTGACCCGTATTATGGGAGGCACAGCAACCCTGTTCAGCCGCAGGGATGAAGATTTTGTTCGTGTCACCACCAATGTTCGCCGGGCTGATGGAGAGCGAGCCATAGGTACTCTGTTGGATCCCCAAGGCGCAGCCATTCGTGCCATAAGGGCAGGACAGGCTTTTTATGGGCAGGTGGATATTCTGGGTAACCCTTTTTTGACCGGTTATGAACCCATACGCAACCAGCAGGGACAGGTGATAGGTATCACTTATGTCGGTTATTCGGCAGATCTGAACACTCTGCGTGATGTTATTGCTGCAACCCGTATTCTTGATAGTGGTTTTGTTGCCCTGTTGGATGCACGCGGTAACCTGCGTTTTCATTCCAATCATCTTCAGGCTGAAGAAGTTCAGCAGCACTTGCAGAATCCTGATGGCTGGATGTTGCATGAACAGCAGTTTACCCCTTGGGGATACCGGATTGTTGCTGGTTACCCGATTCAAGAAGTACAGCAGCGTATTTTGCAGGCTTCCGGCATGATCCTGTTGACACTGGTGGCTGGTGGTGCCCTATTGAGTCTGTTACTGGTGGTGCTGTTGCGTCGTATGGTGGCACGTCCGCTGGAGCAGACCATCCATGCTCTGGAAGATCTTGCAGAAGGGGGTGGGGATCTGACCCGGCGTTTTAATTCCACAGCACGGGATGAACTGGGGCACATGGCCCGTAGTTTTGACAAGTTACTGGAACGGCTGCAAGGCAGTATCCGTGATACCACCAAAAGTTTGACCCCTTTGGCGCAGTCAGTGGATCAATTAAAAGTCATCAGTCGTGAATCCACCGATTCGCTGCGCAGTCAGAATGAAAGCACAGAACAGGTGGCAGCAGCCATACAGGAAATGCACCATTCAGCACGTTCGGTCGCTGAGCATGCTCAGCAGGGTGAGCAGGCGTCGGCACATGCAGTCCAACTGGCCAGTGAAGGAACCAGCCTGATGAATGAGCTGGTTGCTGGTATTAATGAGCAGGCAAAAGAAACAGGTGCATTGGTTGATGTGACGGCGGAGTTATCAGAGGCAAGCCAGTCCATCACAGCGGTTCTGGAAGTGATCAACAGTATTGCTGAACAGACCAACCTGCTGGCGCTGAATGCAGCAATCGAGGCGGCAAGAGCCGGTGAACATGGACGAGGGTTTGCTGTGGTGGCTGATGAAGTACGCTCGCTAGCTAGCAGAACCCAGAGCTCCACAGGGGAAATACGGCAGATGATTGACCGTATGCAGCTGGCTGCTGATCAGGCTCGCAAGCTGATGACCGATGCACAGGAGCAAATGCAGCAGAATGTTGCCAAGGCTGATGTTTCAGGTCAGGCCTTCAAGAATATCTTGGCGACCTTGGATCAGATCAACAGTGTGAATACCCAAGTAGCCAGTGCTGCCTTGCAACAGAGTCAGGTTTCAGCTGATATCAGTCAGAACATTGCACATATCCATGATTCATCCGAATTTAACCTTGGCAAGATGGAGGAAGTCAGTGCCCAGAGTGAGGCGCTGCTGACTTCCTGTGATCATATCCAGCAACAGCTGGCTTATTATCGTACCTGATTAAAAGTCGGGTGTTTTAGGGTTTAAAAATCTTGCTCAGATCCGTTTCAATCCTTAAAGTAAACGACTATTTGCAAGGACTGACTCAACATAAGGATGTCACAGTGTTCGCATCCAATATTGAAGCCAGCGCCCTAATGCTCAGGGAGGTGAGAGCATGAACCGTATTGCCGTCAGTCCCAGTGTTCTTCAATGGGCACGGGAGCGCGCCCATCTGGGCATTGAGAATCTTGCCGCGAAGTTTCCCAAGCTTCTGGAGTGGGAACGCGGTGAATCTTTGCCTACTTTTAAGCAGCTTGAGAGCTTTGCCAAGGCTACCCATGTGCCCTTTGGCTATCTATTCCTGCCGGAGCCACCGGACATCCCCTTGCCAATTCCGGATTTTCGTATGCTGGAAAACCGGCAGCTCCGTTCTGCCAGCCCTGATCTGCTGGATACCCTTTATGCCATGCAACGACGTCAAGCTTGGCTGCGTGAAGCGCGATTGGAGTGCGAAGCTGAACCCCTGAGCTTTGTTGGTAGTGCACGCCTGAAGGATGACCCGGCAGCCATTGGCCGGGAAATGCGCCGTGTACTGGGGTTGGGTAATGGTTGGGCAGCTGGTGTGCGTACCTGGCAAGAAGCTGTGAGTGGGTTGCGTAACGCCATGGAGAGTTTAGGGATCATGGCGGTGGTCAATGGTGTGGTGGGCAATAATAACCGCCGCAAACTCAATGTTGAGGAGTTCCGTGGTTTTGCACTGAGTGATGTGTATGCGCCCTTGGTTTTTGTGAATGGTGCAGATGCCAAATCAGCACAGATGTTTACCCTGGCTCATGAGCTGGCGCATGTTTGGTTGGGTACAGAAGGTTCCGGGCTATCCGGTTTTCCGGGTGTTTTCCCTGATGGCGGTGTAGTGGAGATGTTTTGTGATCAAGCAGCTGCGGAGTTTCTGGTTCCTGAAACCGAACTGCGTTTGCATTGGCAGGAAGCAAGACGAGATGATGCACCTTTTGAGCTTTTGGCATGCTGGTTCAAGGTCAGCCCAATAGTGATTGGCCGTAGAGTCATGGATTTACGCTTGGTGGATCGTCAGGTTTTTTTTGATTTCTACGAAGCCTATACCCGGCAGGAACGCAGACAAAAGCAGGAAGTCAGTGGAGGCGGCGATTTTTACAACAATCAGAATGTTCGTGTTGGTCGTCTATTTGCTGTTCAGGTCATCAGAGCAGCCAAGGAAGGGCGTATTGGATTCAAGCAGGCTTATGATTTGACTGGACTTAACGGTGGTGCATTTCAGGAGTATGCCCGTCGCCTGGGAATGGAGTTGCCCTAACCATGTATATCATAGATTCTGATGTTCTGATTACTGCCAAGAACAGTTACTACGCTTTTGATTTGTGCCCTGGCTTCTGGAATAGCCTGCTGACTCAGCATCAGTCTGGACAGATTCACAGTCTGGATCGAAATCGGATGGAGCTGCTGCAGGGGCGTGATGATGATGATCTGGTGCAATGGGTGCATCATCAGGTACCCGGTGGTTTTTTTCTGGGTACCCAGCGTACTGATGTTGTGACCGCATATACCGAAATCATGTTATGGGTGCAGCGCAATCCACAATACCATGACAGTGCCAAAGCCAAGTTTGCCACTGGAGCGGATGGTTGGCTGGTTGCATATGCACGGGTGAATGGTTGTGTTGTTGTGACGCTTGAAGAGTCTCGTCCGGAATCCCGCAACCAGGTCAAGCTGCCAGATGTATGTATCCAGTTTGGTGTTGAGTATCAAAGCCCCTTTACCATGCTGCGTGCCTTGCAAGTGCAATATCACGACTAAAAAGAAAACAAATGGTTAGTCATATACCAGATGGGATTTTGCAATTGTTATTAAAAGCAGCTTCCCTGCCGCTATGTTCCTGATTTATGCAGCCTCGATGACTCTTGCTGCCAGCACCGGGCTGACAGCGGCCAGTACTGCGTTGAGGTTGGCAGCCACGGTGTCTTCGCTGATGGCTACACCGCAGTACACCTGTTCACCGACCTTGAGCTGGATGTAAGTCACCGCCTTGGCATCACTGCCGGTGGACAAAGCGTGTTCACTGTATTCAGTGATCTGGATTTCCTGATCCAGCACTTGTTTCAGAGCTTCGGTGAGGGCATGGAGTGCGCCCTTGCCTTCGCCTTGTAATTCACCGCTGCGTCCCTGCTGCCGGATCACGGCGGTCAGGTAGTCGCGGTCACTGCGTTCCAGCTTGTAGCTGACCAGTTCAGCCAGATCAGGATGAATCAGATAGGCCTGATTAAAGGCATCCCAGATTTCCTGACGTTTTAATTCCCGCGCTTCGGCTTCAGTACGCGCCTGCACCACTCTGGCAAACTCCACCTGTAACCAGCGCGGCAGTTTCAGGCCATAATCGGCCTCCAGTACATAAGCCACACCACCCTTGCCGGATTGACTGTTGATGCGAATGACCGCTTCATAGCTGCGCCCCAGATCCTGCGGATCAATCGGCAGGTAGGCAACATTCCAGCCTTGTTCAGGTTTTTGCTGGCTGAGGCTTTTTTTGATGGCATCCTGGTGGCTGCCGGAAAAAGCGGTGTAAACCAGTTCCCCCACCCAGGGGTGACGCGGATTGACTGGAATCTGCGTACAGGCTTCCACCACCTCAACAATTTCCTGGGCATCAGCCAGATAAAGCTCCGGGTTCACACCCTGGCTGTAGAGGTTCATTGCCATAGTGATCACGTCCATGTTGCCGGTGCGCTCACCGTTGCCCATCAGGGTGCCTTCCACCCGGTCGGCACCGGCCATAATGCCCAGTTCTGCCGCTGCAACACCACAACCTCTGTCATTGTGGGTGTGCAGGCTGATTTCGATGCAGTCCCGCTGGCCAATATGGCGGCAAAACCATTCAATTTGGTCAGCAAACACATTGGGGGTAGACATTTCTACCGTGGCTGGCAGGTTGAGGATGATTTTTTTCTCGCGTGTCGGCTGCCACTCTTTCACCACCGCATCACAGATTTCCACGGCAAAATCCAACTCGGTGCCGGTGAAACTTTCCGGAGAGTATTCCAGCCGCCAGTCGGTGTTCGGGTGGTTTGCCACACGCTCTTTCACCATGCGTACACCGGAGACGGCTATCTCAATGATTTCCTCGCGGCTCATGCGGAACACCTGCTCCCGCTGCACGGTGGAGGTGGAATTGTAAACGTGCACTATGGCTTTTTTGACGCCCTGCAAGGCTTCAATGGTGCGGTCAATCAGGTGTTCCCGCGCCTGGGTGAGTACCTGCACCGTCACATCATCAGGGATCATGTTTTCTTCGATCAGCGCCCGCACAAAATCAAAATCCGGCTGGGATGCCGCGGGGAAGCCTACTTCGATCTGTTTGAAACCGATTTTTACCAGCAACTGGAACAGGCATTTTTTCTGTTCCACCGTCATTGGATCAACCAGCGCCTGATTGCCATCCCGCAGATCAACACTGCACCAGATCGGTGCTTTGTTGATGACTTGATCCGGCCATTGGCGGTCTTTTAACTGCACAGGCGGAAAAGGGCGGTATTTGGTGTGGTCGTAACGGCTCATGGTGCTTCTCTCAGAAAAAGTGGGGTACCGAAGATGCTGCACAGTTTAACCTGAATGAATGGATGAAAAATTGCTAAGATACGTTGGTAAAAACATTTTTTGCAAAATTATTGTTTATTTTTTTATTTTTGTGGTGATAAATTGCTTGTATTGGTTTTATTGCGCTTTCAAGAGGAATTATGTCATGAAACTGGATCGTACCGACCGGCGTATTCTGGATGCTTTGCAAAAAGACAGCAGCATCAGCAATCAGGAGCTGGCGGAGCAGGTGGGCTTGTCCCCTTCACCCTGTTCACGGCGAGTTAAACAACTGCAGGATGAAGGTTACATCAGCCGTTATGTAGCACGGCTGAACCAGTCACAACTGGGATTAAAACTCACGGCTTTTATTCAGATTGCGCTGGATCGCCACACCCCGGATCGTTTCACCGAATTTGATCGTATTGTCAGCAACTGCCCGGAAGTGGTGGAGTGTTACCTAGTCACCGGCCAAACTGCCGACTACACCGTTAAGGTGATCGTGCCGGACATGGAGCATTACCAGGAGTTCCTGCTCAACACCATTACCCAAATCCCTGGTGTCACCGGAGTACATTCCAGCTTTGTGATGCGCAAGGTGGTGGATAATACTGAGGTGTCACTCAAGCATCTGGGCTAACTATTTTCAGTTTTTTAAGTAACCCCGGTACGCGCTGGTAAGGCAGTGCAGCAGCTCGGGTCTGGTTGACGCAGCCACAGATCACCAGTTGCCGCTCGGGGCAATAAAAGACCCAGCTGCTGGTGGAACCCGTGTGGCCAATCACTTCCGGAATGGAGTGAAAGGGCGTGAACAGGCGTGGCACACAAAAGGACTGCAGCCCCAACCCAACCTGAATCGGCCAGCCGGGTGCCCGTAATGCCACACGATCCAGCGGAAAACCAAACTTGTGGCGGGTTTGCAGCATCTGCGGCAGCGTGCCGGGGTTCTGAAATAACTGTCCCTGAACCAGTGCCTTGATAAAGCGGATCAAGTCATCCAGTGTGCAATAGATGCTGGTGAAGTGTTCCAGGGCTACCTGATTTTGCAAGGGTTGATCATCAATCCAGATGTCAGCCGGTGGCAGGCTGTCTTGTGGTGCTGCCATACGACCCAATTGCCAGCTGTGCGCCATACCTGCAGGAATAAAGATGTCTTGTTGCAGGCACTGATGCAAAGGTTGTTGGCTGAGGTCTTCGATCAGCCAGTTCATCAGTTCATACCCGGTATTGCAGTAACGTGCCCATTGCCCCGGTTGACGCGGGTTGCGCGGTGCAAAATGGGGTTTCATCTGCCGCACCTGATCCATCACCTGTTCCAGCGTCCACTCGGTCAGTTCACCTTGAAACACACGCTCCATAAGGCTGAGCCCCTGGGCTGGCCGCTCTTCATAACAGTCTGGCAGCCCTGATGTGTGGGACAGCAGGTGGCGCAGTGTCAGTGGTGGCAGCCCTCGAATCAGGGTCTGGGGCAGGCAGGTCTCCAGCGGCGCATCCAGATCCAGTAAACCCTGTTCTACACGTTGCATCACCAGGGTAGCGGTCATCAGTTTGTCGATACTGGCGATGTGAAAAGGGGTGTGAATACTGGCCGGTTCACCCTGAGCATTGGCAGTGCCGGTAGCTCCCAGCCAGTGCAGATCGCCGTGCAGGTGACTGACACCCAATAGCGCATGATGAACATGCCGCTGACTGGCAAGAGTGTGCAGTTCCTGTTGCAGCAGGGTGTTGATATCAGCGTTCATCTTTTGTCCTCTTTTTTCACCATTATAAGGGTTGGAATTCAGTCCGTCCGGTTCTTACTGGCAGTTTGACGCTTGTTGTCTGTTGTTATACGATTCATATATAAATCGTATATTGGCGTGTTTGAGGTGTTTATGGGTATTGTGAAGATTTCGGATCGTTTGCATCAGGATCTGCGGCTGGCCAGTCAGGCCATGGCGCGTTCGGTGAATGCTCAGGCGGAGTTCTGGATGCGGCTGGGTATGCTGGCCGAGTTGTATCCGGATCTGAATTACAACCAGTTAAAAATCCGCCTGTTAAAAGCGGAAGCGGGTTCATTAAAGGAGTGGGTGGATGAACTCGATCAAGCTCAAGTCTGAACAAGAACTGCAGTTGATGCGTGAATCCGGACGTTTACTGGCGGATGTTTTTATGCAATTGAATGCTTGGGTGCAGCCCGGTGTGACCACTCTGGAACTGAATGATCGGGTGGAGGCTTATATTGTTGAGGTATTAAAAGCCCGGCCGGCCAGCAAGGGGCAGTATGACTACCCTTATGTGCTGAATGCCTCGATTAATGAGGAGGTTTGCCACGGCATGCCTGATCATCGGCGTCTGAAATCTGGGCAGATCATCAATCTGGACATCACGCTGGAGAAAAACGGTTTTATTGCTGATTCCAGCAAGATGTACTTGGTCGGGGAGGTGTCACCTCAGGCACAACGTCTGGTGAAAATCACTTATGGTGCTCTCTGGGCGGGTATTCACCAGGTGCGCCCCGGTGTACGACTGGGGGATGTGGGTCATGCCATTCAGCAGTATGCTCATGCAGCGGGATATTCCGTGGTGAGGGAATACTGTGGTCACGGTATCGGGCGGGAAATGCACGAAGCCCCGCAGGTGTTGCATTTTGGTATTCCCGGTACCGGTGTGGAGCTGGAACCGGGTATGACCTTCACCATTGAACCGATGCTGAATCAGGGCAGCCACAAGGTGAAAACCCTGAGTGATGACTGGACGGTGGTGACTCGTGATGGCAAGTTGTCAGCCCAGTGGGAGCACACCCTTGCCGTAACGGAAAGCGGGGTGGAGGTGTTGACCTTGCGCCCGGAAGAAACTCATCTACTCACCAGCAGTTCCAGCCGTTCTCTAATGCCGCAGGCACTGACAAATGCCTGATCGTGACTGACCAGCAGCAGGGCACCAGGCCAGCTTTTTAACAGTTCAGCCAGTTGTGCCTTGCTGTCCAGATCCAGATGGTTGTCGGGTTCATCCAGTAACAATAAACCCACATCGGGCTGGCGGGTCGCCAGCAGTAATGCCAGTTTCATCCGTTCACCACCACTCAGGCTGGCTACCAGTAATGCTGCTCGTTCACGCCGCAGGCCGATGTTAGCCAGTAGGGTGCGGGCATCACTTTCCGGCAGACCAGGTGCTGCCTGCTGCAGGTTTTGTAGTGCGCTGGTATGAATATCCAGCAGAGAAAAATGCTGATCCAGATAACAAGGATGAGTGTGCAGCCGAACCTCTCCGCTGGTTGTCGATAGGCTACCAAGCAGTACTTGCAGCAGGGTGGATTTACCGCTGCCGTTGTTGCCGCACAGCTGCATTTTCTGACCCTGATCGAGACTGAAGGTCAGGGGTGTCTGCTGGCCTCTGGGCAGTTGCAGTTCAATCACATCCAGCAGTCGTCCCTTGCCGTTCAGTTGAGCTGGCAGGTGTAACTTCTGTTCATCCAGCCTTGCCTGTTGCTGGCGTAATACCTGTTGCTCCTGCAGCAGTTGTTGCTGTTGCTGATCCCGCAGGCGAGATTGCTGGCCGGAATGTTGTTCAGCACGGTTCTTTTTCATGTCCATCAGCAGTTTGCCCTGGCTGCCGGATGCCCGCTGTTGTTTGCCGGTGCGGGCACGGCGAGCTGCTCGTTCACGGCTCAGTTGAGCCTGGTGCTGGGCTTCCTGCAGGCGTTGGCTGGTGTTGTCCAGTGCCCGTTGTAATGCCTGGCGTTCCAATGATCGTTGTTGCTGCCAGAAACTGAAATTACCGCGATAACTGCGGATGCCAGTGGTGTCCAGTTCCAGTATTTCATCCATCTGTTCTAGCAGTTGTTGATCATGACTGATCAGCAACAGGCCACCGCGAAATTGCTGGAGTTGATCGGCCAGCCATTTACGTCCTGCTGCATCCAGATGGTTGGAAGGTTCATCCAGCAACAACAGATCAGCTGGGTGGCTGAACAACCAGTGCAATGCCAGTTGTGTTTGCTGACCACCACTGAGTTGTGCCAGTGGCAGATATGGGTCGGCTGGCAAGGCAAGGGATTTAAGCAGTTGCTGTAACTCTTCACCCAGTAACCAGCGATCTGCAATCAGCTCCAGATCCGTTGTGTCACCCTGTCCTTGTTGCAATCGTTGTAGTGCTTTTAAAGAGGCTTCTATGCCCAGAAAAGCAGCCACGGAACTTTGAGGATCACGCAATTGTGAAAGCCATGCCAGACTGCCGTGTTGCAGGATCTGTCCGGCATCGGGTTGCAGCTGACCGGTCAGTAGTGCCAGAAGGGTGGATTTGCCACAGCCATTACGACCCACCAGCCCGGTGCGATGGAGCTGCAGCTGAAAGGAAAGGTTCTGAAACAGGGATGTACCCTGATTAAACGAGAAGGTGATGGAACGCGCATCCAGTAATGTCATAAAGGCTGACTCCGCAGTTTTGAAAGTGGAAAACAATCAAAGTGGGATTCAGAACTTCATGGCTGCGAATCATCCTTATCAGAAATACATTTGCGGGATTAACGGGAATAAGCTTAGCTTTTGATGGTCAGACTATGCAAGTGGTTCCCTCGACAGTTGGAGATAATACATGTTGCCTTCGCTTTTTATTTCTCATGGTTCACCGATGCTGGCGCTGGAGAAGGGCCCGGATCAGGATTTTCTGCGCGAGCTGGGGCAGCGGTATTTGCCCAGTGCTCTGCTGGTGATATCAGCGCACTGGGAAACGGAGAATCTGCAGGTCAGTCGTTCCATTCAGCCAGAAACCATTCATGATTTTTATGGTTTCCCGCCAGCGCTGTTTGCCTGTCGTTATCCGGCTGTTGGTGATCCGGCACTGGCAGAACGGGTGGCCGCACTGACTGATGCCAGACAGGTGGAGCGCGGGTTGGATCATGGTGCCTGGGTGCCTTTGATGTTGATGTATCCACAGGCGGATATTCCGGTGGTATCCCTGTCTTTGCCTTCGAGTTGGAGTGCAGAACAACTGCATCAACTGGGTCAGCAGTTGGCGCCCTTGCGTGAAGAAGGTGTACTGGTGATTGGTTCCGGTAGCCTGACTCATAACCTGCGGGCCATTCAATGGCGTGCCGCACATGGTGAAGCCGCGGACTGGGTGATGGCTTTTGCTGACTGGGTTGAAAAACACCTGTTGTCGGATCAGCCACAAACCCTGTTGGCATGGCAACATCAGGCTCCTTTTGCCCATGAAAATCACCCAACTCCGGAGCATTTTCAACCCCTGTTGGTTGCTCTGGGGGTCGGAAACCAGCCGCAGAAGCTGTACCGATCTTACAGTCATGGTGTACTGGCGATGGATGTTTACGGATTTTTTTGATGCAAGACAAACAAGCGTAAATCCTGTTTGGTTTTTATGCTGGTCTGGCTTCTGATTTGCAGTGATTGTTGCTGTAAAAATTCACTGACTCAGGAGTTACAGATGAATAAACAAAAAGATATCAACGCGGATATTGATCGTTATGTCACATTTATCGGAATTGATTGTGATGGTAATGCCGCGGCAGTGATGGCGTTGATTGAGCAATATGCTGCCACTGAGTCTTATGCTTCACCTTTCTGGGATTATTTTTTGGCTAAACGCCAGCCAAAATCAGGCCCGAAACCGGATGACCTGTTTCTGATTCATACCAATATCAATCAGATTTATGAGCTGTTTGAAGCTGCAGAAGATGAGCGAGCGCTGGCAATGCTGGGTTGGCTGGAAGTTAACTGCTGCTGATTCCCCCAGTTGTGTTGTTGGAAGTGTTTAGGTTCAGCGCCACCAGCAGTTGTTCCCGAATCCAGATGATGCGTGGATCACGGTGATAACGACTGTGCCAGTAGAGATAAAACTTCACCGGGGGTTGTTCCAGTGCAGCTGGTAAGGGGCGCAGGCAAAGCCTTCTGTTATGACAGATGCGTTCGGCCAGTCGCAGTGGCAGGGTGAAGATCAGATCTGTATCTTCACAAAAATCCGCCACCGACATAAAACTGGACAGACGCAGCATCACCTGACGCTCCAATCCGTGGGCGGCCAGCACAGCATCCATACTGCCGGGTCCTTTACCAGTAATGGAGACCAGTCCGTGAGGCGCGGCAGCAAAGTTTTCTGCCGACATAACACCCTGAGCCAGTGGATGTTGATCTGACATCACGCAGCGAAATGGCATTTCATCAATCACCATACGGTGCAGGCTGCCTTCGGCGCTGGCCGGTTGCAAACCACTGAAGCTGAAATGTACTTCATCCTGATCCAGCATCAAAAAACTGTCCAATTCCTGACGCACGGTTTCCAGCCGTAGGTTGGGTGCCTGTTGCCTCAGGTGTTTCACTAAATGTGGAAAATAGAGTGCCAGCTCCAGATCCAGTCCGGTCAGGCGGATCAGGCTAGAATCAGTGAGTGGATCAAAACGGGGTTGCTGGATCAGGTGCTCCATTTGTTGCAGCAGTTCAATGAGATGGGGCTGCAATGCTTCTGCTCGACTGCTGAGGGCAAAACCTCGGGAGGTTCTGACCAGCAGTGGGTCATCCAGGGTGTCTCTCAATCGAGCCAGTGCACGACTGACCGCTGGCTGGCTCATATTAAGCAGCGCAGCGGCGCGGGATACATGGCGCTCTTGCAGTAACACCTGCAGAACAGGCAGCAGGTTCAGATCCAGTCGGTGTAAATCCACTTCTCGCATACTGATTATCTCTTTTATGCATTAGACGAATGTATGCTAGTGCGTCAGACTGATCCGAACAAGTTGAAGGAAGCAAAAAATGAAATTCACACAACGCGTGCGTAACTCCCGCAGTGAATATGGTTGGGTCAGCATTGTGCTGCACTGGCTGGTGGCCTTGACGGTGATGGGTTTGTATCCACTGGGTTTGTATATTGTCTCGCTGAGTTATTACGACCCAGGTTATCGGTTTTATCCAGATATTCATCGCAGTGTGGGTTTGCTGCTGGCTGCAGTTCTGGTGCTGCGTCTGATCTGGAAGTTTCTGAATCCATCACCGGTATTGCTGGTGCATTCCGGATTGGAGCGGTTTGCAGCCAAAGCAGGGCATCTGTTGTTGTATTTACTGCTGGGTCTGGTGCTTTTTTCAGGTTATATGCTGTCGACTGCAGATGGTCGCAGTATTCAGGTGTTCAACTGGTTCTCGGTGCCGGCTCTTCCGGGTCTGGCATCACGGCATGAAGAAACAGCCGGCATGGTGCATTTTTATGCCGCAACAAGTCTGGTGGTTCTGGCTGGCCTGCACGCTCTGGCAGCCCTGAAACATCATTTTATTGATCGCAACAACACACTCAAACGTATGCTGGGTGTGAAATCGGAGAAAACGTTATGAAATCAACATCGGTATTTAAAGGCTTGGCTCTGGCTGCTGCATTGGCTGCAACCCCGGTTATGGCAGCGGATTATCTGATTGATACTCAGGGTGCTCACGCTTCCATCAATTTTAAAATTGATCACCTGGGTTACAGCTATGTGGTGGGTCGTTTTAACGAGTTCAGTGGTACTTTTACTTATGATGAAAAGAACCCTTCTTTGAACAAGATTGATGTCACCATCAACCCTGCTTCAGTGGACTCCAATCATGCTGAGCGGGATCGCCATGTACGCAGCAATGATTTTCTGGATGTGCGCCGCTACTCCGAGGCTAGTTTTGTCAGCACTGCTTATGAAGACCTGGGTGAGGGCAAGGGAACTTTAAAAGGCAACCTGACTCTGATGGGTCAGACACGCGCCATTGAAATTGCCGTTGAGAAGGTTGGTGAAGGTAAAGACCCTTGGGGTGGATACCGTGCTGGTTTCACTGGCACTACAGCATTAAACCTGCCGGATTTTGGTGCCAACTTCAATCTGGGTCCTGCAGCTGAAACCGTTTATCTGAATCTGGTGGTTGAAGGGGTGCGTCAGTAATTTTGTTGTGTGTTCCCTCTAGGTAGTTTTTGTTGATAGTTTCTGTTAATGGTTTCTGCCAGTAGCGTCTTCAGCGCCTCCTTTGTGGGGCGCTTTTTTTTGTGTAAGCTGACTCGTTTTTCTGATCGTGGAGACAGGTTTTGGAGCTGAGCAATGAGGTGTTGCTGCTGCTGTTACTGGCAGCCTTTGTCGCCGGATTTATTGATACCTTGGCCGGCGGTGGCGGATTAATCACCATTCCTGCCCTGTTGCTGGCAGGTGTAGCGCCACTGGAGGCACTGGCAACCAATAAATTGCAGAGTGTGTTTGGTGTGCTGACGGCATCCCTGACCCTGTTGCGCCGTCGCCTGCTGATCTGGAGTGAAATGCGAGGGCTGTTTCTGGCGGCGTTGATTGGTTCTGCACTGGGGGCAGCTTCGGTGCAGTTTGTAAATCCTGCTGCGTTGGATTTTGTTATTCCGCTGGTGCTGGTCGGTATTGCCCTTTATTACCTGCTGGCACCCAAGGCAGGTGACCTGGATACTCAACCAAGACTGCAGGAAAAAAGTTACCGGTTGTTTGTGGTGCCAGCCATCGGTTTTTATGACGGTATGTTTGGTCCGGGTACTGGCTCGTTTTTTTCCACTGCGGGTGTGGCATTGCGGGGGCTGGATCTGATCAAAGCCACCATTCGCGCCAAAATATTGAATCTGGCTACTAATTTGGCAGCAGTACTGGTTTTTGCTGCAGGAGGCCACATGTTGTGGAAGGTGGGAGCGGTGATGCTGGTTGGGCAGATGGCAGGAGCCTGGTTAGGCACCCATGCCGTGATCAGGGGCGGCAGTCGCCTGATCCGCCCCCTGTTGGTCACTGTATGCCTGGTGATGCTGGCACGTTATTACTTAGGTTGACTCATTTTTAACACTTCTGACAGCCCAGCCACAGCACCACCGATGTTGGCCAGCTCTGCTGGGATAATCATGGTGTTGTTGGTTTTGGCCAGATTGCCGAACTCTTTGACGTATTGTTCAGCAATCCGCAGGTTAACGGCTTCCTGACCACCTTCTTCCTTGATTGCCAGGGCAATTTTACGTAAACCTTCCGCCGTAGCCGTGGCAACCAGTTCAATTTCCTTGGCACGACCTTCGGCTTCGTTGATCTGTTTCTGTTTTTCTGCTTCGGACATGTTGATCACTTCCTGTTTCTGACCTTCAGAAACGTTGATCATGGCCTGGCGTTCACCTTCAGATTTGGCAATGGCTGCACGGCGCTCACGTTCGGCGCGCATCTGTTGTTCCAGTGCATCCTTGATGCTGGCAGGCAGCTCGATATCAGAGATTTCATAACGCAAAACCTTGATACCCCAGGGCTTGGCCGCTTCATCCAGTGCCATCACCACTTCTTCATTAATTTTGGAGCGTTCTTCAAAGGTTTTGTCCAGATCTGTCTGGCCGATGACAGAGCGCATGGTGGTCTGTGCCAGCTGTGAGGCTGCATAACGGTAATCATTAATACCGTAACTGGCCTGATGGGCATCCACCACCTGAATGTACATCACACCGTTGATGCCAACCTGAATGTTGTCTTTGGTGACACAGGCCTGACGTTCCACGTCGATCACTTCTTCTTTTAAGGTGTGCTGGTAGGCCACTTTATCCACAAAGGGAATCAGAATGTGAAAACCCGAATCAAGGGTGCGGTGAAACTTGCCGAGTCGCTCAACAACAAAGTTGCTTCGCTGGGGAACAATACGTGCAGTTTTAATTACCGCAAGAATAACAAACAGGGCAAAACCTAGAGCCAGCATGGTGCCAAAATCAAATATCATAAGTATTCCTATTTTTCAGAGGGAGATGTTTCTGTGTGATGGGATGCAACATAAAGCTCTATACCCTGATTATGTGTAATCCAGGCGACATCCCCTTTTTTTAATGGCTCGTTACTGTAGGCATCCCAGTGAACGCCGTTCAGCTCTACCCGGCCGGCACCTTTTACAAAATCACTGGTAACAACAACACGCTGGCCTATTTCCTGAGTGAAAAAATCCGAGTGTTTGTGCGGATCCAGGGTACTGCCAACAAACAGAGTCTTGAGTTTGCGCCTTGCCAATAACAAAGCCAGCAGGCTGCTGCCACTGAATAACAATAGCTGAACCGCCAGACTGTCGATCCAGCCGAGATAAAGAAAAATGCCGGTGACCAGTGCACCCAGTCCAAGAAATACCGCCACAATGCTGGTGGCCATGAGTTCGGAAAGGATCAGCAGAATACCGAGAGTGATCCAGATCAGTGGTGTCACAAGACCTCCTTGTGATCAGTGGTGAATAAAAGATTGTACGCATAAGTCCAGTGCCCAACCAGTGTAGCACTTCGCCTTAAGGTCGATGGTTTCATTCCAGGCTTTTGTTTAAACTGCAGGTTCACCTTATGACTTGAAAGGGTATTGCCGGCGTGGGAAAAAGAAAACAAATAAGAGAAGACAACCTGCAGCTGATTCTGTCTGCAGCAGAAGAAGAGTTTGGTCTGCACGGTTACAAGGGAACTGCAATTCAGAATATTGCTGATCGCGCCGGGCTGCCAAAGGCCAATATTGTTTATTACTTTTCCAGTAAGGAAAACCTCTACAAAGCGGTGTTGAACAAAATCATCAGTGAGTGGAATGATGCTT
Source organism: Marinospirillum sp. (assembly GCF_014859565.1). Next base: position 4,617 of record NZ_JACUUA010000027.1, on the reverse strand, counting down.
TTGATCGTGTTACGGCAGAAGATGATCCTGCAACTGCGCTGGATCAGTTTATCCGTCGCAAGGTGCAACAAAGTATAGAAAACCCCCGCGCTTCTCGCATCTTTGCCATGGAAATCATTCAGGGTGCACCTCATCATCGTGATTTTTTACGTAAGGAATTACGCCAGTGGGTGCGTGAACGGGCGGGTGTGATTCAAAGCTGGATTGATCAGGGCAAGATGCAAGCAGTCGACCCGGTACACCTGATTTTTATGATCTGGGCGACCACCCAGCATTATGCTGATTTTGAAACCCAGGTATTAACAGTACTGAACCGCGCTGAATACGAACCACAGGATGCCAGCAGCATAGCTGATCATGTCAGTGGCATCATCCTGCGCGGTTGTGGGCTTAAAAGCCTTTAACACTGGGTTGGCGTAGTCTCCAGCAAAGTGACTATTTTTCGGTAAAGTTCACTCGGTACCACTGGTTTGTGGAGTAATGTAAGCCCGTGGTGCTCGGCTTCCTGCAGGTGTAGCGGTGCGGTTTCTGCGGTAATCAGCAGCGCGGGCAGGGGTTTGCCGATCACTGCACACAACTTTGTGACAACCTCGGCACCATTTAATGATCCACCCAGACAAAAATCGCTGATAATAAATACTGGTGGCCTGGTTTCAACCACCACCAGTGCTGCTTCCAATCCATCCACCGCATCACATTCAAACCCCCAGTCCTGTAACTGCAGACTGGTCGCCTCGCGTGCAGCCTCATCATTTTCTACCAGCAGTACCCGCAACCCCTTTTCTTTGTAGCGAATTCTGGATCGACCAAGCATGGCAAGGGTAGGCGACTCGTCGATTGGGATGTTTTTTGTGTGGGTCAGCGGAAGCAGCAGCTCAAATCGGCTGCCGCGCCCCGGTATGGATACAAGTTTTAATCGGTGTTGCAGGGTGTTTGCCAATCCTTTAACAATCGCCAGCCCAAGACCCAGCCCTTTGGTGCGTTCGCGCTCTGGGTTGTTCAGTTGCTGGAATTCCTCAAATACCAGATTCTGGGCTGCTGGTTCTATGCCAATACCTGTGTCATACACAGCCAGCACAGCCTGATCTCCCTGTTTGCGACAAGCCACTAGCACACTCCCTTGGGGGGTGTAACGAATAGCATTAGATACCAGATTACGCAGCATCACCTCCACTAGTGAAGGGTCGGAATAGACCGCCAGCCTTGTTTCACGGGAGCGATAGTTCAGCCCCTTGGCATCTGCCTGAGGCATAAATTCACGTTCAATTTTATTCAGCAGGGGCTGCAGCAGAAAAGCTCTGGGGCAGGGTTGAACAGCACCGGCTTCGATACGAGAGAAATCCATCAGTGTGTGTAGCATATCCCCCGTGGCAGTTGATGCCGCGCTGATGTGTGAGACTATTTCCTGTTGCCGAGGATTTAAGGGTGTTTGTTGCAGCAGGTTCAGAAACAAACCCTGGGCATGAATTGGTTGCCGTAAATCATGACTGACCGCCGCTAGAAAACGAGTACGCGTGGCATAAGCATGATGGGTTTCCTGTTCACCTAGAAACAGCCTGCGCTGCTGGCGCTCGGTCAGGTAACCTGCGGTACCCCCAATCAGGTTTGCCATACCTATGTACAAATCACTGATTGCCAGGGTTACGGTTGGCACGTCACCCCGCCCCAGCATGGCCAGGTTGTAGAGTGTAAACAGGGTAAGATCCACCCCCAGCGCATAAATAAAACGAGTCCCCGCCAGGTTGTAGGTAAAAAACACTATGGCCATAAGACCGGGGTAATAATACTCCAGCTTGTCGGTAGGTAAGTACAGACTCATCAGGATCATCCCGATGCCGCCTGCCAGCCCGATCATGGCAATAGGCAGGTGGTTGCACTTGCGAAATAATGGATGGAAGGTGAGCAGCAGCACACCAAAAGGCACTAGCAGGGCGGTTAGGCGAATTTGCCAGATCTGAGCCTGATCCTCAGGTGAAAACAGCAGATGATCAAACAAAAGCCCCAAAGCCAGATAACAGACAATTGCCACTACACTGGATACCCGGCTTTGATCCACCAGCCGAGGAAAATCATAAGCCAGATAAGTCTGCTCCACTACTGGGTCGGTAAAACGCAGTGTTAGTGGATGCAGCGGGACAGGACTCACCGTACCAGTCCCCGGCGGCGGGCTTCTATAACCGCCTCGGTGCGGTTGTTCACTCCAAGAAAGGTAAAAATATCCTGCAGATGTCGACGTACGGTGTTGTCAGAAACCCCAAGATGACGGGCAATTACCTTGTTGGCTTGCCCGCAACAGAGCAGATCCAGAACCTCACACTGGCGTGGTGTCAGATAATCTGCTCCGGTGGTGGTGACTGCGCGACGGGATAGCGGTCGACGATCCAGCAGTATGCCTTCCAGTAAATCAGCCAGATAACTGGCTGGCTCGGTTTTGGATACAAAACCCTCAGCACCCAGCAACAATGCCCGTTCGCGGGTCTGGGCATCATCCAAGGTGGATAACACCAGAATACGTGCCTGCGGCCAGCGCTGACGCAGTAATGACAAACCATCCAGACCATTAATGCCCGGTAACTGAATATCCAGCACCAACAGGCTTGGTTGCACATCCAGTTCCAGCGCCTCTCGTACACTGCCAGCAGCTTCAATTGGTAAGTCTTTAAAGCGAGGAAGCAGGGTTTGCCGCAAACCATCAATCAGGATGCGGTGGTCATCAATCAATAACAGGCAGTTTGTTGGAATCATTTCTTAATTATCCAGAAACCTTACCGAAGGACAAGTTAATCCACTGGTCTGGTCTATTTGTACCATGCAGAAACCTCCGCTGACGCCGTAAAAGTAACAATCAATAAAAATACACTTTGGAGAGAGCATGTCTCTGGTCATTAATACCAACACTGCAGCGCTTAACGGCCAGCGCAGTCTGCTGGTGACTCAGGCGCAGCAGGCACAAACCTTTCAGCGACTGGCAACAGGCTTAAGGGTGAACTCAGCCAGGGATGATGCGGCAGGGCTTTATTTAGCCCAATCACAAACCAAGGACATTCGTGGCCTGACGATGGCGACCCGCAATGCCGCTGATGGTATTTCCATGGCACAAACTGCAGAAGGTGCTCTGGATCAGATCCAGTCCAATCTGCAACGCATTAACGAGCTGGCGATCCAATCGGCCAATGGCACCTACAACCAGGCCGCCCGTAATGGCTTGCAAAAGGAAGTGGATCAGCTGACCCAGGAAATTAAACGCATTGTAGAAACCACCGAATTCAACGGCCAGAAGTTACTGCACAACTCCGCACAAGCACAAACCCTGCAAATTGGTTTTAACAATACCGAAAATGCCCGCATCAGCACCGGGCTGGAAGGGGGCATTATTGGTGCCATGGACGGGGATGATGTGGAAGGTACCCATCCTGCTGTTCAAACCGCCATTGATGCAGCCCAAGCCGCGGCGGCGGATGCAAGTTTGGCTGCTGATAAGCAGGCATACTGGGCTGCTGTGGCAACTGCATGGGCAGCAGAACCTGCGGCTGCAGCGGGTGCTTGGCTTAATGCAAGGTCAGAAATCTCTATTTTTGTTAGTAATGATTTGTATGACGCTGCAAATCTTCTGGCCGGTGCTTGGCAAGCAGCAGCTAGTAGCGGCTATGAAGATTGGGGCTTGGGTGCCAATCAATTAACTCATGCTGCTAACTGGATGAGCAACTATTCTGCCGCTCCTGGCGCTGAAACAACAGCCAAAAATGCATTTGTTGCTGCAGTAAACACCATTGCAGGTATGTCACCCAACGCCATTCATAGCGGTGGTGGTGGCGGTGATCTTGATAACGCCCTGACCAGTGTGATTAATGGCAATCTGGATGCCAAAAACACCATCAATATCAGTAACCAGGCCGGTGCCCGCCGCGCGATTGAAACCACTCGCACCGCCATAGATTTTGTATCTGAACTGCGTGCCGATTTTGGTGCCAAGATGAATCGTTTTGAGGCGGTCATTTCTGGCAACCAAATATATGCTGAAAATCTGGCCGCCGCTCGCAGCCGGGTGCAGGACACCGACTTTGCCGTGGAAACCTCCGCTCTGGCGAAACAACAAATCCTGCAGCAAGCGGGTGTTGCTGCTTTAGGGCAGGCCAATGCCACCGCTCAGGTGGTGTTGGGGCTGCTGTAAAAAACAACCCCGATGGTTCTTAAGCAAACCGTCGGGGTTGATTATGGATGGCTCATCAATCACATCAGAGTTAGTCAGCAAGCAGGCTTTCAAGGGTGTTAGCAGTCAGAATTTTTACAATCAAGTTTTGGAGCCTTGGATTGTCAGCAGTGTAAAGCTCCTGCTCGACCCACTCAGGGCACTCACCAAACTTTAATTGGATTTGGGTAATCAGCGCAGTTGCCAAGCCTTTAACCTCGCCTCTTGCTTCACCTTCGAGTTGGGCGTGTTTCAGTTGACTGGCTTCATCTCTGAGGGCACGTTCACGGACAAAGGCAATCCGCCGGGCTTCTTCATCCGCGCTGAGCTGGCGGATATAACCCCGGATGCGTTTAACCGGCTCATGAGTCACGGTGGCCATTTTGTTGTCCTCTTTCCAGTGTTCAAAGTAGGTGATCCAGTCTTTT
>NZ_JACUUA010000224.1 GCF_014859565.1 Marinospirillum sp. | reverse complement strand
AACAGGGTACTTGCGGATACCAAACAGGGTACTTGCGGATACCAAACTTTGCCCCGAGATTGCCTGTAGGCCACGCGCTGCAAGGGTTTCGGAAATCTTCAAAAATGCGCTAATCGTTTTTAATCATATATTAATCAGGCAGACCATTGGTCTGGGGCACCCCCAAGGGGGTTCCCCCGCTGCGCGGCTCCCCCTCCCCCTGGTAATGCCTGGCCTCTATCAATCGCCCCTACGGGCGATTTCAGGCCAGCAGCACCCTAAACGCAGCCGAGTGCTAAAAATGCACTGTAGAGGCTCTAGGAGGCCTTTTAAGGCATGTTGCTTGTCTCCCTGCGGTCGCCCACACATGCGAACACACGCCGCGCCGCCGCGCGCCAGAAATAAAGGCAAAGGCACAAATCCAAGGCATAGGACTCCAGCCGTCAGCCGGATAACGGAAATGACAGTAATTCACTTGCAAGCAATACAGTCTTGCCATTTGTTGGTGTTGCTGTATTGCATTGCAGAAACACACAGTCGGTCTATTCTATGCTGGTATATGCCAATCTATAGCGGCATCACTGTCTGTCTGATTTCTTTGCTGCTATCTGACTTTTTCGCCTGATCTGCAGTCCGGGTCGCATGACTATGCTTTTTGAGCAGACCAGTTTTTTTGAATCCGCGCTTTTTAAGCAGATGCTCAAAGTGTGCGATTGCCGCATAAATCCGGCCAACGCGCTCTTCAGTCAGTTCAACAACATCCAGCGCGACCGCAGAAGAAGCCCGGGACAAGTAGTAATCCAGCCGCTCAAAAGCGTGTTTTTGCTCGGATCGGTTCATTTCGTGCAGTCGTTTTTTGATCCAGTCCTCGACTTCTTCAAGCTCCTCTGGAGTGAAAATCTGGCGCATTTCATCAGTAATCTCGGGGGCGTACTTATCCATGCTGGCGACCTGCTTGACCACTGAGCGGCGCTTTTCTTTGTCGTAGCCAGCGTAGCGCATGACTTTTACTTTGCTCGAACCCTGCTGAACGATGAACTGCATGACTAACACCTCTTTTCTGTCTGACTGTAGGTTCATTATAAGGCATTATACTGTCTGCCTGCAAGCACTTTCACTGTATTTTTTTAAAAAAAATACTGTCGCAAGTTTATGTGGTAATACTGTATTGCTAATTTTTGGAAGTGCAGTCATTCCGAAATGCGGTTATACTGTGATGTTTCTATGTAGTTGTGCAGTATGTTTATTTTTTGGTTTGCAGTGTTTTTTTCATTTCTTTCTGGCGGCGGCGGCGGCGGCGGCGGCGTGTGCTTGCCTGGTGCTGCAAGTGTAGTAACACTCTGACAGGCATAGAGGCGCAACCACCAGGGCAGCGACTATATGCCGAGAGCATGCAAAAAACCCCTGCTCTCGGGGCTTTATCGAAATCGGCTATAGTGGCAGCAAGAGTCAAAAAAGGTAGGTAGCAAGCAATGTTAAGTGTGCCACTTAACCAACTTCAAACTACGCTGCGCTTGTTTTTGTTGTGCTTGCCAACGTGCCGTTGGATTGCCTTAACCCCAGATGGAGCAGCTGTGAGCGAACATCAAAAGAGTAAAGGCGGTAGGCCGGTGAAGCCGCGAGAAGATCGGCTGCGACATCCTATTGTAGTGCGGCTGAATGACCTGGAGCTTGCCGAGCTGCATTTTTTGTCTGGCGAAAATCGGAAAAATTACACGGGTGCTATTCGTGCGCTAATCGTAAAAAGAAATCTTCCGGCTGGCAAGGTTCCGAAAATAAACGTACAGACACATGCGGAGCTTGGAAAAATTGGCGGCAACCTGAATCAGATTGCAAAAAAAGTTAATCAGCTTGGCATCATTGATGCCGAAGAATTGCATTATGAACTGATCCAGCTAACGGTTTTGCTGGATGAAATTAAGCTGCAGCTAGTTGGAGTTGAAGAAAAATGATAGCGAATATTGTTAAGGGAAGCGGCTTTCGTGGTGCCTTGGACTACGTCCTTGGCAAGAAAGATGCGGTGCTCCTGCATACAACTCTGGGCAGCAAAACAGCCCGGGACATGGCTGCTGAACTAGCTGCATATCGGAATCTGCGCCCAGGCCTGGGTAAAGCAGTTTTTCATTGCAGCCTGGCTGTAGGCAAGCATGACAGTCTAACTCCTGAGCAGTGGCGCAGTATTGCAACAAAATACTTAGATGGTATGGGTTTTGGTGATGCGCCCTGGACACTGGTTCGACACCAGGATGCCGACCATGACCATGTGCATGTAGTTGCATCGCGGGTGAGATCGGATGGATCGGTTGTGTCTGATTCCAGGGACTTTGAGCGCACTGAGGAGCTGTTGCGCGGCATTGAAAAAGAGTATGGATTAACAGAGGTTGCGAACTCAAAAGATGTAAAAGTACGAGCAGTAACTATTGCAGAACTTGAAAAAGCCGACAGAAAAGGCGCACCGCCTCCAAGACTGTTGCTGCAAGAAATCGTTTCAAGGGTGGCAGATAAATCAGAAAACTTTAAAGACTTTGCCCTGAAACTTGATGCTGCCGGAGTCGATTTTAAGCCAACGCTACAGAAGGACAACACAAAATGGTCGGGCGCTGCATTTCGGTTGCGCGATGATGATGAAGGCATCTGGTTCGGTGGCGGCAAGCTGGCCAGCAGCTTAAAGGTCGGTTCACTAATAAAGAGAGGAATTGAGTATGTCAAAGATCGAGACCTGGAAACGGCAAGCATCTGCATCGGGCGAGCAGCGATTGATGCAGATCGATCAGCAGGCAGAGATAGCCGCAGCACTGAAAGACTTAATGGAAATGACCAAGCAGGAGCAGCAGGAAGGGCTGAAATTGCTACTGGAGCAGAGCGATTTTCAGCAGAAGCAATTAGCAAAGAAGATGCAGGAGGCACTGGAGGAGCTGGAGAGCCAAAGGGAGTTGAACTCAATGTGGCAACTGGCGGCAGCGGCGGGATCCGGAGCAGTGGCAATGGCACTGCTGATGAAATTACTAGGATAGCGGCAGAAGCCCCTGGGCCTAAGCCTGAACACATCAAGATAAAAGAGGCGGCATGGGCCGAACAGCATGCAGCACTACGGGCGGAGCGATACCGGATAACACTTATGCCGAGGCGTGATGGTGATCCAGTTATCATACCGGGCAATGACTACGGGCGACGCAAAGGTGCGGATGAAATTTTTTATACAGCGGATGAAGTAAGGCAGCAGTTTAGATTTTTGAGCCTAAAAAATGCTGGCAGCTATGAGGTGTACATTACACCGATTGATCCAAGCCATCATTACTTAGTGGTGGATGATCTGACACCAACAACAAAGGATAAACTGCTGAATGCTGGCTACGAGCCATGTCTGATACAAGAGTCGAGCCAAGACAATTTACAGGCGATTATCAAAGCGCCAAAGCCCGAAATTTCAAAAGAAGAACAGTCAACAGCGAATGAATTTGTCCAAGGTGTGAACAAGAAATACGGAGACAAGGCGTTTACTGGTGCAATACATCCATTCAGGCTGGCAGGGTTTGCGAACAAAAAAATAGGCAAAAATTCGCCATTTACAAAGATAATTCAGGCTATAGATCGGGTTTGCGGTAAGACGGTCAAGCTTCTTGAAATGATACGGTCGAGGCGCAAAAAAGCCGAGCTGGAGCGACAGCAGGAGCGCATGCAGGCAGCAGAGCAGCGGGCAGCAAAAGTGCAGCTGCGCGGCGAGCCAGCGGCACTCATGCCAAGCAGCAAGGATGAATCAGACCTTGTTCAAACACTTGAAAGATATAGGCTTTTAATGAAAACGTCGGACGAAAGCAGGCGCGACTTTGGGGCTTGTGTTGCGATGCTCCGAGCCGGTTTCAGCGCCGGTGAGGTCGAGAATGCACTACTACTGCACCCGGCAACCAGGCGCAAGCACGACCCGGCTGACTACGCAGGTCGGACAACCGACGCAGCATTAGAGGCACGCCGAAATATAAAAGACAGTCATACTAGAAAAGAGAGCGACAGGCAGAACGAGGAACGGAAAGACAGTAGCAGTCCAGAAATGTAGTGCAGTGAATCAAAGAATAAAAAGACAGTATTGCCTATTGCTGGTCAGGCTGTATAGTGGTACTATAATCATATAGAAACAAATACCAGGATCAAACCGATGGATGACTTGATAGCGCGGGTTGAGCGACTGAAAACCGGAAAAAAAGCAAAGTCGGTGCGGGCGGATGAATCGCCTGCAACAACAGCCAAGGTGATACAGCTACCATTCTGGCCGGAGCCAGTGAGAGCTGTCCCAAATGGTTTCCTGCGCTCAGCACTATTCGGTGCGGTCGGTCGCGGTCGTAGACGCTATTTAGAGCGCGAACCAATGGCAAGCCTAGACGGTATAGAGGTTCGATACACAGGTCAGCGACTCGATCAAGGCGACCTGGATACCTGGGAGTCGATTTTGCACGCCGTACGCCTGCAAGATCTGGGCAGCAAATGCCACATCACAGGCTATCAGCTACTAAAGCTGATGGGCAAAACGCTATCAGGAAAAAACAGGGAGATTCTTCAATCTCGCATCGAGCGACTTGTCGCCAACGCATTGATTGTAAAGCATGAAAGATACACATACATCGGCAGTCTGATTAGTTCTGCGGTGAAGGACGACAATACAAACGAATGGATTATCGAGCTAGACGATAAGATCACACCGCTTTTTGGAGTCGATCAATATTCCCACATACAGTGGGATACACGAAAAAAACTAGGCGGGAGCCAGATGGCGCAGTGGCTTCATGGCTTTTACTCAAGCCACGCAAACCCATACCCAATCAAAGTTGAAACCCTGTTAAGGCTGACAGGAAGCGAAAACAGCAGTCTAAAAAGCGGAAAACAAAAACTAATCAAGGCACTCGAAGCAGTCAAAGCAGCTTGCAGTGAGGGCGACACACCGTTTGATTACGAAATAAAAGCAGGGCTGGTGGTCGTAAATCGGCAACCAGTCAAAACCCAGATCAAACATCTGGCCAAGAAAAAAAGGCACCGTCATAGCGGGTAGAAACAGGGTACTAGCAGATACCTAGATAGGGTACTTACGGATACCAACAGGGTACTTGCGGATACCAAACAGGGTACTTGCGGATACCAAACAGGGTACTTGCGGATACCAAACTTTGCCCC
>NZ_JACUUA010000223.1 GCF_014859565.1 Marinospirillum sp. | reverse complement strand
AAAAACGACCACCGAACTACACCGACTGGATGAAACACCGTGTGGATAACCCCCTGGGCAAAGAGGTTTATGGTCACCGCATGTCGGTGGTGGAACCGGTCTTCGGCAACATCGGCACCAACAAGGGATTAAACCGCTTCAGCCTGAGAGGCAAAACCAAGGTACAAGGTCAGTGGCAATTATTTTGCCTGATCCACAACATTGAAAAGCTGGCCCACTATGGCAAGCTGGTTCAATAAAGCAGCAGAGCCGGGTTCAAGCCAGCTCCAAAAAGCAGTGCTGAAAGCAGCATAAACACTGGCTTGCAGAAGCCAAAGCCTGAAAAGGCCAGAAACACAGAATTAACCAAGGGTTGCCGACAAAAACCGGCAATCAAAAATGAACAACAGAGAACGAGCTGTTGGTAGGGAAAGCTGGCTGGAAAGAGATTTTTCTACATGCTCGTTAGAAGGAGGGATATGGATACTTATCACGGGACGTCAAAGAAGTACGCAGCCCAGCTTCAGGCCGGAATGGTTGACGTTACAAAGGGCGGCGGCGAACTAGGTCGTGGGTTTTATACTGGCGAGCACCTGTACTTGGCAAAGGCATGGGCCTATCATGTCAGCGGGGACGCGCAGCAAAACGTCGTTCACTTCGAGAAATCAGACTCAGACGTCATGGCCCTTCGTCTAGAAGTGCTAGGCGTTGGGGAAGCGGCTCTACGGCGCAAGCATATCAAGCTTTGGTCAGCAACGAGAAGTTACCAATTTGGCGTGGACATGGTCTGGGCGCCAATCGTGGGTAGTAGTCGCGTGAAAGGTGACCAGTGCAAGTGGGAGTCGGATGTCGCACAAGCGTTTCTTAATGGCTCTAAATGTGTACGTAATATAGTATGAGCGATCTTGTTCACTTCTTGGTCAGGGATCCTGTAGTTGAGAAGGCGGCTATCTATCCGTCCGAGCTCCCTGATGAAGGGTACGTTGCGTATCCGTTTTTCTGCTTTCTAGGTGCGGACGATTTGACTCTTCGTGATAGCTACGTCTTCTATGCAATAAAAGGTGAGGAGGTGATTCCGGTCGATCTCCGTCGAGTGAGGAATCGTAAAACCCATTTTGTGGCCGAGGTTGATGGGGTTGGGTTCTTTGATTTTACGGCTAAATTAGTCCGCAGCGACATAAAATACCACGGTGCTACCCAAAAGGTATCCGGGCTTAAGGTCTTGCGGCGCATAAAGCCAAATAACCCTGTGGCGCTTGATAGCGCAATTAGAGACAAAGGGTTCTACTTTATCGGCTACACGCCTAGACTTACCCATTTGGCTGATTAGGTGCTCAAACAGTTCTAACGAGGAAATCAACCCGACAAACCCTTCCGGGGCTTCGCCCCTCCAGGCTTTGCGGGTTATTTCAGCGTTTAGGCTGTAGAAAAACCTGCTGAACTTTGCTTAGATGGACTTTTCGCCAAAGGAGTGAGGGATGCCCAAGTTCAAGCACTACGACTACAACCAGATGTCGATGGTGGTGATCAACTACCTTGAGCAGATCCAGCCAGGCACCTTTGAATTTGCATTGCACTACCTGATCTCTGAAAAGCTGGATCTTTCTGCTTTTCACCAGCCCTATAAGAATGATGCTGAAGGCCGTCCGGCTTATGATCCGGCGATTCTTCTAAAAATCATCCTGTTTGCTTATTCCAAGGGCATCACCTCCAGCCGTGAAATCCAGTGGTGCTGCGACACCAACATCATCTTCAAAGCCCTGTCCTGTGACACCGTTCCACACTTCACCACCATTGCTCATTTTGTCAGCAGTCAGCCCCAAGCGATTGAAGCCCTGTTTGAACAGGTACTGCTGATCTGTGATCAGCAAGGATTACTCGGCCATGAACTCTTTGCCATTGATGGTTGCAAAATGCGCTCCAATGCCTCCAAAGAATGGTCAGGCACCTTTAAAGAACTGGAACAGAAACGCCAGAAACTCAAACGCTTGATCCGCCATCACCTCAGTGAACACCAGGAAAAAGACAGCTGGGAGAGTGAAGAAGAACTGGATCGGGATATTCGCAAAGCCAAAACCATCCTGACCCTGGATGCTGCAGCCAACAAGATCGGTGACTTTTTAAAGCACAGCCAACCAAGGACGGGTAAAGGCAAACGTAGCAAGGAAGTGAAAAGCAACATCACCGACAACCAATCCGCAAAAATGACGACTAGCAAGGGCACCATCCAGGGTTACAACGGTGTCGCTGCGGTTGATAAAAAACACCAGATCATCATTGATGCCCAAGCCTTCGGCGAAGGACAGGAACACCACACCCTGCAACCGGTACTGGAAACAATAGAAGAACGTTACAAACGACTGGGCATCAATGACAACCTCTATAAAGAAGGCATTATTGTTACTGCTGATACTGGCTTCGCTAACGAGGCCAACATGAAATACCTGCACCAGAACGGCATCAACGCCTACATTCCTGACAACCAGTTCAGAAGCCGAGATCCCAAGTTCAAGGATCAAAAAGAAAAATACGGCAAACGCCACCAGACACCCGGCAAACCCGAAGCCAAACCACTCATACCGGCCAGCGAGTTCCAGTTCGACCCCATTAATCTGACCTGTATCTGCCCAGCGGGAAACCAAATCAGCCACCGGGGCACCAGAGCCAACGACCAAGGCCAACCCACCGCCTATTTTGAAGGCAAGCTGCTGCAATGCCGGCACTGCAAGAAAAAACACCAGTGCATGAAAAACCCAGCAGCAGCCGACCATCGTAAAGGAGCTGGACGACAAGTCAGCTTTCCTTTAAATGAAAAACGACCACCGAACTACACCGACTGGATGAAACACCGTGTGGATAACCCCCTAGGTAAAGAGATATACAGCCATCGAATGTCGGTTGTTGAACCGGTCTTCGGCAACATTGGCACCAACAAAGGACTAAACCGCTTCAGCCTGAGAGGCAAAACCAAGGTACAAGGGCAGTGGCAACTCTACTGCCTGATCCACAACATTGAAAAGCTTGCCCACTATGGCAAGCTGGCTCAATAAAGCAGCAGAACAAGGGGCAAGCCAGCCCCAAAAAGATGTACTGAAAGCAGCATAAACACTGGCTTGCAGAAGCCAAAGCCTGAAAAGGCCGGAAAACACAGAATCAACCAAGGGTTGCCGACAAAACCGGTAATCAAAAATGAACAACAGAGATCGAGCTGTTGGTAGGAAAAGCTGGCTGGAAAGAGGTTTTTCTACAGGCTCGTTATATTTTTTATGCAACAACGAGGGTAAAGCGATCACATGGACGCATTGTTTAAAAAACTAGATAGCTTAGATTTAAGTAAAAGTGAGCTTTGTATGTCAGGGAGGTTAACTAGCGCTTTCCTTGAAAGGTCCCCTTTCATTACTGAGGAACTATTACCGAGTATAAAAAAATCTTGTGACAGTGATGCATTTAGATCGAAAGTTATGAGACTGTATGCAAGAAAATATGAGTTAGAAAAAAAGAGCTATTCTAACAAAATTCAGGACCTAGGTGAATCAGAGGGTGCTATTAGGTTTTATAAGCCGATGATTGATAGGGTTGAAGAAAAGCTGAAAATAACAACTTTCAATGATTTATTGGATTCCATTGAAAAAGAATACTCTGAATTTTCTGGAATTTCAGAAATCTACAATAACGAATACAAATTTATCCATGGTGAAGAAGACCCTGTATATATAGAAGATAATTATCATTTATTAGTGCTATGTGAGCTGATACATGATGATTATAAGAGTATTAAAAGTCGTTCTGAAATGTTTAACATGCAATATTCATCCCATCTTTATGATGAGTATAAGAATATTGATGTTGATTTGGATGAAGCAGATAATCAGTTTTCAAAATACAAATTGTTAAGTCTCAACGATAACATTGAAATACACAATGATAAAGATAGTCAAACTATCCGTGATAAAAGAATTGATAAGTATTTTTGGATCCCTTTACCAAAGAAACTACTTTCTTCAATTGAGTCTTTGATAGATAAAAATTTGTTATCCGACATCTCGTTCAGAATTGATTATATTTCTGAATGCATTCCAATGATGGAAGAGATGGAATATGGTTCCATCCTAAGAATTGATGTATCAGGCTTACCAGAGGTTTCGAAGTTTTACACAATCGATAATTATGATAACAGCTTATGGGTGCGCCATGATATTGAAAAACAAAGTTTAACATTTGAAGAGATAATGGAAGACTTTGAGGTTGTCAATCAGGATGTTGTTACTCAGGTTATCCATTTGGAATACTTTGTTTTAGATGATGAATACTTTATTAAACACTTAGATCATGAATTTATACTTTATACATTGGACGAATATTCTGAAAGACTTTCAAATCCTGATAAGAAAGGGTATAAGAAAATAAAATCCTTCAAAATTGATAACGCTAAGATCCCGTTTGGGTTCAAGAAAGATGAAGAGTATTTTCTATACCAAGTGCTGGACGCCTATTTAGAAAACAAAGAATTAATCTCAGAGTATTTTTCAAAAATATAACAATCTGTTTAAGAGTGATTCGCAACGCTTGGCATCTTTGCTATGCGTTGCGATTGGTGTTTAAGGTGGTATACGGCGGCGTCGGTATTGCGTTGCTCACACCTTAACAGGGCGTTCAGGCTGTAGAAAAACCTGCTGAACTTTGCTTAGATGGACTTTTCGCCAAAGGAGTGAGGGATGCCCAAGTTCAAGCACTACGACTACAACCAGATGTCGATGGTGGTGATCAACTACCTTGAGCAGATCCAGCCAGGCACCTTTGAATTTGCATTGCACTACCTGATCTCTGAAAAGCTGGATCTTTCTGCTTTTCACCAGCCCTATAAGAATGATGCTGAAGGCCGTCCGGCTTATGATCCGGCGATTCTTCTAAAAATCATCCTGTTTGCTTATTCCAAGGGCATCACCTCCAGCCGTGAAATCCAGTGGTGCTGCGACACCAACATCATCTTCAAAGCCCTGTCCTGTGACACCGTTCCACACTTCACCACCATTGCTCATTTTGTCAGCAGTCAGCCCCAAGCGATTGAAGCCCTGTTTGAACAGGTACTGCTGATCTGTGATCAGCAAGGATTACTCGGCCATGAACTCTTTGCCATTGATGGTTGCAAAATGCGCTCCAATGCCT
>NZ_JACUUA010000222.1 GCF_014859565.1 Marinospirillum sp. | reverse complement strand
GGGTTAGTTGCCCGCTATTTTTCAGCGCTTAACCCGATCACCCGAGCCTTTACCTTTAGTGGTGGTTTTTTTCATGACTGGGAGCGTTTCTCAAGAATACGAGGTGCAACAAACAAAGCGACCATCCCGAATAAATCCAGGCTACCAATAATCGCAGCAGCAACAGTGCTGTAAGGTGCTATGGCAGCTGCAGCAACCAAACCAGCAACGGCAATAACACCACCGATCACCTGACCTCGGCGATCTTTAGCTATAGCACCTTGAAGGCTTTTTTGCTGCATATCATGCGCGTGAGCCTGCTCTTTACTAGCCATACTCAAAATGGTTTGGCGAGTGGCATCATCATACTGATTGAGTAGATCAGGTGGCGGTAAAGGACCAACATGAAGCTGTTGGCGTGTAACGGACATCAGTACTTCACCCGGTTCATTATCAAGTAGCTCAGCTAAAAGGCTCTGTTCTTGGGCAGACAGTTGACCTTGATGAAGCTTTGTCGCCAGCTGGTGAAGCTGCTGTTCAGGGGTAACGACTTCCTTATCGACCATAATTTTACCCTTGTGCTTTAATATTTGCCTTTACTTGTGCTTCAGCTTGCTTCAAATACTCGCCTGACGCATTCCAATACTGCGAAATGCGAACCTGCTGACTTTGTGATGGAAGGTACTCTTCGTACTGACCCGAAGGCCAAATTTGCCCGATACTTGACAGGCCTTGCATTACACCAAAATACTTGCGGGTCTCTGCAGTTTTCATACTCATAGCTATGCCTTTTTGGCTATTGGTACTTTTACAACTATAACGCAATAGACCACTCTTCAGCCAAAAAATTGCTTATTACCACCCCACCGAAACAAACCAACACTTGGCAACCACCTCCGTAGGAGCGCACTCAAGTGGTAGCGCAGTCCTCTGCGCGATTTTGCAGTAATCGCTCTCGGAGAGAGCTCCAACTGAGAGCTCCTAGATCACCAGACGTTTATGGCTACGATCCAGAGTGGCAATTTTCAGGTGAAGCTTAGTGGTGGTCTTTTTCATAGCAGGCCTATCCCTTCATGACAGCAGCCAATACCTGACAGGTTTTATCAATCTCTTCCTGAGTCAAAGTTGGGTGCACCAAAAACATCAAACTGGTTTCTCCCAACTCTTTAGCTACCGATAAACGCTCTGATGGGCGAAAACCAGTATTGTCAAAGGCTTTTTCCAGATAGACCTCTGAGCAGGAACCTGAAAAACAAGGTACACCCCGCTCATTAATCTGCTGCATTATACGGTCACGCTGCTCGGAAGTAGCTTCAACAAATACATAGCACTTATAAGCCGCGTGCTCGATTTCTTCAGGCACTTCCGGGATTCTTAACCCAGTCAGTTGCTTGGCGGTTTCCCAAATTTGCTGGGCATAACGCAGTCGGGTTTTGTGCCATTCCGGCATACGCTTCAGCTGGATACGCCCAATCACCGCCTGTATCTCTGTCATTCGCCAATTAGTACCGAAGGACTCATGCAGCCAACGAAAACCAGGGGGATGCTCACGCTCATAAACTGCCTCCCAGCTTTTGCCATGATCTTTAAACGACCACATTTTTGACCAGAGCGCTCGATCATTGGTGGTGACCATACCCCCTTCGCCACCTGTGGTCATAATCTTATCCTGACAGAAAGACCAGCAGCCGATATGCCCGATCGAACCCACTGAACGCCCCTTGTAACGAGCGCCATGCGCCTGGGCGCAGTCTTCAATCACATAAAGACCCCGCTCTTGCGCCAGCGTCATAATACTATCCATATCACAAGGCCAACCGGCCAGATGCACACACACAATCGCTTTAGTTCGAGGGGTTAGCACAGCTTTGATGGTTTCGGCAGTGATATTCTGTGAATCGCGGTCTACATCGGCAAACACCGGTACCGCACCGGAATTGACAATACTGGAAACCGAAGCCAAAAAGGTGCGAGACGTAACGATCACCTCATCACCGGAACCCACAGCTAAGGCCTGGAACGCCAAATCCAGAGCTACCGTGCCATTGGCCAGGGCAATCGCGTACTCAGTTTCCGCAAAAGCAGCAAACTCCCGCTCAAACGCACGGCCTTCCTGCCCCGTCCAGTAATTGACCTTATTGGAAAGCAAAACATTTCGTACAGCATTGGCCTCTTCTTCAGTAAACGAAGGCCAGGGAGAAAAGGGTCCATTCAACATTTAAACATACACCCAATAACTTAATTAATTTTTCGAACCAGCAGCGTACATTCTTTGCTGGTATCGAATAGATACTCAATACCGCTGGTCACAACGACTTCCAACTCACCATCAATCAACAGATAACGGTCATGAACACTGGTGTATCTAGGGCTGCTATCCTGTTTCACCTTCCACTGATGGCAAATCTGTTTCACCTCTGAAGCCAGCGCGGTTGTATAAGCAGAAAAGAAGATCGACAAAGAACGCTTGGGGAGCAACTGCAAAAACTGGCGAGAACTTGCTTTCAGTCGGCCCGTTTGCTCAACACATAAATAACGATCAACCAGAGTTATCGTACGTGCATTATCCAGCAAAGCTTTCAACCACGCATGGGCTTTGGTTCGATCATCACCTGGCTTCAAGGTCATAACTAACTCCTGACTCACCACATCTGAACCTAGTTTAACTGCAGGGTAGACAGCGGAAGCTTCACTCAACACCAGCTTATAGCGGGTCAGAGGCGCCAATTCTTCCGCTGTTTGATTGATATACTGCATAGTCGCCAACTGCTGGAACAATGCAGGGTCATCAACACCAACTGCCTTAAGCTGTGCAACACTGGTAATGTGGGGTGGTTGATACATACGCAGCAAGTTCTGAATGACTGCTGTGCTGGTTTCCTGAACCAAGCCTTGCTTAAAATCATAGAAAACTTTTAGTAACCCATTCTCCATGGCTAAAGTGTAATCCATCACCCCATCTCCAATAGCTCGCCTAAAGTTGAATCAAAAAAACCGGTTGGGAAATTTACCCGCTCACCTGCCTGGTCACAAAAATGACCACTCGCCAAAATACCCATGGCTAAAAAAGGCTGATGGACACCTGCCTTGTAATAGAGCGCAACATCCTTGGCCGCAAGTCTTTGCTGATAAACTTCATAGCGCACTCTGTTAATCAAGTGCTCACAATGAGTCTCAACAACCAATTGCACACCCCTGGCTGACAAGAAGGCAAAGAACTCACCCAGCTTGGATTGGGCACAAGGATGCAAGTGAATTTCAGGATTCTCAATGAGCAGCAACTGGCCAGGTTGTGCGGACAAGCACATAATCAGCAACTTAAGTAAATAACTATTGCCCGCCCCGGTATTAAGCGGTGACACCTCGCCCAGCTCACCCATACTAAAACTCAACCGAACACTGGTGCTGGTCACTTTCTCAGTCCGGGCTTCACACTCCACGCCAGTAATTTTAGAGAGCCACCAAGCCAACTGTGCCTTCAAAGTCTTGGCTGCTGCCTGATTAACCAGCAAAGAGTTATCAATCGGCTTATCTTTATTCAGCTCAAAATAACCCACTGCAAACTGGCCTTGCTGACCGATGCAAATTTCTTTATTCAAAGGAACCAGCTCTTCCGGTCCCTTACGATCAGCAGCCAGATAAAACAAAGTCTCTTCATAAGCAGGCATCTCGCCGGAATCATAAACAACCCCAGCCCCTTTCTCAGAAATGCGTGCTTGCAACTCATCACCCTTAACTGTAATCAGGCCTATTTCGACCTCCCTGGCATTTGAAGAGCGACACAACACCTCTTCCCACGGCATATAGGGTTTAACCACTTCACCCAAATGACTCAGGTACTTCTGTGGTTTGGCGGCCAAAGCAACCAGGATAGCTTGCAGTAAAGTCGATTTCCCTGAAGCATTCGTACCTGTTACCAAGGTAAGAGGCTGTAATTCAAAAGCCTGTTCTTCAATGCACTTGAAGGCCTTAATATCGATTTTTTTTAGCATTGCAGTGCATCCTTCAATTTTTCAACTTCAGAAAAACGATAATTCACACTGTGTGTACCATCAACACGATTTCTGAAATAGTCACTGGCGTCAAACGCCTGTTTCAACCGGTCAATAGCCTGTACGAGAGAAGCATCAGATACAAGCTGACTCCCCGGTAAAATGGCAAAAAAGTAGGCCAGGCTTTCAAACAAGGCCATGTTAATAGGTCTTCGCTGGGTATTCTTGATTGGAAAACGAAATGCATCCTCACCCATCAGAGCATAAGCTCGCTGCATTGCAATATCAAAAGTCCCAGTTAGATGGTCCAATAGTGCCACATTAGCTTGGTTCAAGTAGCGCATCACAAAAGCCAGAAAATCATCCAGATTGCTTTTATAGGAAAAATCCAGTCGCCCAGTTCGCAGTAAATAAAAGGCGAGAAAGCGCAAAATTACATATTGGTCTCTCATCCGTTTGGGTTGAATACTACCACCTGTTGCCTGCTTAAAAGACTGCAAATGACGCAACTTCTTTAACAATGAAGTGGCCTTACCAGAGTACAAAGCATTTCGCATTTCCTGGTTATTTAACTGGGTTCCGCCTCGGTTTACCCGGTCAAAAATATCATACTTAACCCGCTCAGGCGTGGGAGGCTCTATCACATAAACCAGCAGTTGGTAACGCTCCAGCTTACTGCGATACAAAGGAGGCAAATCCTTGAACCGAAAACCATTAAAATCAGGAAGCATACCCAGCTTTTCCAGAGCAAACTTACCGTTCATAAAATCAATAATTGCACTGGTGCGCTGGCGGCCATCGACCATCTGTTTAATGCCGTTCTCGTCTTCAAATACATAAATAACAGGAATAGGAATACCCATCAAAAGGCTTTCGATCAGCTCACGCTTCTGAGGGTACTTCCACACATTTTCACGCTGAAAAGGCGGCGCTAAAATCAGCTCCTGGGTTTCCTCAACCATTCGTTTAATTTCAAAAGCACTGTACTGATCCCGGCTGACTTTGATCACCGCATCAGGATAAACCTCTTCGGAATGCGGCTGTAACCCCGTCTCAGCTTCAAGATGCGCTTCAGTCATCATGCTTCCATAAAATCATTTGAGTACCATTAGGTTAGCAGGATTACCAATAACCGTAACACCAGGTGGAACATCTTTGGTGACAACAGCACCCAT